>CAZSXX010000070.1:0-8770 GCA_964611245.1 uncultured Verrucomicrobiota bacterium | reverse complement strand
ATCGGGTTCGATTTGGTGAACGGCAAGTTTGGGATTGACGAGTGTTTCGTTCTCCCTGGATTGGGATGTTTTGCGGCGTGGGACCCAGGGAGTCGCCACGGGCTAATTGGTTGGCTCCGGTCAGGTCGGAGGCGCCGCCCCGGAAGATATGCGAGGGCGACAATCTCACGCTCACCCCACGGAGTCGATCGGGGCTCGCTTTGCTGAGTGACGGGGCGCCAGGGAGTCGAAACTGTCCGGATCGTCCAAACTTTGTGCGGACATTTTTGGACGGACTGCTAGGGTGATCGCGTGCTGTCGTTCTCCGCCTCACGGTCCCCTGTGTTCGCCACGACGCGATGGACCATGGTCATCGCGGCTGGCGACGCGGCCGATCCCGTGAGTGCGCAAGCGTTGGAGGAGCTGTGTCGCCGCTATTGGTATCCGTTGTACGCCTTCATCCGGCGCGAGGGCTACGATGCGGACCGCGCCCAAGATTTGACGCAGGGATTCTTCGAGCTCCTGCTGAAGCGCAATGACCTGGCCGGGTTGGTTCGCGGTGAGGGGAAGTTCCGATCATTCCTGCTCAAGGCGCTCACGCATTTCCTGATCAATGAGAATGCGAGGGCCACCGCGCAGAAGCGCGGGGGCCATCGGGAGATTCTCTCGATCGACGACGAGTCGGCGGAGGACCGGTACCTGCGGGAGCCGTCGCATGGCGAGACGCCCGAGAGGCTGTTTCAGCGCCAGTGGGCGATGGCGTTGATGGAGACCACACTGCGTCAAATGGAGAATGAGCAGGTGGCTCGCGGGAAAGGTGACCTTTTTGTGGCCCTAAAGGCGTTTTTGAGCCGCGAACCGGAGGCGGGCGAGTACGCGGCGCTTTCCGAACAACTGAGCCTCGCGCCCGGCACGTTGGCGGTTCAGGTGCACCGACTGCGCCAGAATTATCGCCAAATGGTCCGGGCCGCGGTGGCAGACACGGTGAACAGCCCGCTGGAGGTTGAAGCGGAGTTGCGCCACCTCCTGGAATCTTTGGCGTGAAGAATGGCCGTAATTTGCGGCCGATGTTCCGGCGGTAACCTCATGTCCATGGCCATGCCACTTTGTCCGCAGTGCCAATCGCCTTCGACGGCGGGTTCACTTGCTGGGAATTGCCCGCGATGCCTGGCGGAATTGGCGTTCGGGCCGGCGGTGAAACCGGTCGCGGGAATCCTCCATCGCTCGGGCGACTTTGAGTTCCTGCGCGAATTGGGCCGGGGCGGCATGGGGGTGGTGTACGAGGCGTTGCAGGTGGGATTGAACAGGCGGGTCGCCGTGAAAATGCTCCTTGCAGGAGTGTTCGCCGGCCAAGGGATCAAGGCGCGTTTTCAGGCCGAAGCCGAGGCGGTCGCGCGGCTGCGCCATCCCAACATCGTGACCATTCACGAGGTCGGTGAACTCGACGGCCAACCCTACTTCGCCATGGAGTTGATGGAGGGCCCGACGCTGGCGGAGTTGGTGCGCGAGAAGCCGATCGCCCCGGTGCGGGCGGCCCGTTATCTCCGTCTGGTGGCGGAGGCCATCGCCCATGCCCACGCCGCCGGAGTGCTGCACCGCGACCTCAAGCCGTCGAACATCCTGCTGGATCCCTGTGACCAGCCCCGGGTCACGGATTTCGGCCTCGCCAAACAACTTGACGCCCGGACGGAATTGACGCGCACCGGGGAGATGATCGGCTCGCCCAATTATTTGCCGCCGGAGCAAATTTCAGGGGCCGTGGTGGGGCAGGCCGGCGATGTCTATTCGCTCGGAGCCATTCTCTATCAGTTGCTCACAGCCCGTCCTCCGTTCGTGGCGGACACGGTGGCGGCCACCCTGCAGCAGGCCCTGCATACGGAACCGGCGCCCCCGCGCCACCTCAATTCCAGCGTGCCACGCGACCTCGAGACCATTTGCCTGAAATGCCTCCAAAAAGAACCCGGGCGCCGTTATTCCACCGCCGCAGCCTTGGCGGAGGACTTGGCGCGGTTCGAGCGTTCCCTGCCCATCCTGGCTCGTCCAATTTCAACAGTGGAACGTGGCGTCCTTTGGACCCGCCGCAAGCCCGCGCTCGCCTTTCTTTCCTTGTCCTTGGCGCTGGCGGTCCTTGTGGGTTTTGCCAGCGTGCTTTGGCAGTGGCGCGAGGCGAGGGCCAGCCGCGAGCGAATGCGGCTCAATCTGTACGCGGCCGACCTCGCCACGGCCTCATTCGCCGAGCGCCAGGGGAATCTTGGTTGGGCGCGGTCGTTGCTCGAACGCCATGTTCCTGGGCAGGGGAGCGGGACGGGCCCGGACTTGCGCGGCGTTGAGTGGCGATTGCTCTGGCAACGCTGCCAGAGCGAGGAGTTGGCGACATTGGGCACGCACCCTTGGACGGTCACCTGCGTCGCGGTGTCTCCCGATGGCCGATGGCTCGCGTCCGGAAGTCATGAACCTCCGGAGGATTCGGCGCATTCGCTGAAAATCTGGGATCTTGCCAGCCGGGAGTGCGTGGCAACCCTGGAGGCCGGGGGGGGCATCTGGTCTGTGGCGTTCACTGCGGATAGCCAACGCCTGATGTCCGCCGGCCGATCCGGGGTGAAGTTCTGGGAGGCGCCCTCAGGCCGCGCCGTGCCGAATGGGCTCCCGTTGAAGGGCCAGACAGCCGCGATGGCCATCCGCGCGCCTGTGCTCGTCGCCTCCCCTTGGCATCCGTTCGCCAACCCGACCCCCGAACCGCTTCTGCTGGTCCATCTCGACCGGAACATAATTGAACCACTGCCGGTGGGCGGGTGGTTTCCGGCGGTGTCACCCGATGGCCGCCAACTCGCCTTCCTCGATGCGCGGCATGGCATCCAGCTTTGGGATCTCGAAGCAAGAAGGTTTCTCCGCATGGTGGCGACCAACCGGAATCTGTTCGCGTTGAGGTTTTCGCCGGACGGGCGCCAACTCGCAGCCGCCGGTCGAATGACGGACGCCCGGGTCTGGGATCTCGAGAAACCCGACCAGAGGCCCCAGCTCTTTCCGCACGAACGCAACGTGTGGCTCGCCGAATTCTCGCCCGACGGCCGGACCCTGCTCACGACCGGCTCAGACCAGAAACTGCGGCTCTGGGATCTCGAATCCGGCGCGCTTCGGAGAGAATGGCGGGGCCATGTCAACGAAGTGTGGACGGCCGCGTTCGACTCCCAAGGAGGCCGGATCGCCTCGGGAGGCAAGGACCTGTCAGTCCGTCTGTGGTCGGCGGAAATGGGGACGAACGAATTCATGGCCGCGCAGTCCGCGAATGTCGCCCCATTGTTTTCCCCGGACGGATCCCGGCTGGTGACGTGCACGCAGACCAACGGCCGGAACGTCACCACGGAATGGACTTGGAACGAATCTTCAAATGACTGGAGCCGGTTGCCCCGACTGGGCGCCGGGAATCCTCCCGGGCGTCCGATGGGTTTCGCGCCGGATGGGCGGCTCTTGATCTTTCTGAATGCGAAGGCCCGATCCGTTGAATGGTGGGAGCCAGGGGGACGAGTGGCCAGTCGCTCCATTCGGCTTGAAAAAGCCCCCGGGGATCTGCTCCCCAAGGAAAGCGGGGTCTCCGGGGACGGCTCGACCCTGTTCGCCGCGGACGCGGCGGGCGTCTTGTGGCTTTGGGACACGCGCACCGGCGCATTGCGACGGCGGATCAGCGATCCTGCGTTCACGGCCGCCACGCGGGATCCGAGGCGGTTCAGCCCACTAATTTTCAGCGCCCTTGCGATGGACCGCGAGGGACTTTGGTTGGTGGTTGGATTCTATTCGGATTACGCGCTTGCCCTTTGCGAGGTCGCCACGGGCCGCATTCGCCGCCTCGCCGGCCACTCGGACCGGGCTTCCCAATTGGCGATTTCTCCTGATGGCCGGACCTTGGCCAGCGGGAGTGTCGATGGTTCGATCCGCTGCTGGGACGTCCGGACAGCCCGGCTCGTGGCGGCGCTGCCCGGGCACCTGGAGGAAACCTCCGCCGTGGCGTTTTCCCAAGACGGGCGAACGTTGGCTTCAGCGAATCTCGGGATGGAGGTGAAGCTCTGGCATCTGCCTACCCTACGCGAAGTCGCCACTTTTCCGCTCCTGAACGCCGGCACGCATCTCGCCTTTTCCCCCGATGGCCGCCGCCTGGCCATCAACACTTCCGATGGCGCGGTCATCGTGTGGGATGCTTCGGGGCCTTGAGAATTTCGTATCCCTTCCGGTTGGTCTTGGAGCGTCAGGTATTTGAAATAAGGTGGGGCGGATCCCTCTGATGGCTCTGGTGGCTCGCAGCCCAGAGACGGACTCACCCATGATCCTGATCGATTTCCTGTAATCCGGACCGAGTGTTCCTGCGGTAACGCTATGTGAAACGATGTCTGACCGTCCGGTTGTTTTGGTTGCTGGGAATGGGATTCTTCGTCGCGCTCGCCGGAGCCCAGGAATGTGTGCAATGGGTCCATCGAGCTGAGGTGAGCGGCAACGCGCAAGGCCCGGGCATGCAGTTCCGCCATTGCATGGCTTACAACCCCGGGCGTGGCACGACGATCCTGTTCTCGGCGGACGAGCACGCCAACCTCTGGGAGTACAACGGCACGAACTGGACGCTGGTGGAGGTGGTCGGCCCCAAACCACGGGCCCGGATGGATGCCGGTTTGGCCCACCGCGGAAGCATGGGGCGGACGGGGATCACCTTGGTGGGAGGCTACGCCCATATCCCGAACTCGGATGGCAGCCGCCGCCTGGAGGATGTTTGGACATTTCAGTTTGAGGGTGAAGACCAGCCAAACCCGGTTCCGGGGCCTTCGCGCGGGTCATGGACACTCGTGGGTTTGTTGCCCGGGCCCTTCTATCGTCCGCCTGGGATTACGCCTCGGCCCAACTCGGTTGAGGAGTCCGCGGCGCGTTCCGATGTGCGCCTGGTGGGTACTCCGCGGGGATTGCTGGCTCTTGGCGGCATGGCCCGGCACCACGTCCGGCCCAATTCGGATTGGAGTTTTGACGACTTTGAGGGTCCGGCCAACTTCGTCTATTTGATGGATGGGGTGAATCACCGGGAACATTTCCTCAGTTTCTTCCTCCAGGGTGTCAAGGGAATCGTGGGTGGCGTGACCGAACTCGCCGCCGCCTACGATTCGCGCCGCAAGCGCGTCCTTCACCACGGCGGCGTGGTCCTCTTGTCCTACGAGAGTTCCCCATATGTTTACCTGGAGGGCTCGCTGCGGGGCCTCGCACTGGGGGCCGCGGAATTGGATCCCATCCGTTTTCACGGACTCGAACTGGCGGCGCTCCCGCCGCGTTATGGGCACCGCATGGTGTATGATTCGCGGCGGGATCGGTTGGTGGTTTTCGGCGGCAGCGTGCTGACCCAGCGCGACATCGGTCCCGGGCAGTGGCAAGGCCAACTCCAGGACGCCAGCCGTTATTTTGAGGTGGCTTTGTGGGACAACGCGATGGGCGAGCCCGCCGCGGGCACCGCGCCGAGCGCGCGCTGGGGCCATGACATGGTGTTCGATGAACGGCGCGGCGTCGTCGTCCTCTATGGCGGCTTCAATTCACTGACCGCCCACTCCACGCTCACCGGACTGGCCGCCGAAACTTGGGAACTGGTCCCCGTGACGCCCCAGTTTGTCCAGCAGCCACCACCCTTCCTTGATGTGTGCGCGACCCGGAATCCCGAAAACGCGCATGAAACCACCTCTGCGTTCGAACTCATCATCCCAGCATTCGAACTCACCGCCCGGGTGTCCAGCCCCGGGCCGACGAAGTATCGGTGGCACCGTGACGGAGAGGCCCTGTTGTTCCCTGAGGCGAACCAGGCGACGCTCGTGATGCCCCAGTCCGCGGCGTGGTGGCACTTTTTCGCTCCCGTCGAATACACGGTGGCCGGGACCTACGTCTGCCAAGTGGTCGATGCCTGTGGCAATGAATGGTGGTCGCAACCGTCCGAGGTCCGTGTCTTCAGCGCCCCGGTCACCCCTTCGATATTCATGGACGGCGTTGAGAATGACGGCACCAACGTGTTCCTGCATCTTTGCCCCGGCGATTCCGTGGCGATTGAAGCCGAGACCGTCCTGCCCAGCGACAACTACGTTGCGTGCAGGCGGATCGAGGATCCCACGACTGGCATCGGACATCTCGAATGCGCCACCAACGGGCCGGCTCATCCGGTTTCCCTCCAATGGTTTCGGTTCGGGGCGAACAGCGACGGCGGCGTCGAGTCACTTGCGCACCAAAGCTTGGTTCCCGACGCCACCAATGAGACGCTCAACCTGCCGAACATCACGCCCGCCGTGAACGGTTACTATCGGTTGTTCAGCCGCGCGGAGTGCGGCAGCGGCTATTCCGCCCCCATCGAGATCACGGCGGGGGTCTGGATCAAGGCCGGTCCGCGGGACCAGACGAACCAGGTCTGCGAACCTCTCTCGCTGCGCGTGGTGGCGTCCGGGAAGGGCGCTCTCCGCCACCAGTGGCGCAAGAACGGCTTCGCCCTCCCCGGGGATTCCCGTATTTTCGGAACCACCAACGCCACGCTCAGCTTCACGCGCCTGCGCTATCTCGACGATGCTGCCTACGACTGCGTCATCTCCGACGATTGCAACACCGTGACCTCGCGCGTCGCGCGGGTCACCGTCACGCCCAACCCACCGTTCGTGCGCGCCGACACCAACGGCCCCGCCGCCCGCCACCGGCACGGGATGGTCTATGACTCCGTGCGCGGGGTCACCGTTCTCTTCGGGGGCCTTGGCGATGGCGACGATCTTTCGGGCGCCTTCCGGAATGACACTTGGGAGTACGACGGCACAAATTGGGCTCGGCGTCTCACCGCGGTGTCGCCCTCCAGCCGCAGCGACTTTGGTTTTGCGTTCGACAGGCACAGGGGCCGGGTGGTGCTCTTTGGCGGTGGAGCCAGGTTTGGCGGCGAGCTGAACGGCGAAACTTGGGAGTACGACGGCGCCAACTGGACCCAACGGTTCCCCGTCCACGCTCCCGCTCCACGCCATAATTGCGCCATGTTCTATGACCCCATCCGGCGGGTGACCACCTTGTACGGCGGGGACACCGCCCTGGCAAACCCACGGGCTGGCGACATTTGGACCTGGGATGGCACGGACTGGACGGAACAGGTCGTGACAGGCGAGCGGCCGCTGTTTGGAGGCGGGACGCACGGGAGCCCGGCCCAACCGCGGATGGTGTGGGACGAGCGCCGAGGGTACGCCGTGCTGCCGCCCAGTGAGAATCCCGTTCCCGGCGGCGACTTCATCACCTGGACCTGGGATGGCGCCCGGTGGACCGCCCGGCCATACACGTTTGCCGGTTTCGGAAACACCCCCATGTGGACCGGGAACGGGCTGGGCGTGGCCTATGACCATTACCGTGGCGAGGTCATCTACTGGTCGGGGGACATCTTCGACCAAGAGTACATTTGGCGTTGGAACGGCACGGATTGGCGACACGACGCCAACAATCCGGAGGTCGGCTTTCTACTTCACGCGGCGGCGGCCTACGACGAACGAAGGCATTCTGTGGTCCTTTTTGGCGGTAATTACGGCGGCGGCGACCCCGGTCAGCCGCAGGGATATTCGGCCCGCACGCACGAACGCATCCTGGCCGACGAGCCCATCCTGCTCCGTCAACCCGTCGTCCTCACTGACGCCTCGACGGCGAAGTTGGTCGTTCGCATCGTCGCGGCAGGGGCCGGTCCCTTGGCGTATCAGTGGCAGCGCGATGGCGCCCCGCTGTCCGAAGGCGCTCCGTTCACAGGCGTGGGTGGCCCGGAGTTGGCCATCGACCCGTCTGCCGCGGGCGATCCGGGACGCTTTCGGTGTGTCGTTTTGGGGCGGTGCGGCAGCGTCACAAGCGAGGAAGTCAACCTGGCGCCCCCCTCGTCCCTGCGTTTCACCCTCGGCAGTGCGCCCGTGGATGGCAACCGTTCCATGATCCTCGAGTGGCGTGAGGCCGACGGCGTGCCGCAAAGCGCGCCAGCCGTCGACGGCCCGTGGTCTGACATTCCCGCGGCCGAAAGCCCTCTGACTGTCAGGGCACAGGAGACGCAGCTCTTCTTCCGGTTGTGGAAGCCCTGACCCAGCCCGCTCTGGTCGATTCCGCAAAAACCACCTTTGCCCTTGATTCAATTCACATCACAACAACACACCCATGGTTCACAGTAAATTATGATCCCAAACCTCCTGTCCTCCCCTCGCACCCTGCCTGAGCCCAACTGCAGCGACCTGTCCGCCGCCACTCCGGTGTCTGGCATGACGCAATCCCGGCGCGGGTTCCTTGCCACGATGCTTGGAGCCCTCCTGCTGCTTCTGGCACTCTCTCCACTCAACGCGAAGGCCGACCATTTCTCCGTGTTGCTCGTGAATATCCACAGCAATGATTACGACGCGGAGGGAGCGACCATTCATCGGACCTTGGTGGACTCAGGCATCAGCAGCAGGTACGTGAACCTGGACACCGACGGACAGGTCAAGGCCGTGCTTGATCAGCACACATTCGACCAGGTTTGGGTTTTCGACCTTTCTGTTGAGGATAATCCCTATCCGACTGACTGGTCGGCCGTGTCGGATTGGTTCCTCACGAACCCGAGCCGCGGGATCATCTGCGACGCCCGCATGATCTCCTCGTATTTTAGTGGCCGCGAAGCGTCCGCGGCGCTCCTCACCCAGAATTACTTCGCCAACCTTCAGACCGCGGGCGGCGGGCTTTTGTTGGGGACCGATCACGACGGGTTCCAACTCGGCATCAACGAGATCAACACGCTGATTGGGTTGCAACCTTT
>CAZSXX010000069.1:6554-15179 GCA_964611245.1 uncultured Verrucomicrobiota bacterium | reverse complement strand
GCGGTTTTCAAATATGTCAACCTGTTGGTGAACCTGGGCCGCGCGGAGGACGCGATCCTCATCGTGGAGACCTGCCTGAAATTTGATCCTGAGAACCAAGGGATGCACGGGCTGCGCATGAACCTGGAGGAGATCAAAAAGGGGCACACCGCGACGCAGCAGGCCCAAGCGTCGCTCGCTTCAGTACAGGAGCAGTACAAGACCAACCCCAACAACCTGAACGCGGCGTTCCAGTTGGCGTCCGTTTACCTTTCGCTGCAAAAAACAAACGAGGCGAACTCGGTTTTTGAGGGCCTGGTTGAACTTGAAGGCTCGAACGCGCAGGTGCTGCTTTCAGTCGCGAACGCCTATTCGCAACTGGGCAACATCCCGGGGCTGGAGAGGACGCTGGTGAAGCTGGTGAAAGTGGTGCCGGAGAACCCGGAGGCCTGGTATGACTTGGCCCGGGCGCAGACCGTTTTGCGCAAGCCGACGGAGGCGTTCAAATCGCTGCGGACGGCGGTCATGCTGTCCAACCGGCGGCTGGGGACCAGTCCGACGGCGAAGAACCTCGCGGTGGAGGCCCCAAACGACCCGAGCTTCGCGACGATCAAGCACCTGCCGGAATTCCTGAAGGCGCTGGACCCGCAGGAACCGTGAGGGATCAGCGGCGGGGGCGGAAGATATTCTGGCCGCCCTCGACGATCTCCACCCCGACATCGAGGACGTTCCTGGCCTGGCGGCGGAGGGAGCGGACGGAATATTTGCCGAACGAGAGGATTCCGCTGGGCGTGAAGAGGAAGGAAGCGGCGCCGCTGACGGCCAAGAGGGGGTTGAACGAGCGCATGCGCCACATTGAGCGCCACACTTGCTGGACGGGATTGGCCGCAGGCTCGGCGGTCGCGGTGAGGAAAGGAAGGGAGAGCAGGCAACCGATGAAGGAAATGGTGAAGAGCAGTTGGTGATCGGTGATGGGCTGGCCGAGGACCGTCCCGATTTGATTGGGAAGGGCCGCGAGGAAAAGGCCACCGAGCAGCGGCCCCAGGCAGGTGAGGGCGCTGGTGGCCGCGAGGAAGACGGCGATGTAAGCGGAGGCCATGCCGGGAGGGATCAGCTTGAGCATGAGGTTGAACTGGGTGAGCTGAAAGCCGGCGGTCGCCCCGCCGACCATCAGGTAGGCGAGAAAAAGGTGGGCCTCGCGGTTGGGGCCGGTGGCGGCCCATGCGACCAAGCCGACGAAGCACCAAGAATAGGCGCAGACATACTGGACAGGCTTGGAGCCGAAACGGTCGGCTAGGGCGCCCCAGGATTTGAGGGTGAGAATCCCGCCGAGAGTGCCAACGGTGGTCAGGGCCAGAACATGGCCGACATTCACTTCGAGGCGGCGGAGGAGATAAACCGTGTAGAACGGCATGGCCATGTTGAGGAAAAAGCCCCAAAGGCCGACGAAAAGAATGTAGTTGCGGTAGTTGGGGTCGAGCAGCGGCTTGAGGAGGTCGCGGAATTGGTAGGTGATCGCGCGGCGCTCCGTGACTGCCTTCGGGAACTTCATCTTGGAGAGGTAGAAAAGGCCGATGAGGCGAGCGAGGCCCGCGGCGGCGAAAATCCAACCGTAAACGGCGGGGGAATTGCCGAATAAATCGACGATCTTTCCGGCGAGGAGAACGGCGATCAGCGTCCAAGCCCCGAAGGCCAGGTTGCGTCGGCCGAAATAGCTGCCGCTGATGCGGGCAGGGACGACATCGGTCATGGCGGCGGACCAAGCGACCGTGGTGACACTGTTGGCGACCGTTGAAATGGTGAGAAGAATGGCAAATGCCTGCCCGCGAATTTCCGGCCAATAGGCGAGGGGCCCGACCAGAAACCAGGGAGCCGCGTGGCCGACGAAGCCCCAGCGGATGATCTGGAAGAGGGAAAACCGCTTCTCAAGCCAGCGGCTGAGGGGCGGCTGGAGGAAGTTGCAGATGTGCGGGAGCGCGGCGATGACGCCAATGCCCCACGCGGGCCAACCCAGAATCGAAGTGGCGTAGGCGAGGAGGAAGGGAAGGTTGGGGAGGGTGAGGTTGAGGGCGGGAACGCTGAAGCAGGCTTCGACCGTGCAGTGCCGGAGGGTGAGCAAAAGATCCCGGCGCCGCTGGCCTTCCCGATTCGCTGGTTCCCCTTGCACCCGGATAGCTTGTGACGCAGGTGGAATTATTTCAAGCGGCACCGCAGGGCTATAACGCCGGAATTTCGTTCACCGTGTAGTAGGCTTTGTTGTGCAACAGGCGCTGGCCGTCCATGGAGACAATTGGAGCGAAATCGAAATCGTGGATATGGTCCTCGACGATTCCATCGAGGCGAAGGCGGACGGAAAAACCATCTGAGGAAGGAACCGCGTCCAGGATGAGGGGAGTGGTCAAGTCCACTTCGGGGCTCCCATAGCCCGCGTGGTAAATGTGGGTGTAGGTGGTGATCTTGTAGGCGCCGGGCTGGGCGGCGACCCGCTTGTCGATGGGTTTGGTGAAGGTGACCAAGAAGCCGTCTTTCTTTATGTTGATCTCCTTTATCTCAAACGGCACGACGCCATTCCAATCGAGGCGCTGGATGGCAAATGGCTCCGCCCCGCGGACAGGCCATTGCCGACTGGTGGTGAAGCCCCCGGCGATGAGCTGTCCCCTGGGTGAAAAATCGACCGTCATGACGCCGGTGGCCAAGCCTTCGCGGAAAGGGTAACAGGCGCCCTGCCACACTCCGTTGACCAACTCGGTGGTGACCCGGAGAATGAGGCTGAGGCTGTAGTCGCCCAGAAAAAGCTGGCCGTCGAAGGGGCCGAACTTGCCGGCGGTTTGGTTGAGGCGGAAGCCCGAGATGGACCGGCCCATTTTGATGTAGGGAAACTTGACGGCGGGCGGGACGAGCTCCTTGACGCGTTTTTTTTCCAGGCCCATGCGGGAGTTGTTGTTCGGAACGACGGTCGGGGCGCTGAGGCCCGGGGCGAAGGGGTACCAGTTGTAGCTGGCAGGGTGGCCGAGGAAGGCTCCCTCTTTGAGGTGCTTCAATGAACAGCATCCATTCCATGGCCCCTGGCTTTCGGTGACAAACATCGCGCCCGCCGCGTTCGCGCCGACACCGCCAGGGCTGCGCAGGCCGCTGCAGACGGGAATCATTTTGCCGTCGGGCGTGACTTTCACCGCCCAACCGCGGAAGAGATTGTGCGATTCATACGATCCGCTGAGGCCGAGGGCGACCCAGATGTTGCCCTCGGGGTCGTGCTTGGAGCCGAAGGCGAATTCATGCCCCTCGGCATAGCCCCAATTGCTCGTGAGGGTGTCGTAGCGGTCGGCGACTTCATCGCCATCGGTGTCGGAGATGCGGGTGACCTCGGCCCAAGTGGTGGCGGTGATCGCGCCATCCTTCCAGGAAAGGGAGAAGATTTCATCCTGACCGCTGGCAAAGAGGCGCCACTCGGGGTTGGGCGGGGAATCGAACGCGCCGGAGACGAAATAGATGTCGCCCCGGCGGGTGCCTACGGCGAGGCGGCCGTCCGGCAGGATCTCGAAGCTGCCGGGACGCATCGGCACCCCGGCGGGGATCGGGATGTTGACGATGGGATAATATTTCGCCTCCTCCTGGGCGGCGCCCCACATGGCGCCGAGATCCTCCTCCGCGCCCAGGAGCGGGCAGAAGGCGAGGGACGCGAGGGCGAGAGTCAAGCGCGGGTTCACCATTGGTATTCCAGGGAGAGGGTGGAGCGGCCTTCGGGCAAAGAGAGGGGGATCAATAACTCGGCCGTGTCGCCGCCGCGCACAATACCTTCATGGCCGCTGGCGAGGCGGATCTGGAGCTTATCGATGGTGAAACTAAGGGTGGATTGAGCGGCGACGTTCCGTCCGGCGGCGGCGCGGAAATAAAACGGCTCCGGCGCGGCGGAGGTGTCGAAACGAAGGGTTCGCCGGAGAAAAACCTTGCCGTCCTGGCCGCGCACATCCTCGAAGAAATCCTCCACGGCGACCACGCCATAGCGGTAAAGAAAGGTTGGCCTTCGGGCGGCGTCAAGGTGATAGCCGCGGAACTGGTATCCGTGATCCTGGGGAAAGCTGTGGTTGGCCTTGCCCTTGGAGGGCCAGTTCTCATCCAGCGACCTCAGGCGATGGAATGGAATGCCTGCAGGAAAAGAAAACAGCTCGCCGCCGCGTGGTCGAAAATGGCCGAAATCCACGGTGGCAAACTCACCTTTCCAAAGCTGGCGGAGGGCCATTTCGCCCGCGTCAAACATGAGGTTGATCCGCTCGGGATAACCGACGCCGATTGCGCGGTAAGCGACGGGGCTCTGGCCGCGGCAGATTTCAGTGACGTCACCGACGCGGATTTCGCTCGATTGGCGGGACAAGCCGGCGGGTTTTTTCGCCCGCCCTCCGTCCTCGAAGTAGAGCCACAAGGCTTCAATCTGGAGGGCGGCGTCGCCGCCGAGAATGGAGGGGCGGACGGACTGGCCATCGGGCCAGTAGGAGGGCATGATCACATTGGGGTGGAACCGGGAGGGTTGCCGCAGGTAAAGGTGGAACCAGTTTTTGTTGAGGCGGCTGGCCACATCGACCAGGTCGAGAGCGGCGATTTCGCCCGATTTTTGGCCGTTCAACTCATGGCAGGCGATGCAATTAAGGCCCGTTGCGCCCACCATTTCGAGGCCGGCCGCCTTCGCTTCCGGGACATCGGCGACCGCGGGAATGACGGCTGATTCGAGTTGGTCCACTTCACCGAACAGCTTGACGAGGTGGCCGACGTTGGCCTCGCCGAACTGCGGCATGCTGGCGTCGAGGTAGGCGCGCTGGCGCTTCCCGCGGAGAAGGACATCGGCCATCCATCCGGGGGAGAGCTTGGCGCCGACGTGGGAAAGGGGTGGGGGCAGACGACCCTGATCGCCCATGGCGGGCTGGGAGCCGGTGAAGTGCGCTTGGCGCTCCGGGTCAATCCCGCCGAGCCCGGCGCGGTCATGGCAGGCAAGGCAGTTGAAGGTGACGAGGGCTTTGTTGACCTGTTGGTGGGCATCAAGCCCAGGTTGCTCCGCGTGGGGCAACGCTTCGGCAATCCACACCCGTTGTTCCGGGGTCAGGCTGAAGCGGGGCCATGGCCCGGTGGCCTCGCCCAGGCATCCCCGTCCCCCGTTAAGGGAGGCCAACGCGGGGGCGGATTTGGATGGGACGCCCAAGTCGTCGTGGCAATTGGCGCAGCCGAGATTTGCGAAGTGTTCGCGCCCGCGGGCCGCGAGCGCGGGCTCGACTTTGAAGGGCGTGAAGGCTGGGATCGGCTTGTCGGAAATCGACAACATCGACGAGGGAATGGGCCCGCGGGGAAACTGTGGGCCGAGCATCTCGAGCGAAAATTTTGGTTCGCGGCCGGTGTGGAAATACACAGCGTCAACCTTGCGCCAGCCAGCGTCCAGATCCACCACGCCTTCGAGTTGCTTGACGCCGCGCCGGTCACTGGGCTCTAGGGTGATGATCTGCTTGCCATCGATCGAAAGGGAGCCGCCGTTGAGCGCCGCGAAAAATGAGTAACGCCCGGCGTTCGAGATTTGGAGCCAGCCTTCGTATTTGACCGCGGTGTGATGCTCAGGTTTGCCAAGGCTGTCCAACGCGAAATCCTTGGTGTGGCCGGCGCGCACGGCCTTCACATTTTCGCCGCCGATCCCCTCCCATACCTGGCCGCGATAGAGGGTGAAGGCCAAGGCGCCCGGCACCTGGGTGTCCTGCAACAAGAAATGCGAAATGCAATCCAGATCCCGGTTGGAAAGGCGAAGGTCGGGCATGCGGCCGGAGGGACGGCTGGTGTGCGGCAACCGGAGGAAATCAACGAGGCTCTTGAAGCTGTACTTTTTCGCGAGATCCCCGAGCGGGGCCGAAACGGGGCCGGGCAATTCCCTGCCGTCCGCATCGCGCGGGAAATGGCAGGCGGCGCAGCCCCGCGAATGAAACAGCGTCCTCCCCTGCCCCGCCGCCACGGCGTCGGGCGGCTGCGGGGAAAAGCTGGCTTCGTTGCGCGACAGGAGGAAATGAGCGAGGGCGGACGCGGCTTCCTCCTTCGATTCGTCGTCCAAATGCGAAAGGACATCCGGCATGGTGGAGCCCGGCTTAACGCGGTGAGGTTGGCGAATGAAATCCGCGAGCCATGACGGGTTGACGCGGGAACTGACCTCGGCGAGGCGGGGGGCGATTTTGGATCGAGCGGCCAAGGACCGCCCGGCGCCGTGGCAGGCCGCACAGTTCAACTCCTCGATCAGGACCAAGCCCTTCAAGCGAGGGCTGAGCTGGCTGGAAACCAGGCCCGGCACCACCGGCCCCGCCAAGGCGGCCGACGATGCCGCAAAGAGGAGAATCCATGGAAGGGCGGCGGCGACATAGGCCCTTGCGGCACGGACGGCGGCAGGGGGCCGGAATGAGTGAGAATTTGCAGAGTCACCGGGTCGCATGTCGTCTTGGACCTGATCTTGCCGAACTCATTGGCGAAGAGCAACATTGGGCAACGCTGGGGTCCAGAATTCCGTCCGGGACGTGGAGGGGGACGAATTAAACGGGTCGAAGAGCGGACAATTTCAAACGGCCTCGACATTTTTTGAAAATACCGCTTGCTACGGGGGCCATCGTTACCTATGTTTCCCGCTCTTTTTAAGAAAGTAACGATATATGCGACGCCCCAAGGGAATCAAGACGCGCAAAGCGGTTGCCAAGCGATTTAAAATCACTGGCACCGGCAAAGTCATGCGCTCACGTGCCGGGAAACGCCACCTGATGGCGACGAAGAACGCCAAGCGCCGCAGTTCGCTCGGTTCCTCCAAAGTTGTGGACAAGACGGACACATATCGGATCACCCAAAACCTGCCGTTCAGCCACTAAGATTTTATGCGCGTAACCAACGCCCCCGCTTCCCGTAAACGCCGTATCCGGACAATCAAAGCCGCCAAGGGCTTCCGGATGCGCCGTTCCAAACTGTACCGCTACGCCGCCGACGCGCTGGATCATGGGCGGCAATACGCATTCCGGGACCGGAAGACCAAGAAGCGCAATTACCGCCGTTTGTGGCAGGTGCGCATCAATGCCTCGGCGCGGGCCGCGGGGATGACGTACAGCCGGTTCATGGAGGGCTTGAAGGCCGCGCAGATCGACATGGACCGGAAGGTCCTGGCGGACATTGCGGCGCTGGACGCGCCCGCGTTCCAGGAATTGGTGAACGCCGCGCAGAACGCGCTGAAGGAAAAGAGCGCGAAAAACGCGGAGAAGGCCACTGCAGCCAAGGCCGCGAAACCGGCCAAGGCGTAATTTCGACCCGAGACTCCCGCAGGGCGGGATGAATTTAAGCGGGCGGCCAGACCATCGTTTGGCCGCCCCAATTTTTTATGTCGTTTCTGGATCAAATTGAGCCGCTGAAACAAGGCGCCTTGGCGGAATTCGCCGCGGCGCAGAGCTTGGCCGCATTGGAGCAGGCGCGGGTGCAGCACCTGGGCGCCAATGGCAGGTTCACGGCGCTGCTGAAACAGCTTGGCGCGCTGGCGAAGGAGGAGAAGCCCGCCGCCGGGAAATTGGTGAACCTCGCCAAGAACGAACTGGAGAGCGCATTGGCCGGGCGCCGCGCGGAGCTGGAGTTGAAGGAATCGACGCCAAAGGAGGCGACGGATTTTTCGATGCCCGGGAGGCGCCGCTGGCAGGGAAGGCTGCATCCGCTGACGCAGGTGACGGATGACATTGTCCGAAGCTTTCGCAAAATTGGGTTCGCGGTCGCGGATGGGCCGGAGATCGAGGATGAATACCATTGTTTTGACGCGTTGAACACCCCGGCGGACCATCCGGCGCGGGACGCGCAGGACACGTTCTACGTCTCGACCGCCGGGCGGCCCCTGCTGCGGACCCACACGTCGTCGGTGCAAATCCGGGTGATGGAGAAGCAACCGCCGCCGATCCGGATCATTGTGCCTGGGCGGGTCTACCGGAGGGACAACGCGGACGCGACGCACAACCCGACGTTCCACCAGATCGAGGGGCTGTACGTGGACAAGAATGTCACGGTCGGGGATTTGAAGGGGACGGTCGAGTTTGTGTTCAAGGAACTGCTGGGGAGCGAGGTGAAACTGCGTTTCCGGCCGCATTATTTTTCGTACACCGAGCCGAGCATGGAGATTGATTTCACCAGCCCAATGGTCAAGAAGATGGGGAAGGATTGGCTGGAGATCGCGGGGTGCGGGATGGTGCATCCGAAGGTGTTCGAGACGGTGGGTTACGACCCGGAAGTGTGGAGCGGGTGGGCGTTTGGGTTCGGGATCGAACGGATCGCGATGATCCGCTACAACATCACGGACATCCGGCTGTTTTACGAAAACGACACGCGGTTCCTGAGCCAATTCTGATATTCCGAAATGGGGTTGTTCGGAATCCCAGCCGTGATAATTTGGAAGCATGAAAACGACGATTGATATTCCAGAAAAGGAATTGAAGGAGTGCATGCGGCGGCTGGGCGCCAAGACGAAGAAGGAAGCAATCTTGGGCGCGGTCCGGCGGGTGAACCGCGCGGAGAGGCTGAAAGAGCTGGCGAAGAAATTGCGGGGATCCTGCCCGGATTTCATGACCCAGGAGGAGTTGAAAGCGCTGCGTGAAGACACGAGATACGCGGCGA
>CAZSXX010000069.1:0-6544 GCA_964611245.1 uncultured Verrucomicrobiota bacterium | reverse complement strand
AATCCGAACGCCTAACGCTTTTTGACACGTCGGTCTTAATTGACTACCTGCGAAACGCGAGAAAGCCGTGGGTTGATGGAATTGAGAAAGCGATCGAGGAAGGGCGTGGAAGCTGGTGTGACATGGTGAAACTCGAATTGTGGGCTGGGGTCCGCAGCCCCAAGGAAAGGGCCGCCATCAAGGAATTGGACGAAGCCTTAACGCTGCTGGGGACCACCGCTGAGGTATGGGACCGGGCTCATTCGCTGGGTGGAGAATGCCGGGCGGCGGGGCTCACGCTCCCCGCAGCCGACCTGCTGATCTGCGCAACCGCGATCCATTGGAACTGCGAAGTTCTATCGACGGACAACCACATTAAAACCGCGCTCGAAAAATTCAACGGCACAAAGTGAAAATCTCCCTTAATTGGCTCAAAAAGTATGTGGACTTCAACTGGTCCATCGATGAACTGGCGGAACGGCTGACGATGCTGGGCGTCGAGGTGGAAGGGATCGCCCGGAAAACGGGGGATTTCGAGGGGGTGGTGGTGGCGCAAATTTTGGCAAGCGACAAGCATCCCAACGCGGACAAATTGAGCGTCTGCAGAGTCGCGGATGGCCGTGGCGAACGACAGATCGTTTGCGGAGCGAAAAATTACAAGGCCGGGGACAAGGTGCCGCTGGCCCTGCCCGGGTGCACGCTGCCGACGCCCGCAGGAGCTCCGCCGTTCACGATCAAGGCGAGCAAGATGCGCGGAGTCGAGTCGCAGGGAATGCTGTGCTCGGCAAAGGAACTCGGATTGGCGGAGGACGCGGAGGGGTTGCTGATCCTTCCAGCGGACGCGACGGTGGGGCAACCACTGGCGGCGCACCTGGGACGGGCCGCCGGCGACGCGATCTTCGACCTGGAGATCACCCCGAACCGGCCGGACCTGACCTCGTTCATTGGCATCGCCCGGGAGATTTCCGCATTGACGGGCAATCCGTTGAGGACACCGGCTGTGCCAGAACCGAATGCGGGTGGAGGGCCCAAGAGCGGCGAGTTCGTGGCGGTGCGCCTGGAGGATCCGGAGCTGTGCCCGCGCTACACAGCGCGGTTGGTGCGGGGTGTGACGGTCGGGCCAAGCCCCGACTGGTTGAAGGCGGCGGTCGAAGGCATCGGGCTGCGCAGCATCAACAATGTCGTTGATGTGACGAATTATGTGCTGATGGAGTGCGGACAGCCGCTGCATGCGTTTGACCACAAACTGCTGCAACGGCGAGAAGGCGCGACGCCCGTCATTGTGGTCAGGCGGGCGGCGGCCGGGGAAAAATTCACGACTTTGGACGGCGAGGAACGGATGTTGAGCGACCGGATGCTTTTGATCGCCGACGAGGAACGCGGCATTGCTTTGGCGGGGGTGATGGGCGGGTTGAACAGCGAAATCAAGCCGGAGACGACCGAGGTTTTGATCGAGAGCGCGCATTTCAAGCCGCAGAATATCCGGGCCACATCGAAGGCGCTCGACCTGCGGACCGACGCGTCGTACCGATTCGAGCGCGGGGCGGACATTGGGATTTGCGACTGGGCCAGCCGACGGGCGGCGCAGCTTATCCAGGAGGTCGCGGGCGGGTCGATTGTCCCGGAGGCGGTGGACGCCTACCCTGCCCCGGCAAGTCCAGTGAAGGTGAGCCTTCGCCATGGGAAAGTGAGGCAACTGCTCGGAATCGAGATTTCGGAGGGCGAGCAAGTGGAGTTTCTGCGCCGGTTGGGGTTGGAAACGAGCTCGGAGGCCGGGACATTGACCGCGAGAATTCCCAGCCACCGGGTGGACCTCAAGCGCGAGGTGGACCTCATTGAAGAGATTGCGCGGCTTTACGGTGTGGACCGCATTCCATCGTCGCCGCCGCGCGGGGCGATTGGGGCGCATCCATTCGATGCCGTGTATGATCAACTGGCCGAAGTTCGCCAGATTCTGGCCGCGCAGGGACTTAGCGAAACGTGCGGGCAAACGCTGATCGCCGAGGCGGCCGCGAAATTGGCGGATCCGGCCCCCGTGGCGCTGGAGAATCCGTTGAGCGCGGAGATGAATGTGCTGCGCCCAAGCCTGCTGCCCGGGCTGTTGGATGCTTTGCGCCACAATCTCCACCACAAGAACCACGATGTGGCGTTGTTTGAGGTGGGGCGGGTGTTCACGGCGGGCGGGGAGGGACGGCGGGTTGCGATCGCCATCACGGGGGCACGAGCGCCTGGATTTTGGGCGGGGGCGGAGCGGGACGCCAAAATGGGCATCTTTGATCTCAAGGGCATGGTTGAGGCATTGATCGAGCGGCTCGGCCTGCGGGGGCTGACGTGGAATCGATTGACGGAGGCCAATGGGCTTTACTGCGAGAGCGCGGCCGTCAGCCTGGGCAAGCAATCCCTTGGGGTGATGGGCCAGGCGCAGCCGCTCCTGGCGCGCAGATACGACCTGCGCGACCCTGTTTTTTTGGCGGAGTTTGACTTGGACCTTTTGCTGGCCCGGCGGGGAGGGGCCAGATCGTTCAAGGCAATTCCGGGATTCCCCGGGATTCGACGGGACATCGCGATGCTGGTGTCCGAGAGCGTGACGCACGACGCAGTGGCGAATGCGGTGAAGCAGGTGAAGGCGCAGAACTTGGAGGCAGTGGAGCTTTTTGACGTGTTCCGGGGGAAGAACATTCCGGAGGGTCAAAAAAGCGTGGCCTACGCGTTCCATTACCGGAATCCGGAACGCACGCTGACGGACAATGAAGTCAACGCCGCGCACGAGCGGATCGTGGCGGAATTGCAACAGCGGCTGGGCGCGAAGGTCCGGGAGAATTGACTGGCGAATCCATCGGGCGCGAGAAGTTTCCTTTTTGCGCCGGGAGCCGGTAGGCTGGCCGCTTGGCTGACGCGCGACTGAACATTGTTTTCGAGGATGAGCGGCTGCTGGTTTTGAACAAGCCGGCGGGGCTGGTGTGCCATCCGACCAAGGGGGACGAGTATTCGAGCCTGGTGGGACGGGTGCGCCTGCACATGGGGGAGAAATACCATTTGATCAACCGGCTGGACCGGGAGACGAGCGGGCTGGTGCTGATCGCAAAAGAGGATGGGGCCGCGAGGGCGTTGAGGCGGGCCTGGGAGAGCCGGACGGTGCGCAAAACCTATCGGGCGATCGCGCATGGGCATCCCGCCATGGACGCGGAAACGATCAGCGCGCCGCTGGGGCGCGATTTGGACAGCCATGTGGCGATCAAGGATTGCGTGCTCGAGAACGGGGCGATCTCCGAAACGAGCTACCGGGTGTCGCGGCGGTTCGAGCGGAATGGCAGGCCGTTCAGCCTTTTGGAGGTTGAGCCGCATTCGGGCCGCAAGCACCAGATCCGCATTCATTTGGCGCATCGGGGGCACTCGATTGTGGGGGACAAGATTTATGGTGGGGATGAAATGCTTTACATTGATTTCATCGCGGACCGCCTGACTGCGGAACAGCACGCGAAATTGATTTTGCCGCACCAAGCGCTGCATGCCTTGCGGCTGGAGTTCCCGTTGGACGGCAAGGACCTGATTTTCGAGGCGCCCCCGGAGGGGTGGTTCTCCGATTTTCTGGGTTGAATCCGCAGTCGGCGAGGCTGAAACAAGGCTTTCTGGCTTGGGGCGCTTTGTGTAGGGTGGGGCCATTCCATCGCATGAAATTCTGGCTGCTGGGAGTTGTTTTGTTTTCGACGTGGGCCCGTGGGGCGGACGCTTTGGCGCAGGAGGGGCTGATGCTCCATTTGGACGCAGCGACGTTGGCTGCACACGGCCAGGCGGTTGATCGATGGGGAGGGGCGAGGCAACTGGTGGCCGGCGCTCGGCCCATCGTGCAGGCGGCCGACGGCGAGGCGTTTGTCCGGTTCGATGGGAAGGATGATTTCCTGAGCATCACGGTTCCGAAACGGTCGGTGGCGGAGATGACCGTTTTCGTGCTGGCGGCGCCGCGAAGCAATCCCGGGTTTTTCTCCGGGCTGTTCGCGTGCGCACCCGCCGGGGTGAATGACTACGTGGGCGGATTGAACATCGACCTGGGACCGGGCAGCACCACGAATTTGAGCGTGGTGAATGTCGAGTCGGCGGGGAGCGCCGGCTTCGCGGATTTGCTGGAGCCCGGCTGGATGATGGCGGGAAAGGCGCCGCTGGGAGGTTTCCATGTTTTTTCCGTGCGAACGAAGGTGGGGCCGAAGGGGACGGAGCTTTTTCTGGACGGGATGCCGGCCGGAACCCGTGCGCGCGCGGAGTCGAAAATCGGCGTGGAGGAGATCGTGCTGGGGGGGCGGCTTTATTCGAATGATCCGGCCCAGGCGCCGTTTGCGCAGGGATTCCTGCACGGGGACATTGCGGTGGCGCTGGTTTATGACCGGGCGCTGCACGATGCGGAGCGGGAAAAAGTCGAGCAGGCGCTTTTCGCGCGGGCGCCGAAGCTGAACGCCCTTGCCTCCGGGGAGCGGGGGCATGCGCTGGAACCGGTGACAAATCCCCCGGCGATTCAAATGTTGGCGCCGGGATTCACGACGCACGAGCTGCCGGTGAAACTTTCGAACATCAACAATGTCCGGTATCGGGCGGATGGAAAGTTGATGGCGGTCGCGTATGACGGGCGGATTCATTTGTTGAGCGACACGGATGGGGATGGGCTGGAAGACCGCGCGGAGGTGTTTTGGGACCGCTCGCCGTTGCGGGCGCCGATGGGCATGGACCTCCTGCCAGCCAGTGACCCGAGGGGAGATGGAGTTTTCGTGGCAAGCAAAGGGAAGATTTCCTTGATCCTCGATCGCGACCGGGATGGGCGGGGCGACGAGGAAATCATTGTCGCCTCCGGGTGGAAGGAGATTTCGCATGGAGTGGACACGCTGGGGCTGGCGGTGGACCCGAAAGATGGGTCGATTTACTTCAGCATCGCGGTGGAGAATTTTGTGGACGCATACCTGCGTGATCCCAATGGCAAATCGCATTACAGACTGGCGTCCGACCGCGGGACCGTGCAGCGGGTCTCCGGCGATTTCAGCCGTCGGGAAACGATTTGCACGGGGGTGCGCTTTCTGTGCGCGCTGGCGTTCAACAAGGAGGGTGACTTGTTCGCGACGGACCAGGAAGGGGCAACTTGGCTGCCGAATGGAAATCCGCTGGACGAACTGCTGCAGATCGAGAAGGGGCGGCATTATGGCTTTCCGCCGCGGCACCCGACGCATTTGCCCGGACTGATCGACGAACCGGCGGTGATGGAATACGGGCCGCAGCACCAGAGCACTGTGGGGTTGACCTTCAACCATGGGGTGAACGGGGGTCCGGCGTTTGGGCCGGCGTCATGGGAAGGGGACGCGATTGTTTGCGGGGAATCGCGCGGGAAAATATACCGCACCAAGCTGGTGAAAACGACGGAGGGATATTTGGCGGACAACCATTTGATCGCCTGCCTGAGCATGCTGACGATTGATTCGTGCGTGTCGCCGCAGGGAGACCTGGTGGTGGCCTGCCACAGCGGGCCGCCGGACTGGGGAACAGGGCCTGCGGGTGAGGGGCGATTGTTCAAGATTCGGCATGCGCGGAAGGATGTGCCCCAAGTGGCCCGGGCATGGGCGGCGGCGCCGGACGAATTCCGGATCGCGTTTGACCGGCCGATGAAAAGCGATGACTGGGCCGGGGCCCGGGAGAAGATCCGGATCGAAGCGGGGCGGCATGTGAGCGCGGGGGACCGGTTTGAATCGATCCGCCCGGGATACCAAGTGGTGCGCGACCAAATGGCCTCGCCACGGCGGTGGATTGAGGCGCAAAGCCTGCTGTTGAGCGCGGACCAAAGGACCTTGATCGTGCGAGTCCCCCGGCAGGTGGAGGCCGTGAAGTACGCGGTCGCCTTGCCGACGCCGGTGGCGTGGAGGGCCCAGGGTGGGCTTGAACAGCGGCCGGAGATCGATGTCGCCATTGACCTCCATGGGGCGCTGGCGGAGCTGACCACACCGCAGGAAACCAACCGGATCGTCCTGCCTCACCCGAATCTGAGGGCGGCCAAGAAATTCGCCGGCGAGTCGGCGGAGCACGAGCGTTTTTTTGAGCAGTTAAAGAGCGCGCCCCCGGGGGCCTCGCTGGCGCTCCGAGGACAGGTGGATGACTCGAACATTTTTGTGCCGGCGACGCAGCCCGGCGGAACATTGGATTGGGACATCGCGAACGATGCGTTCGCCAATCGGCGCATGGAAATTTGGCAGGATTATTCCGAGGGCACGCCGGCCCGAGTGGCTTCAGGCCCGCAGCTCGAGCTGAATTTGAGGTTGCCAATCGATGGGGAAGGAAGCGGCGTGTTGTTCGCGCTGGATGGGCGGAGGCGCGCGGCGAGGGTGGACCGGTTTCTTGCGCCTTGGGCGATGGAGGCGGGAAGTGGGAAGGTGGAATCCAGAATGGCGAGGACTGACCTGCATGGAAATTGGATGCGCGGGCGGAGGCTTTTTTTCGGCGAGGCGACGTGCGGGACGTGCCACACCGTGCGCGGGGAGGGGATTGCGTTTGGCCCGGACCTGAGCAACCTGTTGTTTCGCGACCGCGAGTCGGT
>CAZSXX010000068.1:0-15288 GCA_964611245.1 uncultured Verrucomicrobiota bacterium | reverse complement strand
CGCCTTGCTGCGGCGGAGCAACGCGATGAAGTCGGGCTCCAAGTTCGCCCCCGCGCGGGTCCTGTACCGCGCGGCGGAGGCGGCTCTCGCCAGGGCCATGCTGGCCGACAATCTTGTGGCGGTCCTGCGCCGCCGCTGACCGCGGGGATTTCGCTCGCCAACCGTCCGCGGGAGGAATAGTGAAGGGGCCATCCCATGAAACGACGGACATTCCTGCGGGGGCTCACCCTTTCCGGGTTGAGCGCCTTTTCGGCCGGCCGGGTGCGCGGCGCCAACGACCGGGTCAACGTGGCCCTCATCGGCTGCGGCGCGCGCGGCCAATTGGTCGGGAAGCTGATGAAGAACGCGCCCGGCGTGGATTTTGTGGCCCTGTGCGACGTGTATGACGCGCAGATTCCCGGCGCCCGCGCCTGGGCCGGCCCGCAGGCCAAGGCCGTGAAGGATTTCCGCCGCGTGCTGGAGATGAAGGAGGTCGACGCCGTGTTGATCGCGACCCCAGACCATTGGCACGGCATCCCGGCGGTCCTCGCGTGCGATGCGGGCAAGGATGTTTTCGTCGAGAAGCCCCTCGCTTTCTCCATCAAGGAGGGCCGCAAAGTGGCCGACGCCGCCCGCAAGCACGGGCGGATCGTCCAGGTGGGGACCCAGCACCGCTCCGCCCCGCATTACGCCCGCGCCGCGGAAATCGTGCGCAGCGGCGCGCTGGGCTCCATCCGCTTCGTCCGCATCTGGAATTATGTGAACATGGCGCCATTGGGCGTCGGGCCGGCGGAGGACTCCGCCCCGCCCGAGGGCGCCGATTGGGATTTTTTCCTCGGCCCCGCGCCGGAACGGAAGTTCAACAAGAACCGGTTCATCAAGACCTACCGCTGGTTTTGGGATTACGGCGGCGGGCTGATCTCCGATTTCGGGGTCCACCGGTTCGACAGCATGCACCAGGTCATGGGCGTGGACGCCCCCACCACGGTGAGCGCCGTCGGCGGACGGTTCGAGCTGGCGGACGGAGGCGAGACCCCCGATTTCATTCAGGCCACCTACGAATATCCCGGCTTCGTGATGAGCTACGAGGCGAGCATGCTCAACTCCTTTGGTGTGGGGGGCAAGACGCCGAATTTCCCGGCCTACGGCGCGCGCGGCGAATGGGACCGCCCGCACGGCGAGGCGTTTTACGGCACGAACGGCACGCTGGTCTCGAGCCGGATTGGCTTCGAAATATTTCCGGAAATGGCCGCGCCCTCCGGCCCGGGCGCCCTCGGCGTGGCGGAAGGAAAGAAGTTCAAGATGGACCGCGTCCTGGTCGAGGGGGCGGACCGGACCGACCTTCACGCACAGAATTTCATTGAGTGCGTGCGCTCGCGCCGGAAGCCGGTGGCCGACGCCGAGACCGGCCACCGCTCCACCAACGTCGCCCACCTTGGGAACATCGCGTTCCGGACGGGCCGGAAATTGAAATGGGACGCGGCGACCGAGACGATTGTGGGCGACCCGGGGGCCTCGGAACTCCTCTGGCGCACGCCCCGCAAAAAGTGGGATTTGATTTAGTCCCCCGGAAACCAGCCGCGCAAAAACTCGGCCTCGGGGCCATCATAGGTCGCCACGGCCAGGTGCTCCATGCCCTGCTGGTTGCCCCACGAATAGGTGAGGTGGAGCCGGCCGTTCAGCTCGCAAAAATCAATGTCGGAATTGTTGAGGTTCACCGCGTTGGCGACGCGGGCCCGATGATTGTTCGCCATCTTGACGCCGGCGATCCGCCGGTCGTCCGCCGACGCCTTCAGGACAGGGTTGAGCGGGCTCGGTTGCCACTGGATCAAATCCCGTGAGCGCACCACCCGCATCTCATACCCATCGTGCGCCTCGAGGTAAAAATTGTAAAACCACCCATCCAGCCAGCGCAGCGCGTGCGGGGCGGTGTAGCGGTCCTTGGCGTAGGCGCACTCCGGCGGCGTGACCGTCCACGCGCGCAAATCCCGTGACTTGGCGAAGCGCGCCGTGAACGCGGCCCCCGCCTCCGCGGCCGGCTTGTCGATCTCGAACATCAGGACGAACTCGTCCCCCGCCCGGCAAATCGAGGTGTTGAAAATGCCGTACTTTCCGCCTGGAATCGCGACCGCCTTTTCCCACGTGGCCAGATCCCGCGACGCGAAAATATTGACCTGCCCTCGCCCGAGAGTTCCCGTCACATAGACGGTCCCGTCGTGGACAAACGCGCTGCCGAACTCGTGCCCGTCCGCGAATCCGGCGGTCACCTCCCCGCTCTTCGGGTCGCGGAAGCGGAAATAATTGGTCTTCCTCGCGTTGTCCCAATAACCCTCGCGCACCCATTCGAGACGCCAAAGGCGATTGCTGACCACCACCGGCGTGGCCTCGACCAGGTCCATATCCACTGTTCCCAACTTGCGGATCAACGGCCGCCCCAACTCATCCCTCGGCCCCTGGCGCGCATATTCGTCCAAATTCACGTCCTGGAGGGAGAAAGCCCCCGCCGGCGCTGACGCCAGCAGCCCCAACCGATGCCGCACATGGTCGTTGGACGCCCGGTCTCGCCAGCCATATTTGCCCTCGAGTTCGGGGGCAAACTCGGCCACCGCGTTCTCCGCGCCCTCGATCAGGTGCAGGCCGCGCCCGACCGCGCGCAGGTTCGCCAGCGGATCGCGCTCGAGGTCTTCGACCGAATGCCATGCGGCGAGGGCATCCCCAACGCGGGGCAGGACCACGCGGAGCGGCTGTCCGTTCCACTCGAACCGGCAGGCCTCGTATCCGTTCCAAAGCGCGCGCGGGCCCGGGAACTGCGGGTCGAACAGGCTGGCAATCCGCTGGCCCAACGCGGCGGCGGCGGCCGTCGCTTCATCCAGCGGCTTCCCCTTGCCCATCCCCGGGCGGAGGTGCCCGACATGGTTCAGCCAAGCGTCCTTGAGCAGGCGTTGCCGCTCCTGGAGCAGCTTCAACCCGGCGGCCCCTTTCGGAAAGCTGTCGAACAGGGCCGGGCTGGGATAGGCGTGCAAAAAGGCCGCCCCGTTCAGCCCGATCAATTCGGCGGCGATGACCCAGTGCCCCTGCCGGGTGGGATGCACCCCATCCCCCGCCAGCGTGAACTGGGGATTGGACTCACGCTGCGCCGCGAGATAACGGTTCATGGCCCCATGCACATCCACCACCATCCACCCGTTGGTCCGCTGGGAGAGCAGCCATTCCGCGTAGCGGCCCAACGCCTGGTCGTACCCCTCGAATGGCTGCCGGTACTCCTCCAGGCCGTCCGGCAGGGTCCGGCCCTTCAGCGGCACGGCATCGAACGCGGCGGGCGTGAGGTGAATGACCCGGGCGCCCGCGGCGTTGGCCTTGGCCCGCAGCTTCAGGATTCCCTCCCGGAATTTCGCGAACCGCCCTTCGCTGAACGGATGGTAAATGCCGTCGTTCATCCCATAGCACGCGACGATCAGATCCGGCTTGGCCTTTTCGAGGACCCGGTCCAGCCGCTCGTGCAGGTCCGGCCGCGGGAAGGATCCGCCCGCGTGCCCCGGCTCGGAAAGGCCCGAGAGCGTCTCGCTCGGAAGGCCGAGGTTGAGGATTTCCATCTCCGCCAGCGGACGGGTCAGGCGCAGGTAAGCCTCCAAAAACTCGATGTACTCGCCGCTGTGGGTGATGCTGTCGCCGAGGAACACGGTGCGGCGGGCGTTGAGGACCCCCGATTTGAACGGTGTGTCGCCCTCCACCGGAACCCGCGTCAAAGTCACCTGCCGGATGTCCATCACCGCCGCCGCCTTCTTGTTTTTCGGCTTGATCGACAGGGCGAACTCGCCCGCGCTGGTGAAATGAATCCGGCCCAGCTTCCGGGGGATGAAACTTTGGAAATGCCCGGTTTCATCGACGACAAAATCAATCGCCTGGCCGGCGGACTCCACCCGCACCTCGCTCCCGCCATTGCCCTGGCCGCAGCCCTGCCACACCTCCAGCTCAAACGCGCCCGGGCGCCCAACCGCGAATTTCCACTCCGCCCAATCCGCCGGGTTCGTCCAGTAACCCAGGCAAATTTTGTTCGTCTCCGGCTCGTAGCGGAGCTTTTCCCCATGGACCACCGCCTTGCTCGCGTGCAGCAGGATCACCTCCGCCCCCCGCGCCGCCCCAGTGGACAGGACGCACGCCAGGGCCCAAACAAACAGCCATCGGATCATGGAAGGAGTGAAGCGCCTAAGCGCGCCGATGGGAATCGAAATGAGGCCGGGCTCCCCGATCCGCGCGCCCGGCCTCCTGCCGGATTGCATTTTCCGGAAAGGCCCTTAATTTTTCCGCTTCTTGATGAGACTGAAAGCCACCATCCCGCTCCTGGCCATCCTCCTGGCGCTGCTCGCGGTCGAATCGGCCGCGGTGCAAAAACTGATCCGGGTCCCGATCCGGACCGACTACGCCATCTCCGACCCGGCCTTCACCAACTCCATCGGGCCCCTGCTCCGGTCCCAACTGGTGGGCGGGAACCGCGTGGAGGCGCTCCACAACGGGACCAACATTTTCCCGGCCATGCTGCGCGCCATCGCCGGCGCCCAAAAATCGATCACCTTCGAGAATTTCATCTGGCGCTCCGGGGAACTGAGCGACCGGTTCATCGAGGCCTTGTCGGAGCGCGCCCGGGCCGGGGTCAAGGCGCACTGCATTGTCGACGCCTTTGGCGCCCTGAAACTGAAGCGCGAGGACCGCCAACGCCTGACCGACGCCGGGGTCCAGTTCAGGATTTTCAACCCCATCCGGCCGTGGAATTTCTGGAAATGGAACCACCGGACCCACCGCAAGACCCTTGTGGTCGACGGCAAGATCGGGTTCATCGGCGGCATTTGCATCGCGGACGAATGGGAGGGGGACGCGGAGAGCCCGGCGGTGTGGCGCGACACCGAGTACCAACTGGAGGGCCCCGTGGTGGCCCAGGTGCAAAGCATTTTCATGGACAACTGGATCCGCACCAGTTCGGAGGTCCTGCACGGCCCCGATTATTTCCCCCCCCTGCCGCCCGTTGGCGACAGCGTGGCCCAGGCCTTCAAAAGCGGCCCCAAGGACGGCGCCGAAAACGCCCGCCTGCTTTACCTCCATTCCATCGCCGCCGCCCGCAAAAGCATCCGCCTTTGCCACTCCTACCTGGTGCCCGACAACCTCGCCATTGAGCACCTGGTGGCGGCGGCCAAGCGCGGCGTCAAAATCGAGATCATCACCCCCGGGGTCATCGACATGAACATTGTCCGCCGGGCCGCCCGGTCGCGCTGGCGCGGGATGATGGACGCGGGCGTCGAGTTTTATGAGTACCAGCCCGCCAAGCTGCACAACAAGGTGATGATCGTCGACGATCTCTGGGTCACCTGCGGCTCCATCAATTTTGACGACCGCTCCTTCCGGATCAACGACGAGGGCAACGTCAACATCCTCGACGCCGGGTTCGCGAAATCACAGGTTGAAGTCTTCGAAGCGGACAAGGCCAAGTCAATCCGCATTGACCCCGCGCAATTCCGGAAACGCCCCTGGCACGAGCGGTTCTACGAGCATTTTTGCGCCCTGTTCCGCGGCCAGCTTTGACGTCACCGCTGGGTCGGCTTGGATTTCTTCGGCGGGGATCCCAGAAACTTCGCGACGGCGCCGGATTCGTTGCTAACATGCAGCTTTTGGTAAATGTTCTGCATGTGCGCGCGGAGGCCCGCCGTCTTGATGTTCATTTTCGCGCACACCTCCTCGCGGTCCAGCCCGGCGCAAAGGTGCTCCAGCGTCTCGCGCTCCTTGTTGGTCAGGTTCCAGCCCTGCCGCGCGCGCTCCTGCGCCTCAAAATGCCGGACCAGCCGCGCCGCGATGAACGGCGCGAACACCGCCCCCCCGTTGGCGACGTCCTCCAGCGCGCGAAGCAGGTTCGCCGCGGTGACCGGCTTGACCAGATACCCGCTGGATCCAAACTGGAGCGCCCTCCAGAGAAGGGCGGGATCATCATTGATCGTGATGATGATGATCCGCGCCGCCGGCACGCGGGAACGGAGATGGGAGAGCAGCTCCATTTCGTTCTCCGATGGCACCCCCGGGATCATCAGGTCCAACAGGATGAGCTCCGGCGCGGTTTTGGGCAACGAGGCCTCCACCTGGGAGCGGGTGGCGTAGGAGCCCACCAACTCATAGCGCGGCTCCCCGCGGATCACTTCCCCCAAGCGGGCGCGCTCCGCCTCGGAATCCTCAACCACCGCGACACGAACCGGTTTGACCAAGCCCATGGCGAAGTATGGTCCGCCCCGCTTTCCGGAGGCAAACCGATTCTCTCCAGCCCCGCCGCCGGCCGGTCACCGATGCTGAAGGGGAAGCCGGAGCGAGATTTTCACGCCCACCCCGGGGGCGGATTCAAAGGCGCACGTCCCGCCCAGGTCGCGCGCGCGCTGCTGGATGTTGTGCAGCCCCGAGCCGCCGCCGGGCCCGGGGGCTGTGGCCGCCGGGGGTTTGGTTTTGTCCCCCGAAAACCCGCAGCCATTGTCCGAAATTGCGATCATCAGCCAACCCGCCTCCGTTCGCACCTCGACCTCCACCTGGGTGGCTTTGGCGTGCCGGGCGACATTGTGGAATATCTCCTTGGAGGCAAGGTAGGCCGCCTGCCGCGTGGCGGAGCTGAGCGTTGTCCCCTCAATTTTCCCGACCGACCGAAATGCGCACTTTGTTCGGGCCTGGCTGAGAATCCGGTGCGCCTGCAGTTGCATGTACTCGACCAACCCCCCAATCGTGCTGTCGCCCGGATGCGTCAGCCAAATGCTTTCCTTCAAGGTCTGGAATGTGTTGTTGACCGCCTCCTTGATCCCTCCATCGCTCCCGCCCGCCTGCGCCGCCAGGTCGGCCAGCCACGCCAACCGCGTCAGGTCCGCCCCCAAACCATCGTGGAGATTTCGGGCGATGCGCTGCCGTTCCATCAGCAGCGCGTTCTCCCGCCGCATGCCCTCAATCCTCTGGAGCTCCAGGATGCGCCACCTCAGAAGCGCCCACGCGCAAAGCGACGCGGTGAGGATCACCAACGGCCAGAACCACCAAGTTTCCCAATAATGCGGCGCGATCTCCAACGAAATCCCGGCCGGGCGCCGGGACCACGCCCCATGATGGTTGCGGGCCATGACCTCAAACCGGTACTCCCCGGGCGGCAAGTTCGGGAAGTACGCCGTCCGGCCCGAATCCGCCTCCTGCCACCGGTCGTCCACCCCGCGCATCCGGTACCGGAACTGGAGCCTCTCCGGCGCGTTGAAAACGTGGGCCGCGTACTTGAACTCCAGCACCTGCGCCGCGTCCGGCGCGAAGCGGAGCGGCCCCTGGAAAACGGCGGGGGGGGCCGCGTGCTCAATCGCCGACAGGGACGGTTTCCCATCCGCGATGACCTGCTCAATCACCGCGCCCGGATCCACCTCAAGGCTTTTTGCCGCCCGGGGATCCACCACGGCCAGCCCTCCGATCGTCGGGAACCAAATCCGCCCATCCGGGGTTTTGCAGACCGGCGGCTGGCTTTTCTGCCCGTTGGTCTCGGCGCGGGTCAGGCCGTCGTGTTCATCGTATAGGACCGGCCGCGCGGGCCGTTTGCGGTCGGCCCCCGCCCGCAGGAGATCGGCGATCTCCACCCGGTAAATCCCGTCGTCATGCCCAATCCAAAGCCACCCTTGGTCGTCGGTCATCACACTGTTGATGGAGGACGTCGGCAGGCCGTGGTCCACGTTGAAGGCGCTGAACCGCGCTCCATCAAACAAGCCCAACCCTTTCTCCGTCCCGCACCAAAGCCTCCCCTGCGCGTCCTCATGCAGCGCCCAGACAAAATCGTCGGGCAGGCCGTCGGCCCGTCGCCAAATCCGGCCCGGGCGCAGCTCTTCGCCGCTCTCCTGCGGATGGGACCCGGCCGCGAAGAACAGGAGGCCCCCGCCCGCGGTTCCCATCCATAGGTTCCCCGCCCGATCCTCCAAAATGGCGCGGATGTCCCGACCCACACTCGGCAGCGCCGTGTCCCAAGCCACCATGGATTCGCCCCGGAACCGCCGCAGCACGTCCGGGGTGGCGATCCACATGGACCCGTCGGACGTCCGGCAAAGCGCGCGGACCTTCCGGGAGGCCAGCCCCTGGGGATCCGCCAGGTGTGTGATCACGGGAAAATGGACCGGCTCCAGGCGCCCTTGATCCAGCGTGAAAAGGGATTGGCCGGTTCCAATCCAAAGTTTCCCGCTGGGTTCAGTGGCCAACGCCCGAATCTCGGCCAGCCCGGGATAATCCTCGACCAAGTAGTTTTTCACCCGCGGTTTTCCCCCCTCCAACACCACGTGCGACAGGCCGTCGTCCGCCCCGGCCCACACCCCGCCCCCCGGCGCCGGCGTCACCGCCCAGGCATTGTCCGGCGCGTCCGCCACGGTTTGAAACGGCGTCCGTTGCAGCCGGTACAAGCCGCTTCGTTCGGATCCAATCCACACGCTTTTCTCCCGGTCCTCCAGCCAGCACGTGGGATAATCCTCGGATATCCTCCAAGGAACGTTGATCAGTTCCGCCTCCGCTCCACACACCCTCAGGATGGTCCCGTTTTCCTGCGGCACCCACAGCCCGCCCGCGTGGTCCCGCCCGAGGAACGCGGGCCGGCTCAGCCCCCCCGGTATGACCGCCGGGTGGGAAAACGGCCGCCACACCCCGCCACGGAAATGGGACAGCCGGGACTCCCGGTAGGCTAATGTGGTCAGCGCCCAGAGTCCGTCGGGGTCCGCCGCGCTGAGGGCCGACTTGGTTTCCCCGAATCCAGGGACCGGCGCCGGCGCTTCGAGAAAATCCCGCAGTTTCGGATCGAATCGGCCAAGGCCCCCACGCCCCCCAATCCATGCCTCCTTGCCCACGATGTCCAGCGCGGTCACCGCGTTCTTGCTGAATTCTCCGGCGGGCCGGCACACGCGACCGCCAACCACCACATGCACCCCCGCGTCCGATCCGGCCCAGACCCGGCCCGCCCCGTCCGTCCGCAGCACAACCATCTGGCCCACCGACACCCGCTCCCAATGGTCCGAATGGCGGATGACCAAATCCCCCCCGTGGCTCCGGCCCTTGGTTCCGACAATCAGCCGTCCTTCCCCGTCCTCCGCCAGGGCCGTGACCCATGGCGTCTCGAGCGCGGCCGTGTTGGCGCGGTTATAGGAGGTGAACGCGAGCCCATCAAACCGGGCCAGGCCGGTGCGCAGGCCGATCCAAATCGCGCCATCTCGCGTCTGCAGCAACGCGGTGACCTCATGCTCCGGAAGCCCATGCGGGCGGTCCCAATGCGCCTGTTTCCAGCCGTGCGACGTGTCCCCCCGGGCCTTCTGGAAATGTGGAGCCGCCGCCAACGCCAGCGCCAAAGCCATCCATCGCCAAGCGATTCTCAGGCTGATGCGGTCCAGGCGAAACATGCTCGCCCACTAAGTCCCCGGAACCGGTCCCTTCTGGCAAGTTCAAACTACCGTTTCAGGACGGAAACATCGCCCCCCATGATCCGCTCCAGCCGTCCGTGCGACGTGCGCAGCAGCAGCGCCCCGTCCGAATCGAGCGCCTCCGCCCGGCCATGGACCGTCTCCAGCCCCAACTGGATGCTCACCTGCCGCCCAATCGTGCTGCATTGCGCCACCCACTCGTCCGCCACCTCGTCAAAATCGGTCATGATCCGCCGGTAATCATAATCCAACTGCCGCAGGATCTCGGCCGCCAGGGCCGCCCGCGACACTGGATGGCCCGCCTCGATCCGCAGCGACGTCGCGATCGGCCTCAAGGCGGACGGCAAATCGTCGGCCGCCAGGTTCACATCCACCCCAATCCCAATGATCACGTACTTGACGGTGTCCAGCTCCGCGTTGAGCTCCGTCAGGATCCCCGCCGCCTTCTTCTCGCCAAACAGGATGTCGTTCGGCCATTTGATCTGTGGGACCAGCCCGGTCTGCTTGCGGATGGCGCGCGCCACCGCCGTCGCCGTCCCCAGCGTCACGCGCGTCACCGCGTGCGGCGCCAGCTTCGGACGCAACAACACGGAGAACCAAAGCCCCTTGCCCTTCGGCGAAACCCACTGCCGCCCCAGCCGCCCCCGCCCTTTCGTTTGCGTCTCGGCGAACACCACCACCCCCTCCTTCGCCCCATCCCTCGCCAGCCTCTCCATCACGTCATTGGTCGACGTCGTTTCCTTGAACACCCGGATGTCCCGGCCCACCACCTTGATCGGCCCCAGCCGCGATTGGATGTCGTCCCCGTGCAGCACGTCGGGCACGCTCTTCAGGTGGTAGCCCGCGTGCGGGCTCGCCTCAATCTCGTAGCCCAGGGACCGCATCTCCTCGATCCGCGCCCAGATCGCCGTCCGGCTGATGCCGAGCTTCTGCGAGAGCTCGGTGCCCGACACCCCGGCCGGGCCGCCCCCCCGCAGGGCCGTCAATATTTGGGCGTCCACCGTCATGCGTCACTCAATCTGGAAATCGAGCGCGATGTCCACCGCCCGCGCGGAATGGGTGATCGCCCCCACCGAGATGTAATCGACGCCCGTCTCCGCAATGGCCCGGACCGTCTCCAGCGTGACGCCGCCGCTGGCCTCAGTTTTGGCCCGGCCGTTCACGATCCTCACCGCCTCCCGGAGCGTCTCCGGCGGCATGTTGTCCAACAGGATCACGTCCGCCCCCGCGTCCGCCGCCTGCCCCGCCTGCTCCAATGTGTCCGCCTCGACTTCGATCCGCAGCTTCGGGAAACGCGCGCGCGCGGCCAGGACCGCCACGCCGACCGGATCCTTGGTGGTCCGGCGCAGCACCGCGAGGTGGTTGTCCTTGATCAGGATCATGTCATCCAGGCCAAAACGGTGGTTCACGCCGCCGCCGCACACGACGGCGTACTTCTCCAGCTTGCGCCAGCCGGGAAGTGTCTTCCGCGTGTCGAGGATCGACGCCTTCGTCCCTGCGACACGATCGACGTAGCGCCGCGTCGCGGTCGCGATGCCGCTCAGCCGCTGGAGATAATTGAGCGCGACCCGTTCGGCCTCCAGGATGGCCCGGGCGTTCCCCTGGATGGTCAGGAGCAATCCGCCCCGGCTCGCCCAATGGCCATCCACCGCCGCGGCCTCCAATTTCAACGTGGAAAGGCGCTCCTCGAAGACCATTTGCGCCAGCTTCAGCCCCGCCGGGACCAAATCCTCCCGCGCCACCATGTGCGCCACCGCCGCCGCCTCCGCCGGGATGGTGCTCTCCGTCGTGGCGTCGCCCGCGCCCAAGTCCTCGCGCAGCGCCGCCCGCACCGCGTCCCTGAATTCTTCAAAATCAACCGCCATGTGCCGCCCTCCGCCCGGTGCAAGATGAAACGCGCCGTCCGCTTTTGCAAATGCCAAAAAAACGGGTTAGGGTCGCCACCATGCCGATCACACGCTTCGTGGCGCTGCTCATGGGCTTCCTGGCGCCCGCCGTCCCGGCCCAACCCGCCACGAACCCGCCGCCGGTCACCATCAATGTCCAGCTCAACCACAACCGGATGGTCCTCCCGGCCCACATTAACGGAACCCCAGTCCGCCTGCTGCTGGACACCGGCAACACCATCCCCACCTTCCACCCCGAGGTCATCGACGGCCTGAAACTCGAGCCCTCGGGCTCCATCCCGATCGCGGGCATCGCCGGCGACGAACGCGCCTCCACCTACCGCGGGGTCGCCATCCATTTCGGCGAGGTCGAATACCGTCCACGCCGCGTCGCCTCCATCCCGTCCGAGCGCGGGGAGTCACGCCGGCGGCGCGATGGCGTGATCGGCTCCGGGTTCTTCCGCCAGTTCGTCGTCGAGATGGATCCCCGCGCCAAGGTCGTCCGACTCCACGCCCCGGCCACCTTTGTCTACAACGGCTCCGGCGAGATCGTTCCGTTCCGCCTCCGCGCGGAGATCCCGGTCGTCGAGGCGGCAATCCTGATTCCTGGCCAACCCCCCTTGGTCAGCGAGTATGAAATCGACACCGGGTGCGACAGCGGGGTTTGCCTCGGGGCCAAATTCGTGCGCGCCCACAAGCTGCTCGAAAGCATCGACAGCCGGCGCGGCGAGAAATTTGGGACCGGCGGCAGCGTCGAAACCCAGATGGGCTCCCTCCCTTTTCTCCGCCTCGGAAAGTTGGAGGTCGAGAAACCGCAAACCGACTTTTTCTCGGATGGCTCCCCCGTGGACGAGCCGCTGGCCGGCCACATCGGCATGGGCGTGCTCCACCGCCACAAGGTGATCTTCGACTATTCCCGCAAGCGGATGATCGTCGAGCCGCTCTAATCCCCGAACAGCTTTTTGAGCGTGTCCCGCGCGGCCTGCTCGCGCGACCCCGGCGCCGCCTTGCCGCCGAACGTCCGCTTCGCCATCTCGAACCACTCGCAGTAATTCCCCAGGTGCTTCTCGAACACCGGCTCCGCCCGCCGGTCCCGGCATTGGTGCGCCGCGCGCGCGTCATGGCTGCCGCAATTCAGGCAAACGCGCAGGTCCGCCCCGCATTGGTGGCACGATTCGCTCCGCCCCGGCTGGCCCGAGAGGGTCCATTCCCAGCCGCATTGATGGCAATGTCGCGTCATGATTTTGTTTTGGCACAATCCGGCCGGTTGGCAAGTCAGGTTTTCCGCAGCGCCTTCAACGCGGCCGCCTCGGGCTTGCCCGCGTAATGTTTGTCCAGCGGATAGCATCCGCTCGGCAGCCCGTTGCGCGGCGCGGTCGTGCAATCGCTGAACGTCCGGCAGATCAGCTTGCTGGAAAGCGCCCCTTTGGCCGCCGCGTCCGCGAGCATCGCCGGGTAGCTCAACGCCATCCGCCCCAGCCCCACCATGTCCACCCACCCCTCCCGCAACAGCCCTTGCGCCACCTGCGGCAGGTATTCCTGAAGGTAGCTGTAGGCCGACCCGATCAGCACGATGCCCGGCGGCGCGGCGGCGCGGAGCTGGCGGACGGCCTGGATCTGCCGGACCACGTCGATGAGCGGATCGTGCGGCGGGCCGTATCCGTCGCTCGGCGGATACGCGGCCGGGCGCTGGATGTGCGGGTTGTAGTACGGCGAGCCCGCGCTGAGGTTCACCAGTTTCACCCCGAGGCCCGCGCAAAGCCCGATGAATTGGGCGGTCTCGGCCAAATCGGGCTCGACTGGATTGGCCTGGTTCACGCCAAAGCCAAAGCGGTACGGCAGGCAGCCGCTGAAGTCCTCCGGAATCCCGGGGCCAAGCTTGCCCGGGGTGGACCGCGCGGGGTCCGGCCAGAACGGCACGAAATCAAACGCGCTCAGCCGCACCGCCAGGTCAATCGAATTTCCGGCCGCGCGAATCCCCGCCACAATCTCGCGGAGCAGCCGCGTGCGGTTCTCGAACGATCCCCCGTACTTTCCGGGCCGCGTGTGCGCGCCCAAAAACTCGTGCAGCAGGTACCCGTGGCAATGTTTGATGTCCACGAAGTCCGCCCCCGCCTCCGCCGCCAGCCCCGCCGCGACCACATAATCCTCGACCAAGCCTTCCAACTCCGCGTCGGTCCAGACCGCCCCGTCCGAGTCGATCCCGAATTTCCTGTCCAGGATCGGATGCCGGTGCGCGATCTTTGGCTCAAGCCGCTTCTTGTCCGTGGGCCGGCAAAAGCGGCCCGAGTGCGTGAGCTGGAAACCGACCACCAGCTCCTCCCCCGCCCCGTGCGCCGCCGCATGGGCCGCCACCGCCTCCTCGCGCAGCCTGCGGATTCCGGCGAGATTCTCCCGGCTCAGGACCAGTTGGTTCGGGTTCGCCCGCCCATCCGGCCGGACGGCCATCGCTTCGCCGCCGAAAATCAGCTTGGCCCCGCTCTCCCCAAACCGCCGCCACCGCCGGACCATGTCCTCGCCGATCCCGCCCGTGGCCGTCGCGTCCCACCCCTCCATTGGCTGGATGGCGACGCGGTTCCCGATCCGCTTGCCGTTGATCATCGCCTGCGGGACCGGCTGGTTCAGCGGCGAATCCGCGCCGGTCAGGATCGCGTCGTCGCATGGCAGCTCCAGCCCCAGGGCCGCGAGGAGCCCGCGGAAATCCGCCGGTGTCTTGAGCGACGGAATCCGCGTCAATTTCGGGGCCTCACTCATGTTTGAAGAAATACAAACTCCCCCCGTTGCTCTCGCGCCAAATCAGGAGCGCCAGCTCCCGCGCGTGGTAATCGCCCCACATCGAACTCTCCCCGTTGGGGACGGCCTGCCCGGCGTGGATTTGGTCCCACCCATTGGGCCGGTGGTACACCGAATGCAGGATGAGGCCCTCGTGGGCCGGATCCTCCGAAAGATACGGCGCCTGGAAGAGCGACCGCGCGATCGTGAGCCCGGCCGCGTGGTAGGCCGAGTCGGCGCCGCGCTTTTTCAGGTAATTGCCGAGCCGCATCAACCCCTGCGCCGCGATCGCCGCCGCCGAGCTGTCCACCGGCTCCCACGCGTTGAATGGGTCCGCCGGCAAATCAGTGAAATCGCCCAGCTCCCGCAGGTTCGGCGCGCCGAAGTCCCACATCGGAATCCCGTCCGCGCACGCTTCGCGGATGTACAGGTCGGCCGTGGCGGTGGCCGCTTTCTCAAACGCCGCGCGCGCCTCCTCGTCCACCAGGCCCAACCCCAGGAACTCGAGCTGTTCCGTGAAACCCAAAATCGCCCACGCCAACCCGCGCGACCATGTGCTGAACGGCGAATAGCCCTGCTGCGTTCCGGGGCACCGGTACTGGCCGTCGTTCGTGTTGAAAATGCTCTCATGCGCCGTGCGGCCCCGCACGTCGTACGCGTCCCGACCCTCGCCGTAATAAACCGCGAACCGCGCCGTCGCCTTCCCATGCTCAACCAGCCGCTCCAGCAGCGAAATTTTCCGGTCGCCCTCCCCCATCAACGCGTGCCCGAGCTGGTGCGCCACCGCCAACGACCGCAAGGAACGCATCGTGTCGATGAACAGGGAGTGCGGCCCGTTGAACGAATAGATGAATCCCCCGCCCCCGGCCAGATCGGTCCAGCGCGCGGCCTGCACGGCGCCCGAAACTTTCAGCGCCAGCTCGTAAAAATCGTTTTCCCGCTCGTTCCACTCCACCTGCCCCTCCCGCATCAGCCGCCAGAGGTTCCCGTAGGTCGACACATTGTTGAAGCCGTGGTCATGCACCCCAACATGCGAGACATGCGCCGCCATGCCCCAGATCGTCTTTTGCCTCCCCATCTCCAGGAAATCACCGTCGCCCGTGGCGTCAAATTGCAGCAGCGCCGACCCGAACTGGAAGCCCTGCGTCCACTCCGTCCAACCCCGCGAGGTGTACTTGCCGTCCACCGTGAACACCGGCGTGCCATGCGCGGGA
>CAZSXX010000067.1:0-15377 GCA_964611245.1 uncultured Verrucomicrobiota bacterium | reverse complement strand
GATAGCCTTCGGAGAAGCGGCGGGCGAAATTGCCAACAAACCTCGCCATGGGCCATTCCGGGAACCAAGACGAGTAATTGTAATCGAGGCCCTCGGTGGCGATGCCGGTGCCTTGCTGCAGATCGCTCGTGGTGAACGTGGAAGTAACGCCGGAAAGGTCGCCGCGGTCGCGGTTGACGAGGATGAAGACGGAGGGGGAGTTTTCATCGGCGGAGTAGTTCTCGTTGACGAACGAAACGGTTCCGGGGCCCGGGGTTTCGCCGGCCCAAACGCGGGCGAAGTTCTGCATGGGAAGCTGCGCGGTGCGGGTGTAGCCGCCGCCGATATTGGTGAATGTGCCGCCGACGAACAACTGGTCCTCGTAACGGGTGTGGACGATTGGAAGATTGGTGATGGATCCGTCAGACACGTTGGTGACGGTGATGAAGGCGGTGTAGGTGTTGGTGACGCGGAGAGCGGCCATGGCGCTGATGAAGTTCTCAGGCATGCCGGTGTAGGCGTTGGGCAGACCCGCGAACTGGTTGTAAGCGGTGTCCATGAAGCTGGTGTCGAGCTTGCCGTCGTGATCCAAGCGGGCCATGGCGATGCGGCGCGAACCGTTGAATTCGGTGAAGCGGCCGCCGGCGAGGGGCTTGCCGCTGGCCTGAAGGACCAAGGAATAGACGATGTCGTTGAAGCCGACGCCCGGATCGAAATAGGTGTCCACCGAGCCGCTGGGGTTGAGCTGGGAGATGTTATTGCGGGGAACACGATCAACCTCGGAGAAAGCGCCACCGATGACGACCTTTTGCCCGTGCTTGGCGATGGCGTAAACGACGCCATTTTCGACGGCCAAACCGGTGCGGAAGGTGGTGTCCAAGGAGCCGTCCGGGTTGAGGCGGGCGACGCGGTTGGCAAGGACTCCATTATAGTGGGAGAATGCGCCGCCGATGACGGGGCGGCTGTCGACGGTGGGGAAGATCGTCAAGCGATATTGCCAAGTGCCGATGGTGTCGTTGAGGCCGGGGAGGCCTTCGTTCATGACGACGCGGATGAGGGTGGTGTCGATGGGGCCAGGGCCAAACTGGAATGTGGCGGTGCCATTGCCAGCGGTTCGGGGAACATCGAGCAAAAGCTGGTTGTTGTAATAAATGCGGAGGTTGTCCGGGGAGGCGGCGAACTCATATTCGACCACGATAGTCCCCGCGTTGCTGCCGACGTCGTAAGTGTCGGAGCGTTCCTGGCGCTGGCCGATGTTCAAGCTGGTTTGCTCGATGATGAGGGGCTGGCCAGTGACGTCGATGGCGTAAACAAAGTCGTTGGGACCGGAGCCGGGATTGAATGTGGTGTCGAGCGAGCCGTTGGAATTCAAGCGGGCCAGGTAGGGGCGGGTGGTGTCGTTGAAGGTGGTGAATTCGCCGCCGACCAAGATTTTGTTGTCGGGCAGGACTTTCAACACGCGGACGGGGCCGCCTTTGGCGCCGTTGCCGGGGTTGAACGAGGCGTCGAGGGAGCCATCGGCGTTCAACCGGGCGAGGCCGTTGCGAAGGGTTCCTTGATAGGAGGAGAACAAGCCGCCGATCAGTGTTTTGCCGTCAGGTTGAACGGCGACGACGGTCACGGGGGCGTCCGCGCCACTGCCGACGGAGAAACTTGTGTCGACTTGGCCATCGCGGGTCATGCGCCCGACGTAACGGCTGGGCCTGGTGTTGAGCGACCTGAATTCGCCACCGACGACCAGTTTACCGTCGGGTTGGGCGGCCAGAGCCAACACTGGGCCGTTGGCGCCGGGGGTGAGATTGAACGCGGGATCGGTGTCTGAGACGTTGTAAAGGTTGTAGCGACGATCCACGGCGCCAGCGGGTTGTTCGGCGCCGAAAACGCCGTTGGTGTTGAAGCTTAGGTGGAAGACGTCGTCGTTGTTAATGAAGCGGATATTGTCGAACAGGATGGTGAGGCGGGCCTGGAGGCCGACGCTGGAATAAGGGGGAGGGGCTGGCCACATCCGTAGTCCGGCGTCGCCATCCCGCTGGAAAAGCTGCACCAAGAGGTCCTCGTTGAATTCGACCATGTCGTCATTGATGATGGGAACTGTGAGGGGCTTTGGCCGACGTTCATCGATGGCCCAAGTAATCTGGCCGTCAACCGGAGGGCCCGCGATGCCCATGGCATCGTTCCATTCCTGGGTGCCGGGCGGGATGTAATCCGCGAATGGAGAGGCGTAGTCGGACCCTGCGGAGAGGGCCCAAGTGCGGGCTTCATGGTTGCCACCGACCGGGTTGAAATCCGTGGTGTTGACGACGTAGCGGATCAAGCAGGAATCGATCGCGTGGTCGCGGTTGACCCACATCTGATAGAAGCCGTGCGCCTCGCTGCTTCGATAATTAGCCCGTTCGAGCGACATGCCGAGGAAGTCTGGATTCGGAGTGCCATCGGGAGTGGTGAGAGAATCAATGTGCACGATTCCGAGAGTGGAGGCGTTGCCGGTGCCGCTGAGGGACGGAGCGGGCAAGGACGGATCCTCCTGGGGATCGAGCCTAGGGTTGGAAAGGGAGAGATTGACCTCCCATGTCGGAGACATAGGAAGAGAAAAGAAGGTCCCGCCGCCTCCACCACCGCCGAAGAAAATGTTGGAGCGATAGAAATAAGGGATGGAGAAAAAGGTGTCCGAGTTGGAAAGGACCGTGATGAAGGGCCATTGATTGAAATTCGTGACACCGGCGCAAATATTGGAGAAACCGGCGAAGCTTCCGTCCGAATTGGTGTTGGTAATCCAACAGAATGAATTCCGGAACAAATCAATCGAGAAATTGGCGTATTGGATGATCGGAACGATGACTTCGGCGCTCATCTGGTAATCATCGAAGGCGAGAGTCCGGCGGGTGGGAATATAGAGGACATTCGAAATGGCGGTGCCGCCGGTGGTGTCAAAATCGACGAGGACGCGGCCGCGGTTGCCGCCGGTGCGGGTGACGGTGATGAGGGCGCCGGGGGTGCTGGGGGAATTTTCGGCGCGGACGCGACCCTCGTAATCTGTGACGCCGTAGGAGGAAGCGGAGAACTGGAAGGTGCCGGTGGCGATGCCGACCACACCGGTTTCGTCGTCGAGGATCTCAACCTGGGCGGAGCCGGGAAAACTGACCGAGGCATTGACGGCGGAGGCGGCGTCGAGGCGGACGTCGATGTACTTGGTGACGTTGGTGGAGTCGTTGTCGAGGATGATGAGGTCGAAGAACTGCTCCATGACGTTGGTGCGGAAGGTGAGGGTCGCGGTGCGGGCGACGTAGTCCTGGCCGTCGCGGGCGCCGTTGAAGGCGGCGTCGGAGGCGGTGACGCGGACGGAGGAGGTGGTGTTGAGGGAGCCGAAACGGCGGACGGCGATGCGCACAAAGCCGTCGTGCTCATTGACGCTGTAGAGCGAGGAGGTGAGCTGGAGGGTTTGGGCGGAGGAATCGACGGCCAGGAACGCGCCGAGGAGCGCCAGGGAGAGGCGGCCCAGAACGGCGCCTTGGAACCGGCGGCAGGCAAGCGTAAACCAGGAGGGAAGTTTCAACATAACTTGACAAAAATGACTCAGATCAAAAAAGCAATGGCAATGGTTAAGGGGTGACGCTGCGCACGAGGAAGAACCGGTATTCATCCGTCGCCGGAACGGAGAATTGGGAGGTGGAGCCGGCCGCGACGAGGCCGGTTTGGACGACGGCCCATGCGGCGACGGGGACGGTGAGGTCGGCCGTGCCGATCAATTCGTAGGTGAGGCCGGGCTCGCTGGCGAAGGAGACGACCAAACTGCCCACCTCGAGGGTGGTGGCTGTGATGAGAATTTCGTCGGGAGGCAGGTCCATGCCGTTGAGGCGTGCGACATGCCGGCGGGGGAACCCGTTCACGGTGGTGAATTCGCCGGCGATGATGATTTTCAGGTCGTCCTGGACTTCGAGGTCAAGGATGGCGCCGTTGACGGTGAGGGTGGGGTCAAAGGAGGGGTCGAGAGCGCCGTCGGGGAGCAGGCGGGCCACGAGGTTGCGCGGGGCGCCGTTGACGGTGGTGAAGGCGCCGGCGATGAACAGGCGGTCACCATGGCGGGCGAGGGCCGTGACCGGGCCGTTGACGGTGGCGACGAAATTGGTGTCGATGGAGCCGTCGGCGTTGAGGCGGACGAGCATGGAGGCGACGGTGGTGGAGCCGCTGCGCAGGCTGAAGTCACCCGCGAGGAGGGACTTGCCGCCGGGGAGGGGCAGGACGCGGCGGATGAGGCCGGTGATGGTTTCGGCGAGATTGAAGGAGAGATCGATGTGGCCGTCCGGAAGAAGGCGGGCGACGCCGGGGCGGCGGATGCCATCGACATTCTGGAAGGCGCCAACGATGAAGGCGTTGGTCTTGCCGTCGACGGTGTATTGGGCGTCGAGGACGTCGCCATCGACACCGGAGCCGGTGTTGAAGCTGACGTCGAGGCTGCCGCTGGCGTTCATCTGAAGGAGATGCTGCGAGGGGGTGGTGAACTGGCCGCCGACGAGGAATTTGGTGTCCAAGGGGCGGGAGCCGAGGGCCCAGACCGGGGCGTTGATGCCGGCGGACTGGCTGATGCTCGGGTCGACGGCGCCGTTGGTAGAGACGCGGGTGACGTAGAGGAAGTCGTTGCCGTTGAAGACGCGGAAGGCGCCGCCGACGGTGATGCGGCCGTCGCGGGCCGGGGCGAGGGAGTAAACGGTGTTGTTGGGGCCGCTGCCGGAGGAGAAGTTGGCGTCGCGGGAGCCGTCGGGCAGGAGGCGGGCCAAGCGCGGAACGGTGAAGCCGTTGACGAGGCCGAACTCACCGCCGATGGCGATTTTTCCGTCGGGTTGGAGGAGGATGGAATGGACCGTGCCGTTGACGACCGGATCGCGGAAAGATTGGTCGAGAGAGCCGGGCCCCTCGTCGTCGTCGGCAATGACGACATCAAGGCGCGGGTTGGAGCCGAGTTGGGCGCCGCCCGTGGCGTTGGTGAGGACCAATGAGACGATCTCCGGAGACTCAACGAGTTTGTCGTTCAAAACGGTGATGGTGAAGGTGGCGTTGGTCTGGCCATGGGCGAAGGAAAGGACGTCGTTGAAGCCAATGACATCGGCCGGGGAGGCGGCGCCGTAAACGGTGGCGACGCGGACGGAGGCGGCCCCCTGCGCGCCGCTGGTGCGGCGGACGTTGATGGAGACGGTTCCGCTGGTTTCGGTGACGTTCAAGGTGGGCGTGGTGAAGGTGAAATAGCCGGGGTGGAAATCGTTGTCCTCGATGGTCAGGACGGCGTTGGCCAAACCGGGCCAGGCGCGCCCGAGGGAGGTGGTAAGGCTGAGGAACACGGTTTCGTCGCCCTCGCCGATGAGGTCGTCGAGGATGGGAACGGTGAAGGTTTTGATGGGTTCGCCCGGGGTGAAGACGAGCTGAACGGAGCCGCCGGTGTAATCGACGCCATTGTTGGCGGTGCCGTCGGTGACGCTCACGATGACGGTGGAGGTGAAGGAGAGGTCGCCCTCGCGGATGACGCTGATGGAGGCGAACTGCTCGGACACGCCCTCGTTGACGACGAAATTGGCGCGGGAGAAACTGAACTGGGCGTCGTCGCTGAAGATGCGGACGCGGGCGATGGGCTGGCGGCCAATCACCACATTTGTGCCGGTGACGTTGGTGAGGGTGACCAAAACGCTTTTGGCGGGCTCGGCGAGGTTGTCGTCGAAAATTGGGATGCGGATTTCGCGGACGGTCTCGCCGGGGCCGAAAGAGAGGGTGCCGGATTGATTTTCGTAGTCCTCACCGGGCACAGCGGTTTCGGGGACGGTGGAGTAGTCGATGGTGGCGGCGGCCTCGGCGCTGCCGTAGCGCTGGACGGTGACGACGGCAAGGCCCGCGGACTCGAGGATATCATAGTCGGCGAGGGAGAATTCGATGCGGGTGCCGCCTTGGATGGAGCCGCCGAAAAGGCGGGCCAAGCGGCTGCGGGGGAAGCCGTTGACGACGGTGAAGTCGCCGCCGATGACGATCTTGCGGTCGTATTGGGAAGCGACCGCGGCGATGGAGGCGTTGGCGCCGGAGCCGAAATTGATGTTGAGGTCGACTTGGCCGCTGGGGAGGAGGCGGGTGATGCGGGGGCTGGTGATGCCGTTGAAATTGGTGAAGCTGCCGACGACGACGAGGCCGCCGTCGGCTTGCAGGGCCAAGCCGTTGACCGGGGCGCTGGCGCCCGTGCCCGGGTCGAAGGCGGTGTCGAGGGAGCCATCGGCATTGAGGCGGGCGACGCCACGGCGGGTGGCGCCTGCGACGTTGGTGAATGTGCCGCCGAGCAGGATTTTGTCACCCTGATCGATGACGATCGTGGTGGCGACGCCTCCGCTGACGCCGAGGCCGGGGAGGAAAGTGGAATCCACCGAGCCATCCAAATTCAGGCGGGCGATGCCGCGGCGGACGGAGCCGGCGACTTGGGTGAAGGAGCCTGCGATGAGGATTCGGCCGTCGCGCTGGGCGGCGACGGCGGTGACCGGGGCGTTGGGGCCGGAACCGGGGTTGAAGACTGGGTCGACCCGCCCATCATCCCCGACGAGGGCGATGCGGGGCCGGGGAAGGCTGTTGATGACGGTGAACCCGCCGCCAACGACGATGCGGGAGAGGCGGTTGGTGCCGCTGCGAACGAACGTCTGGGCCAAGGCGTTGACGGGGCCGTCGGTGCCGGCGCCGATGTCAAAGAGAGAGTCGAGGTGGCCGACCGTGTTGAGGCGGGCGATATGGTTGACGGGAACGCCATCGACATTCGAAAAATCGCCGCCGATGACGAGTTTGCCGTCGGGGGTGGCGAGGATGGTGCGGACCGGGGCGTTGATGAGGAGGTTGTCCGCGTAGCGGAGGTCGACGATGCCGTCCTCGGAAAGGCGGACGACCCGCTCGCGAGGGGTGCGGTTGTATTCGGTGAACTCGCCGGCGACGATGATTTTGCGGAGGGCGTTGGTGGGGCCGTCCTGTTGGAGGGCGACGGCGTTGACGCGGCCATTGGCCCCGGAGTCGGTGGCGAAGTTTTTCTCCACGTCACCGGCGGGGATGTTGGAGGCTTCGTTGTCGATGATGGTCAGTTTCGCGTTTTTGAGGGCTCCGAGGGTGGCTGTGTCCGGGGCGGAGAGGGCGAGGTTGACGGTCCTGTTGCCGTCCTCGCGCTGGGCGGGCGGCAAATCGGTGTCGTCCAGAATCTCGACCACGAAATTTGTGGCGGTTTGGCCGGGGGCGAAAGTCAGGACGCCATTGACGGCCACGAAATCGACGCCGTTGGTGGCGGTGCCGGCGGTGGCCGCGTAGGAGACGCTGACTTCGCCTGCGTTGCCGCCGCGGCGGACGACCTGGATCACGGCGTTGAGGCCGTCTTCATCCGCGAAGTAGTCAGCGGCGCTGAAGGAGAGTTCGCCGAAGAAGTCATCGTCATTGATGGTCACGGTGGTGGGATTGCGGAGATTGCCGATGATTTCGGGGGTGGGTGACTCCAGGAGGACCGTGAAGGTCTTGTTGGTCTCGACGATGAAATTGTTGAGGATCGGAATGCGGATTTTGCGGGTGGAGGCGTCCTGGTCATTCCATTCGAGAATGTTGTTGGTGGCGGTGTAATCGAAGCCCGCGATGGCGTTCAGATTGGTGTCGGCATTGGAGCCATCAATGGTGCGGTAGGTCACGGAGAGGAATCCGCGGACACCGCCCGCGCGGCGGACTTCGACCTCGACGAATGGCTGGCCTTCGGAGACGGAGTAGGCGCTGGACGTGAAATTCAACTTGCCGGACTCGAGGTCGTTGTCGATCAGGTTGAGGAGGGCGGTATTGGCGTTGGTGTCGAGGACCCCGCCGCCGGTGGCCCGGGCGAGACGCAGTTGGATGATCTCGTCAAACTCGCGGTCTTTGTCGTCGTTGATGGTGACGGTGAAGGTGCGGTTGGTGATGCCCGCCCGGAATTCCAAGGTGTTGGTGACGGTCTGGAAATCGCCGAGGACCGGAATGCCGGCCGCGTTGTTGGTGGTGGGCGTGGCCGCGGGGCCGTTGGTGCCGAGGTAGCGAACAACTTGGTAGTCGACGGTGACGCGGGCGGTGGCATCCCCGGTGCGGTAAACTTCGACCACCGCGACCCCGTCATTTTCGTCAACGTCGTATTCTTTGCGGGCAAACCCGATGAAGGTGGGGACGACGTCATTTTCGAGAATGATGACCTGAGTGCGGAGGAGAGGGCCAAAGGCGACGTCGGGGCGGATGATCTCGCCGCCGAGATCAATCCTTCCGACGACGTTCAGGATGTCGACGAGAAAATCTTCGTCGCCCTCCGGCGGGGGGCCGTCGTCAACGATGGTGACATTGGCGGATCGGCTGCCAGCTTGGCCGACGATGGGGTCTGTTCCGGCCAAGCCGTAAACAAGCTGGAAATTGTTCAAGGGTTGATAATCAGAGCCTGCCAGCGCCGCGCCGTCCAAAGTCCGAAGGACGGCAATGGCCTCGCCGAGGTCGCCGCCGGTGCGGTCGTAGTTGACGGGCTTGACGCCGCCGTTTTCGGGAACGCCGGAGGACGGGACGCTGGCTTGGATGTTGCCGGGGCCAGGGGTGCTGCCGCCGAGAAGGCGGGCGAAATTCAGGCGCGGCTTGGTGGCAACGCGAGAGGGACCGCCTCCGACCAAATTGAACAATCCACCGACCAAGACGTCGCCTTGGGGAGTGAGGGAGACGGAGGAAAGGTATCCCTCGGGCCCGGAACCGGCGAGGCCGTTGACGTTGGGGAAGCCGACGAACTGGTTGTAGGAGCTGTCAAAGAAGCTTGTGTCCACATGGCCATTCGGGAAGAGCCGGGTGAGGAAACGGCGGCGGGTGCCATTGAACGTGGTGAACTCGCCGGCGGCGTAAATGGAATCGGTCAAGGTTTGGGTGTCGATGGCCAAGCTGAGGATTGTGCCGTCGGCGCCGATGCCGGAGGCGAACGTGAGGTCCGGTGTGCCGTCTACATCCAAGCGGGTAATCCCGCCGCGGGGAACGTTGTTGAAGTTGCGGAAAGCGCCGCCGATGACCAGTTTGCCATCGCTTTGGCGAGCCATGGAGGTGACAGCGCCATCGGCGCCACCGCCGATGTTCGCGGCGAAAGATGGATCGAACGCGCCGGCGGCGTTGAACCGGGCCAAACCACGGGCGGGGACGCCGTTGACGCTGCGAAAATCCCCCGCCACGGTGATGGAAAGGGTTCCACCCGCCGGGGTGATGACGCCGTCGAGGGAGAAGGTGGCTGGCTCTGTGGAGCCGGCCGGCTGTTGGACGGTGACCGTCACATTGTTGTTTCCGCCGGGGATGGAAGGCAGGGGCACGGTGACGGTGGCCGGAATCCAATTTGTGGTCATTTCTCCGGTGGCGGGGTCGGTCACGACGGAGAAATTATTAGTGAGCAGTTGGTTGAAGATGACAGTGGTCCCCGTGAGGACGCGGATCCGGTCTGGATCGGCAAAGGTATTGTAGGTGAGGCGGAGCGAGCCGGAGCTGCCGACCACCGTGTGTGGATAGGTGAAAGTTCCCGGCGTGCCGTTGGTCTCCGACTCGGAGAAGGCGACCGGGACGACGGTGGTGGGCTGGACGAGGACGGAAAGGACGGGTCCGTCAAAACTGATGGCTTGGAAAGAGTTGAGATCGAGCTGGCCGTTGGGGAGCAGGCGGGCGAGGCCGCCGCGAGCGGTGCCGTTGGCGTTGAGAAACTCACCGCCGACAATCACATTTCCATTGGACTCCAAACCAACCGCGGCAACAGGCCCGTCGAGGCCCTGGCCGATTTGGAATGTCGAGTCGATGGAGCCGTTGGGCAAGAGCCGGGCGACGGAATTGTATTGGGAGCCGTTGATGGAGGTGAATGTTCCGCCGAGGACCACTTTGCCGAAATGGGGGGAGGCGGCGTCGGTGTAGATTTGAATGGCATTGACCGCGCCGGCGCCATTGACGCCGCTTGGGGTGAAGGTGGGATCATTGTTGCCGTCGGGCAGCAGGCGGGTGATGCCGCTGCGGGAGTCGCCATTGACGGAGCGGAAGGAGCCGCCGACGTAGGTGCGGTTTTGGTCGTCGACGAGGACCACGGAAACGGGCCCGAGGGCGCCGGGGTTCTGCAGGCGATTGGGCGGGACATTTTCAAGGTTGAAAGCCTGGTCCACGGAGCCCGCCGGGAAGGGGCCGTTGGGGTTGAAGAAGAGGCGGCCACGGGCCCAGCTTTGCGGGCTGACGGAATAGGTCACGGTGTTGGTGTTGTTGGCGGCTGGTTCGCCCCGGGGATTGGAGAGCGTGACTTTGAACTCGCGGTCGAATTGGAGGACGCCATCGTCGGGGACGGTGACCGCGATGTCCTGGAAATTCTGGTTGTCGCCGAAAGTCAGGGTGCCGGAGTCCGTGTAGTTGCCGAAGGCGGCGCCGGGGGCCAGTTCGCTGGAGGTGATGGCGCCGATGGTGTACTCGACGGAGACGTTCTGCGCGCCGCTGGCGGTGGGGGTTTGGGCGAGAAGGACCCGGATGTTCATGCGGGAGCCTTCGTTGGCGCTGTTGTTGACTTTCTCGAAACTGAAGATCAGGGCGGCGTCCTCGTCCTGGACGGTGAGGGTCATGTTGGTGGAGGCGGCCTGCAGGATTGGGGTGAAGACGGGGTCTTCCCCTGGGGCGACGCGAGGATTTGAAAGCGTGAATTTGACGGGTTGGTTGGCGTTGGTCGAGGTGTTGTTCTGGATGGTGACGGCAAATTTGGCGCTGAGCTGGTAGTCGAGCATTTCGACCACCGTGTTGGTCCATCCGGTCAGGTTGGTGGAGCCGGGGTTGGCGACCGTCGGGACCGCGACATCAACGAGGATGCGACCGCGGGTGCCCTGCTTGCGGGTGACGGTGAAGGCGGTGGCGCCTTCGCTTTCCATGACGGCGTCGGTGATTTTGGCGAAGCCGAGGATGTTGGTCACGACCTGCGCCTGGGAGGAAGGGGTGGCGAGGCCGAGAAAAACAAACAAAACCAGGCTGGACAGGAGCGCGGCTCCCCGGGAGGAAGACAGCCAGTGCGGGGAGAAACGCGGACAGACATTATGCATAACAACACTCGAAATGGATCGCAAAAAATAAGCACACCCCGTACCGGTCCGGGCAAAATTGATTCGTTCAAGTAAGGCGAAAACAGAGGGCATGGCAAGCAGTAATTAAAAACGTCAAAGGGCCGGGCGAAATAACACCAACTTCGCCGAAGGGCCCCCGTAATATATTCGTTTGATTGTTCTCGATAGATTCTCGCTGGCAGTCCTCAACGTCCGCCTTTCAACGGGGGAACCCTTCCCAATTGTTCCCGCAACACCGAAAAATCCGCGTCGTTCCAGACCACGAAATCAGCCCGGTCGATCTTCGCGTCGATGGGCCATTGCGCAGCCAAGCGCCCGGCCATTTGCCCAGCGGACCAACCGCGGGCTTGGAGACGCGCGGATTGTAGCTGGGCGGTGCAAGCAATGCAAATGACACTTTCAAATTCCTGCTGGGCGCCGGTTTCAAACAGGAGCGGGATGACCACCACGCCGGCGGCGACGCCCCGCTGGCGCCATTCGTCTGCCCGGGCCATCCAGCGTTCCCGAATCAGGGGATGGAGCAATTGTTCGAGCCGCTGGCGCGCGGGCGGGTCGGAGAAAACGATTTTGGCGAGGGCCGCGCGGTCCAGTTCACCGGAGGGGGAGACGGCGGCGCCGAATTCGCGGGCGACGGCCGCCAAGCCCGGCTGGCCTGGCTGGACGACATCGCGCGCGAGGTCGTCCGTGTCGACAACCGGGATGTCCTGCTGGGCGAGGATTTTTGCGGCTTCGCTTTTACCCATTCCTGGACCGCCGGTGAGGCCGTAAAGTTTCATGAGGGCGATCCGGCGAATTCAGATTGGCAGTCAGTGACCGGGCGCTCCGCATATCCGGTTCGAGTGGAGCTCAAGGCGTGTAGAGCAGGCGGTAAAAGCGCGGGGCGGACCCAATCGGGGCGGGATCGGTCACGGTTTTGAGGGTGGCCGTCGAGCTCAGGTGCGCGTAAGTGGCGGCGGTTTTCCACTCGGGGTTGGCCAAAGATTCGGCGTATTGCACGGTGTAGGTGCCTTGGAACGCGGCGAAGCGAATCTCGGCCCGGCCGTCAACCTGGGAAATATTGAGGCCGGAAATCGTGATGGGGCCGCGGAGGCTGTCGAAGGGGAAGTCGTCGTTGCCGTTGGCGATGCCATCGCCGTCCATGTCGATGATTTGGCTGGTGCGGAGGGCCCGGTTCATGGTGACGGTGGAGGCGTTATTGACGCCGACGACGACGTCGACGGAGGTGTTGGGGCCGTTGAAATTTGGAACCCAGCGCATGGTGCTGTTCCCGAATTTCCGCCCATTGAAATATTCGGCGAGATTCTGGAAACCGAGGTTCAGGTTGCGGGCCAAGTTCGTCGCGACGATGTCGGCGTAGTAGATGTCGATGCTGGAGGTTGAATTGCTGACGATGTTCAACTGGCTGGTGAGGGTGGCAAGATTGGTGATGCCGTTGCCGGTGATCTCCAACAGGTCGACATACATGGCGCGCTGGGCTTGGGAGCCACGGAACTCGAAAGCGGTGAGTGGCGCGGTGTTGAGGACGAGCCGGCCAATGCCCAAGTTGGTGGTGTAGACGGCGTTGGCCGCGTTGGTCAGGCTGGTCCAAGTGGTGGTGGTGGGAATGTTGGTGATTTGGACGGCCGGGTTTTTCGGCATGGCCCAGCGGATTCGGTAGGTGCTGCGCGCGGCGGGATGGGTGGTGATTGTGCTCCCGAGAAGCGAGCCGGAGGTGACCGGGAAATTCAGCGCGATGGAATTGCTGGAGGAAAACACGTTGCGGGAGGTGATGCCGGAATCAACCAAGGCGGTGGGGCCGCCGGGGACGGTGTTTGTGATGTTGAGGTTGATGGTGGCGCCGGACTCGACCCGGAATTGATCAAATTTGTAAACAGGCCCGCCAAGATTGATGTCGCCTGCCGTGGCGATGCGGCCGCCGTTCATGCGCGCGGACCTGTTTGCGGTGAGGTAGATTGGGCCGGAGTCGGTCTGGAAGGAGTTGGTGAAAATCACGCCGCCGAAGGGAGTGAGCCTGAGGCCGAAAATGCTCTGTTCGGACCGGATTTCGCCAGTGATCTCGACGTTTTCGGCGACGATGCTGTGGCTGTAGGCCCCGACGTCGCCATGAGCGGTGAGGGTGTTGAGGGATTTGTAGGCAACGCCATTCTCGGTGAAGGGCTCGACGCCGAAGTCGATGAGGCCGGGAGCCCGGACTGTGACGTTGGAGTCGATGGTGAGGTTCACGAGGTTAGGGAGGTTGGTGTAAGACCAACGGGTGTTGCGCAGTTCAAGGTTCCCGGAGAGGCGAATGTCCGCGCTGCTCGCGCTGAAACGGTTGGAGACCACCATGCTGTCGAAGACTTGGAGGTTGGCGGCGCGGGCCTGGAAGTTGGCGACCGACACTTGCTGTGTGGAGGCGAGGCTGCGGGCGTCGACAACAAGGACGTGATACTGGAGGTTGAGGACGTTGGTCACCCCGCCTTGGATAGAAGAGACTTGGTTGGTGAAGGTTCCGCTCCAAAGCTCAACTGGGCCATGAAAACGGGCGACGGCATCTTTGGCCAAGTTCTGGATCTTGAATGGCTGGGCGGGAGAACCGGCTGGGGGTGCGTAGGCAAGGTCGAAGCTCAGGTTTTGGGCATCGATGACCGTGCCGATTGTGCTCTCGAGTTGGTCGGTGGTGATGGAAACCAAGCCCTCCGCTCGAAGGCCAGCGCCGGTGAGGTCAACTTTTTTGGCGTTGATCTCGATGCGGCCAGGCAAATCCTCCACCGCAACGCCGGGAACGCCGGGGACCCGATAGACGAGATTCTGCATGTCGAAGGAGTAGGCGGAATAGTAGTTGGTGACGATCAGGTTGGAGAAGCCAGGGGAATAGAACAGGGCGGGATCGGCAATGGTGTTGGCCGCGTCGCCGAACAAGAACTCGACGGGCTCCGAGCGGGTGATGAAGTAATTGGCGGGTTTGTAAAAGAACGGGTACTTGTCGTTGGCGATGGTGTTGAAATTGGTGCCGGAGCCAAGTTGATCGACAATGTAGAGGGCGCTCTCCTCGGTTTGTAGAGTGAGGGCGTTTGTTGTGACGGCGCTCAGCTTGACGATCGCAGTGTGAAAATCGTTCGCGTCAAACCGGGAGGACGTGGCGCCGTAGGAAATGGGCGACCAACGGACATCCGCCACGACGTTGGTGTCGCCGGTTTCGACGAAGACCGCTTGGATGACGATGTTGGTGAGGTCATTTTTGGTGAAGGCGTATCCCCACGACTGGGCGTTCTGGAGCGCGAACGAGGTGGTGATCCGGGTGCCGTATTGATTGGTGATGATATACTCGGGGGTGATGACGAAATTGGTGGCGATGACAAAGAACCCGAGGTTTTGGTTGGTGAAGGTGCCTTGGCCCCAAGTGAAATCGTAAATGCCGAGGTCGTTGATGTAGGTCAAGTCGGTCAAGAGGTTGAACGCGTAGGAGGTCAGGAGAGGCGCGCCGTAAGCGTAGCCGACGGGGTCCACGGCGAGGACGCCGGAGCTGGTGATCGAGTCGGCCATGAGGGAGCCATCGACTTGGTTGGTCTCGCCGAGGCGAAGGAGGCCGCCAGCGCCGATGCGCATCAGGCCTTCGTTGACGATGGTTTTCGCGTTCACCCGCACCGAGGAGACCGGGGAACTCCAGACGCCCCGGGTGAACTCCTGGAAAATGGGGAAGCTGCCGAAATGGAAGCCGTCGGCGAAATCGATCTTGCCGCTGAAGGTGTTGAGGAAGGAATCGGCGGGCTCCCGGGTGCCGGGATTGGCCGGGTCGCGATCGACGGTCTCAAAGCGGGCGGAAAGGCCAACGAAGCGGCCGTTGTTCACGTAGGTGCGGACACCGGTCATGTCATAGGGGGTGACGCTGATGTCGATGATCGAGGTTTGGTTGGTGGAAACGAGGAGGTTCTGGACTTCGAAATAGCCATCGTTGATGAACTGGTCGGCAATGACCACCGTGTTGGTCAGCGAACTGCGGTTAGGGTTGCGAAACACCTGTCCCCAGGCCGGCAGGGCCAAACTCACGACTAAAAATAAAACTAAACGGATGATCATAACAAACTAGCGGGCCGGATTACGTTTCGTTGCAATGGCTTCAAGCTCCTCCAGGGTGCGAATCTGGCCAGTGAAATCCTCAGGATACACTGTCGGCGTTATCGTCCGGCTGTCAAACGAGCCCCACGCGAAGAAAATGAAGGCCGACTCCTCGGTGGTGAAGTTGGGGTTTTGGTTGAAATAACTGGGGACAACCTTGGAGAAGCTGATGTTCACGCCCGGGCCAATCAAGCCTGGGCC
>CAZSXX010000066.1:7047-15470 GCA_964611245.1 uncultured Verrucomicrobiota bacterium | reverse complement strand
GGCGCGTCCTCGCCGAAGACGTCGCGTACTCGGCCGACTCGCCGCCCTTCACGTACGCGGCGATGGACGGCTACGCGCTCGCGAGCGCGCGCGCCGCGGGCGCGACGCTCGCCGTGCGAGGAGAGTCGCGGGCGGGTGGGCCAGCGGACGCGCCGCCGGGCGAGGCGTACGATTTGGTCAGGTTCTGGATTTTGAGCAGGGCCATCCGACCCCTGTTGTAATCGCCGCCGCCCCCCGGAGCCAAGGATTTCCGGTGGGAAGATCGTGTGAATAAAATCAGGCAGTTTCATCTTGCCCACAGGAAATGCCCTGCGAAGATCAGCCCTTCAGTCACAAGGTGCACAGCGATGACAACGAACCAGACGGACATCATTGACCAATTGGGCTCGGCGAAGCCATTGGAAAAAGGGCGCCGGGCGGCGGTGTTCATCGTCGATGACGAGCCGATGGTGGGGGAAGTGGTGAGCGTGGTGCTGGCGATGGAGGGGTACCAGACGCGTTTTTTCACGTCGCCGACGGACGCGCTGGAGGCGTTTGAGAACGCGGAGCCCAAGCCTGATTTGCTGATCACCGATTACATGATGGGGCCGATGGACGGGATGGAATTGATCGGGCGGTGCCGGGGCTTCTCGAACGACTTGCGGACCGTGCTTTACAGCGGCAACCTGGGGAACGAGGGAGTGGGGGAATTGGGCGCAAAGCCCGACGCATTCCTGAGCAAGCCGTTTTTGCCGAAGGAGTTGATCCAGACGGTCAAGGACGTCCTTCAGCTCCGCGCTTGACCGGCTGGCAGGCGGAGCCTCGGCCGAGGTTCCTTTCCGCGGAGTCCGCTTCAATCTTTATTGGTATTTCTACTGAGCAAGCGCTACATGTATGCGCATCCCGCAGGAATAGACATGTGCGCCCTTGCCATCCCACCGCCTTCGACGCGCCCCACATTGGTGGGGGTGGCGCCGCTGTTTGTCATGATTGGGGGATTTCTGGGGTCCGGGAAAACGGCGCTGGCCGCGCAACTGGGCGCGCACCTGCGAGGACTGGGGAAACGGACGGCATTCATCACCAATGGGCAGGGCGGGCAACTGGTGGATGCGCAGGCGCTGCGGGGGCGCGGATTCGCGACGGAGCAGGTGAGCGGGGGATGTTTTTGCAGCCGTTTTGATTTGCTGACCGCCGCGAGCGCGAGGCTGGCGGCCGAGGTGCGGCCGGAGGTGGTGATCGCCGAACCGATGGGGAGCTGCGCCGACTTGACCGCGACGATCCGGAATCCACTGGGGCGGCTGCACGGGTCGGAGCACAGGCTCGCCCCATTCACCGTGGCGCTGGACGCCACCCGCGCGGCCCGTTTTTTTTCCGGGCACCCGGGCGCCGTCTTTTCGGAGGAGGTCCGGTACCTCATCCGAAAGCAACTGGAGGAAGCGGACATCATTCTCCTCAACAAGGCGGATTTGGCGGACGCGGGGGCGCTGGAGGCGCTGGAACGGCGGGTGAGGGCGGACTTCCCGGCGGCGCGGGCGATGCGAACCTCGGCCCGGACGGGGCTGGGGCTGGAGGAGTGGATCGCCGCCGTGATGGACGGGAGCCCCGGCAGGAGGGGAGCGGTGGATTTGGACCCTGAAAAGTATCGGGAGGGCGAGGCCAGGTTGGGATGGCTGAACTGCACGTTGCAGCTTTCGGCGCTCAGGGGATTCCGTTGCAACCCGGTGCTGCTGGCGCTGGGGGAGGAGATTCGGCGCGAGCTGCAGGGGGCGCGGATTGAGATGGCACATTTGAAGATGGCGCTGTCCGCGGACGTGGATGTGGAGGGGATCGCGACGTTGAACCTGGTGGGCAATGAAAGCCCGGCTGAATTGGGCGAGGAACTGGCGGAGCCGGTGGAGCGGGGCTGCCTGAACCTGAATTTGAGGGCGGAAGGGAAGCCCGACCTGCTCCACGCGGCCGTGACCAACGCGATGACGCATGTGTGGACCCAACACCCATCGATCCTGGCGCGGGTGACGCTGATGGAACATTTCCGGCCAATCCATCCGCCTCCGACGCATCGATTTGCGTCCATGGAGCAATAAAAACGCTGACAACAGTTTGGGAATGAGGGAAAGTTCGCGCCGTTTATGCCGAAGCGCACCGACATCCATTCCGTCCTGATCATTGGGGCCGGGCCCATCGTCATTGGGCAAGCCTGCGAGTTTGATTATTCCGGGACACAGGCCTGCAAAGCGTTGCGGGAGGAGGGGTACCGGGTGGTGCTGGTGAACTCCAACCCCGCGACGATCATGACGGATCCGGAGTTCGCGGACCGCACGTACATCGAGCCAATCACGCCGGAGTGCGTGGAGAAGATCATCGCGCGGGAGGTGGTGGAGCTGGAACGGCTGAGGGCGAAGGGAAAACTGGTGCTGCTGCCGACGTTGGGCGGGCAGACGGCCTTGAACACGGCGATGTCGCTGTTCCGGAGCGGCGTCCTTGAAAAGTACGGGGTGGAAATGATCGGGGCCAACGCGCGCGCGATCGAGCGGGGGGAGGACCGGCAGATTTTCAAGGATTTGATGATCGAGATCGGGCTGGATGTGCCGATCAGCGGGACGGCGCACAACATCGACGAGGCGCGGGCGGTGGCGGAGCGGATTGGCAAGTTCCCATTGATCATCCGGCCCGCGTTCACTCTGGGCGGGACGGGCGGCGGGATTGGGTACAACCGGGACGAATTTGAAATGATCGCCAAGCGGGGGATCGAGCTTTCGCCGGTGAACGAGATCCTCGTCGAGGAGTCGTTGTTGGGGTGGAAAGAGTACGAGATGGAGGTGATGCGGGACCGGGCGGACAATTGCGTGATTGTGTGCTCGATCGAGAATTTCGACCCGATGGGGGTGCACACGGGCGACTCGATCACGGTGGCGCCGATCCAGACGCTGACGGACAAGGAGTACCAGATCATGCGGGACGCCTCGTTCGCGGTGATCCGGGAGATCGGGGTGGAGACCGGGGGATCGAACATCCAGTTTGGGGTCAACCCGGAGAATGGGCGGATGGTCATCATCGAGATGAATCCCCGGGTGTCGCGATCCTCGGCGCTGGCGTCCAAGGCGACGGGGTTTCCGATCGCGAAAATCGCGGCCAAGCTGGCGGTGGGGTATTTGCTGGACGAGATCCGGAATGACATCACGCGGGAGACGCCGGCGAGCTTTGAGCCGACAATCGATTACGTGGTGACCAAAATTCCGCGTTTCGCGTTTGAGAAATTCCCGCAGGCGGACCCGACGTTGAACACGCAGATGAAGTCGGTGGGGGAGGCGATGGCCATCGGGCGGACCTTCAAGGAGTCGCTGCAAAAATGCCTGCGCTCGCTGGAGATTGGGCGCAGCGGGCTGGGTGGGGATGGCAAGCCGTGGCGCATCGGCAACGAGGTGTACGGGGACCGGGACATTCTGCCGCGCGACGTGATCTCCAGCAAACTGAGCGTGCCGAACGCGGAGAGGATTTTCTTCATCCGCCACGCGTTGCGCGCGGGATTCTCGATCGATGAGATATTTGAGCTTTGCAAGGTGGACCGGTGGTTCCTGACGCACATCCAGGAAATTGTGGAGTTGGAGGAGGAATTGGCGGGCGCCAAGAACTGACGGGGACGGCGCCTAATTCGGGGAGGATTTGCGGCGGCCGGTGATGGCGCCGCGGGTGATCACGATTGTTTCCTCGGCGATGGCGGCGGCCTCGGCGGGGTCGTGCGTGACGTAGAGCATGGGGATGTCGAATTCGTCGCGGACGCGGCAAAGGTAGGGGAGGACTTTGGCCTTGAGGTCGGGATCGAGGCTGCCGAGCGGCTCGTCCAAAAGGAGCAACTTGGGGCCGGAAAGGAGGGCCCGGGCGAGGGCGACGCGCTGCTGCTCGCCGCCGGAAATCTCGGTGACGCGGCGGGGCAACAGGGGCTCGATCTGGAGGGCGTTGATGACATGGGCGGCGCCGATCTTGGGCGCGCCGTGGCCGCCATAAAAGATGTTCCGCTCGACGGTGAGGTGGGGGAAAAGCGCCAAATCCTGGGGGACGTAGCCGGCGCCGCGGCGGTGGGCGGGCAGGTTGAGGCGGTGGGCGGTGTCGATGAGGGGGGAACCATCCATTTCGATGAGGGCGGACTTGGGCTTGCGGAGGCCAGCGATCAATTCGAGGAACGAGGTCTTGCCGGCGCCGGAGGGCCCGGTGATGGCGGTGACGCGGCGGGGCAGCTCGAGGAACGGAATCGAGAGGTCGAAGCCGGAGAGGGGCAGCACAATTCTCGAGAATCGAAGCATCACTTTTTGCGCAACAGGAATTCGCTGGTCCAGACGGCGGCGAAGGCGAGGAGGGCGGAGATGGCGACAAAACGCCAGGCGTGCGAGTCCTGGCCGAGTTGGACGGACTGGAAGATTTCGAGGGCCATGGTGGCGGTTTCGCCGGGGATGTTGCCGGCCACCATGATGGTGGCGCCAAACTCGCCCAAGGCGCGGGCGAAGGCCAGGATCACCCCCGCCATGATCCCCCGGCGGGCCAGGGGCAAAGAGATGGTGAAGAAGGCGCGGGCCGGGCTGGCGCCGAGCGTGCGCGCCACATCCTCCAGGCGGGCGTTGACGCCCTCGAACGCGACGCGGGCGGAGCGGATGAAGAGGGGGGCGGACATGACGGAAAGGGCGATCACGACGGCTTTCCACGTGAAGACGACCTCGATCCCGATCGATTGGAGGGCCTGGCCGAGGGGGCCGCGCCTGCCGAACAAATGGAGGAGAATGAGGCCCGTGGCGACGGGGGGGATGACCAGGGGCATGGCGACGAGCGTTTCGACGATGGATTTGCCCCGCCACTCGCGCCGGGCCAAGAGCCAGGCCAGGGCGAGTCCGGGCGGCATGATCAAGAGGACGCTGAGGAACGCGGCCCAGAGGGAAAAACGCACGACCTGCCAATCTTCCGTGGTCATTTTGGACAGGCATTCATGCAGGTCCGTGGTAGCATGGCGTCATGCCCGAACTGGCGGAAGTCGAATTTTTCAGGCGGCAATGGGACGCGGGAGTGGGCGGGAAGGTGGCCCGGGTGCATGTGGGCGCCAAAGGCCGGGTGTTTCGGGGGGCTGACCGGGCGGCGATTGAGGCGGGCTTGGCGGGGGCGACGCTCCTGGAATCCAAGGGCCATGGGAAACGGATGCTGTTTCGTTTTTCGGGCGACGCATGGCTGGGAATCCACCTGGGGATGACGGGGAAGCTGAGCGTGGAGGGGAGGGAATTTGTCCCGGGCAACCATGACCACCTGGCGCTGTTCCAAAAAGGGCGGACCCTAGCTTTTCATGATCCGCGGCAGTTTGGAAGAATCCAGTTTCATGTGGGAGACGGGCAGCCGGGTTGGTGGCCCCGGGCTCCGCAGCCGCATGAGGCTGGGTTCACGAAGGGGGTGGCGCTGGCGTTTTTGGGCCGGCGCCGGAAAGCGCCCATCAAGGCAGCGCTGCTGATGCAGGAGGGATTTCCGGGGATCGGCAACTGGATGGCGGATGAGGTTCTTTGGCGGGCCGGGCTTGATCCACGGCGGCGGGTGGGTTCGCTGGAGGAGGCGGAGGCGGTGGAGCTATGGAAACAGGCCCGCTGGGTGAGCCGGGGAGCGCTCAAGCACATCGCGCCGGACCATGGGGATCCGCCGAAGGGATGGCTGTACCATGAACGGGGGGGAAAGGGAGGGGTTTGTCCGCGGGATGGAACGGCGCTGGCGCGGGCGGAGGTGGGCGGGAGGACGACGGCGTGGTGCCCGCAGTGCCAACCGGGCCGGACAACGGCTGGGAGATGAGCATCTCTGTGCTTTACGGGGGGTGGCGTTTTCCTAGAGTGGGCCGCGCATGACTCCGCTCGAACACAGCAAGCTTTTCGGTGGCCTGAGCGCGGCCGACACGGAGGCGCTGCGGGCGTGCGCCCAATTGCGGGAGTTCGCGGAGGGGGCGGTGATTTTTGAGGAGGGGGCGAGCGGGGATGGGATGTACCTGGTGCGGGAGGGGGGGGTTCAGATTTCGGCGCCGGTGAGCCAAGGCGAGCGGAAGAAACTGGCAAAACTTGGGCCCGGGGATTACTTCGGCGAGATGGCGGTGATCGACAACGAACCGCGCTCGGCCTCCGCGATGGCGGAGGTGGCCACGACGGTCTATTATTTCCCGCGGGAAGCGATCCTGCAGATGCTGGAGCGGTCGCCGCTGCTGGCGGTGCGGTTCATCCGGGAGTTCAGCCACCGGATGCGGGAGTTCAACAAGCAGTATGTGGAGGAGTCGCTGCAGGCGGAGCGGCTGGCGGTGGTGGGGCGGTTCGCGCGGTCGATCGTGCATGATTTCAAGAACCCGCTGAATGTGATCGGGCTGGCGTCGGAGATCGCCGGGATGGAGAAGGCGTCGCCGAGCGCGCGGGCGAACGCGGCGGCGAAAGTGCGGAAGCAGGTGGACCGGCTGAGCAACATGCTCAACGAAATCCTGGAGTTCACGAAGGGGCCGCAGAATTCCATTGTCCTGGCCAAGACCAACTTCGCCCATTTCGTGGACATTGTGATCGAGGAGCTGAGGCCGGAGGTGGGGGAGCGGCATGTGGAGTTGGTGCTGGACGGGCCGGCCCCGGACATTGACCTGCTTTTCGACCCGCAACGGCTGACGCGGGTGTTCTTCAACCTGGTGCACAACGCGGTGGACGCGATGCCGGAGGGAGGCAGGATTTATTTCCGCTTCAACGTGGGGGACAAGGAGGTGGTGACGGAGATCGAGGACACGGGCAAGGGGATCGCGCCGGAGATCGCCGAGCGGCTGTTCACCGCGTTCGCCACGTATGGAAAGGCCAATGGGACCGGGCTTGGGCTGTCGATCTGCAAAAAGATCATCACGGACCACAAAGGGCACATTGAGGCCCACAACTTTCCGAATCGCGGCGCTGTGTTCACGTTCGGCCTGCCCCTGACCGAGTGAGGAGATGAACCGCATCCGCCTGCTCAGCGAACAGGTGGCCAACCAAATCGCCGCGGGCGAGGTGGTCGAGCGCCCCGCCAGCGTCGTGAAGGAATTGGTCGAGAACGCCCTGGATGCCGGGGCGAGGAAGGTCACGGTGGAAATCCAGGCCGGGGGGCGGAGCCTGATCCGGGTGACGGACGACGGCTCGGGGATGAGCAAGGATGACGCGCTGCTTTGCCTGGAGCGGCACGCGACGAGCAAAATCCAGAAGGCGGAGGATCTTGGCGCGATCGCCACGATGGGTTTCCGGGGAGAGGCCATGCCGTCGATCGCCAGCGTGAGCCGGATGGCGATCATCACGCGGGAGCGGGCGGGGGAGGAGGAGGGGTGCGAGGTGGTGATCCATGGCGGGAAGATCCTGGCGGTGAAGGCCGCGGGGGCGGCGCCGGGGACGATGGTCGAGGTGAGGCAGTTGTTCTACAACCTGCCGGCGCGGCGGAAGTTCATGCGGACCGAAGAGACGGAGCGGGCCCACATCCAACATTACCTGACGCTGGCGGCGCTGGCCGCGCCGGAGGTGGGCTTCACGTTCATCCAAGACCAGCGCGTGCTTTGGCAGCTTCCGCCGCTGGAGATGGCGAACCGGATCGAGGCGCTCAAGGAGAGAATGCGGGCGTTGCAGGGCGGGGAATCAAAACTTTTGGATTTGGATTTCCGGACCGAGTTTGAGTCCGCCCCGACGGATGAGGGGGAGGCGGAATCCAAGCCGTTCCGGGTTTGGGGGGTGATTGGGGCGCCGGGCGTTTCGCGGGGCACGCGCGAGGACCAGCGGGTGTTTGTGAACCGGCGGCCGGTGGAGAACCGGGGGCTGAACTTCGCGCTGATGGAGGGGTACCACAATTCGTTGATGAAGGGGCGATTCCCGGTCTGCTGCCTTTTCATTGAGATCGATCCGGCGGATGTGGACGTGAACATCCATCCCTCGAAGCGGGAAGTGAAATTTCACAATGAGATGGCGGTGCGCCGGGCGGTGGCCCATGGGGTGCGGGAGGCGTTGACGAAATTCCATGGCGGGACTCCAACGAGCCAGGCGGTGGCGACAGCCGAGCCGCGCAACGCGCCGGAAGAGGCACGGGGGGCTTCCGCATTCGAGGCAACGGAGGCTCCATTGACACTCGAGATCGCCGCCCCGCCGCCAACGCCACCCGCGCAGCGTTCGTTGAACCTCCCGCCGCCCTTTCCGACACGGCCGATCACCGACTGGCCGGAGCGGCCGCTGCCGGGGCCGGCGAACCCAGTGTCGGCGGAGACGATCGCCGCGCCGTCCACCGCGCCCGTGGCGTTGCTGCATGTGCCGCTGCGAATCGTGGGCGTGGTTGGGCGGCTGTATGTCGTGCTCGAATCGGACCGGGGGATGGTGCTGTTGGACCAGCATGCGGCGCACGAGCGGATTTTGTTCGAGCAGATGTTGAAGCGGCTGGAGCGCAATGAAAGCGCG
>CAZSXX010000066.1:0-7037 GCA_964611245.1 uncultured Verrucomicrobiota bacterium | reverse complement strand
GGAGCAGCGGGCGGCGGATTCGCAGCGGCTGCTGCTGCCGGAGACGGTGGAACTTTCGGCGAAGGACGCCGGGTTCTTGAGGGCGCAATTGCTGACGCTGCAGCGGCTGGGCGTGGGCTTGAATGAATTCGGAGAGCGGACGTTCCTGCTGGACGCGCTGCCGCCGTTCATCAAGGTCCCGGATGCGCGGCGCTTTGTGATTGAGCTGATCGACGCCCTGAAGGCGGCGGGGCACGACGTGAACACTTGGCGGCTGGGCGAGCACATGATCGCCAAAACGGTGTGCCGCCACGCCGTGAAGGCGAACGACCCGTTGAACGGGCCTGAGCTGGAATCATTGATTGAGACGCTGCGGCGGTGCGACATGCCTTACACCTGCCCGCACGGGCGGCCGACGCTCATCGAGATGAATTATCGCGAGCTGGAGCGGAAATTTGGGCGCGCTCAATGAGGGTCAGTCCGCGCGGCCGACGAGTTGCTTGCGGGAGGAAGGCCCAAAGACGGCGCCGAACTCCGGGTCCACCGCGACGGACCCTTTCCCGGCCTCGGTGGCGAAGGCCATCCGCAACGTTAGCAGGGCGGGCGATTCGGTGAACGCGAGCTTGAGCGTGAAGACATTTCCGTTCCAGCCGCCGCTGGCGGAGGCGGGCTGCTCGGCCATCAGGTCGAACGCGAATTTCGACGGGGCGGTCCAGCCGTTGAAATTGGGGTTCAGCGAGAAAGTGCGGTCGGCGCCGTCAATGCGCAGGGTCGCAGTGTTTCCGGAGAGAGTGACGGCCTCCAGTTTTTGCGGGTTTTCCGGGAACATGAATTTTTTTCCGGAAATTTCGGACCGGGTTTGGGTGGAGGCCGGCTGATGCTGAACCGGGCGCAGGGAGAGGCTCTTCAGTTTTGCGGCGAGGGCCGAGTGCGCGGGCGCGTCGATTGGGAGCGCGCTGTTCTCCAATGCGGGCAGGAGGGCGGCCCAAGCAATGTTCAAGACGGCCTGCATGTCTTTGACGCCACTGGTGATGGCGAGGACGGTGTCCTGGTCCGGCATGACGACGCAATATTGGCCGAAGGCGCCGTCGCCGCGGAACGCGTTGTGGCGGCTGCGCCAGAATTGGTATCCATACCCCTGATCCCAATCGCTGTCGGGATTGCTGCCGTTGGAGGCCTGGCGGGAAGTGGCGGCGGCCACCCACGCCGCCGGAAGCAATTGCTTTCCCCGCCATTGGCCTTTTTGGAGATAGAGCTGGCCGAGCCGGGCGATGTCCTCGGTGCGGACGCTGAGGCCAAAGCCACCGAGATTGACGCCGGATTTGCCTGAGTCCCACGTGGGATTCTCGATGCCGAGGGGCTCGAAGAGGCGGGGGCGAAGATACTCGAGGAGGGGTTGGCCGGCGACTTTCTGGACGATGGCCGAGAGCATGAAGGTGGCGGGGGTGTTGTAGACAAAATGGGTCCCGGGCTTGTGCGCGACCGGGATGGCGAGGAACGCCTTGACGGCGTCCTCGGATTGATAATCGAAACGGGCGATGTCCTCGTTGTGCTGGCCGGTGGACATCGCGAGCAGATCGCGGACGCGCATGGCCTTCAAGTTGCCGCTGGGGTCTTTGGGGGCGAGGTCCGGGAAAAAGGAGACCACCGTGTCGTCGACGCTCAGTTTGCCTTCGGCCTGGGCGAGGCCGACGGCGGTCGAGGCGAAGCTCTTGCTCAAGGAAAACATGACGTGGCGGCTTTCCGGGCGGTAGGGGGTCCACCAGCCCTCGGCAATCACCTTGCCGTGGCGCACGACCATGACGCTGTGCATCCCATCGATCTTGGAGTCGAGCTCCTCGATGAAGCGGAGCATTTTTGCGGAGGAGACGCCGTTGGCCTCCGGGGCGCCGCGCTCGAAAGTGAAGCCGGCGGAGAGCGGGACACCCAGGAAAGCGAGGCAACATCCGGCGATCCACAAACGGGCGAGGGGAAGCAATTTCATAAAAAATAGGGGGAACGGTGTCCGGGAACCACCGTAGCAGGCGCGCGTGGGCGCCGCACCTGAAAACGGCTTGCCTTGGGCGGGCCGCGGCTCCACCCCTTTTTTTCTGGATTTCCCGGCGCCCTGGGGAATTGTGGGGTGATGATTCGATTGATTTTGCTGGCCGCAATCGCTTTTTATTCGGGGCACGCGCCCGCCGCGCCCGCCGCGCCCGCCGGCAATGAGTCGCTGCGGAATGAACTCGTGCGGGCAATTGACCGTGGGGTGTCGTGGCTCGCGAAGAACCAGCATCCGGACGGATGGTGGTCCACGACGGACCAACCGGCGGTGACGGCACTGGCCTTGGTGGCGCTCAATCCCCAAACGCGCGAGCCGCGGCTGAAGTCCAATTTCGATTCGGGATATGGGTGGCTGGCCCGATACGCCCAGCCGGATGGAAGCATTTTCAACAAGGAGAAAGGGCTGGCGAACTACAACACGTCGCTGGCGCTGCTGGCGTTCGTGGCCCGGGACCAACCGGGGGACCGGGGCCTGATTCTCAACGCGCGGCGGTACTTGATTGGGACGCAGGTGGACGCGGGGGCGAGCAACCGGGTGGACACGGCGTTTGACGGGGGGATTGGTTACGGGAGCAAATATGCGCATTCGGACATGGGGAACACGACGGCGGCGTTGGAGGCGCTTTACGCGAGCCGCCGTTTCGCGGCGGACGCGCCGGGGGAGCCGAAATTGAATTTTGAGGCGGCGCGGCATTTTTTGCAGAGCTGCCAGAATTTGCCGTCGCACAACAAAGAGCCTTGGGTTTCGGGCGATGAAAAGAACCTGGGTGGGTTTGTTTATTATCCCGGGCACTCGATGGCGGGGAGCAACGTGCTGGCGAATGGGAAGGTGGCGTTGCGGTCGTACGGGAGCATCAGCTACGCGGGGCTCCTGAGCTTCATTTACGCGGACATGGCGGGGGATGATCCCCGGGCGCTGGCGGTGGTGGATTGGCTGAACAAAAATTTCACGCTGGAGGAGAATCCCGGGATGGGCCCGCAGGGGTTGTATTATTATTTCCACACGATGGCCAAGGCGCTGACGGTGGCGAAGATCAACGAGGTCGCGGGGAAGGATTGGCGGGAGCCGCTGGCGTTGCGGCTGCTGAATTTGCAAAAAAATGACGGCTCTTGGCAAAATGAGAATAACCGGTGGTGGGAGAAGGATTCGGCGCTGGTGACTTCATACGCGGTCATCACGCTCCGGCTGCTGCACGCCCGCCTGTGAGGCAGGAAATCAAAATCGCCGGGGTGATGACCGGGACGTCGTGCGACGGCTTGGATGTGGCGTGCGCGGGGTTTGAGGGGGAGGGTTGGCGGCCGCTCTGGACGCACTCCGCGCCTTATCCGGCCCGGCTGCGGGAGCGCGTGCTGGCGGCCCAGAAGCCGGGGGCGGAACTGTCGCTGCGAGCCTGGGGGGAATTGCACCGGGATTTGGGGGAGTGGATGGGGGCAGTCTTGGCGAAAGCGCTCCGGGGGCGGCCCGCCGCGGAAATGCCGGAGGCGATTGGATCGCATGGGCAGACGGTGGCGCATTATCCGGCGGCGCGGAAGGCGGGTTTCACAACGCAGCTTGGGGATCCGACGCGGATCGTGGAGGCGACGGAGTTGACGGTCGTCTCCAATTTTCGGGATGGGGACATGGCGGCAGGGGGCGAGGGCGCGCCGCTGGCCCCGAGATTCCACCGACTGATCGCGCGGGGATTTCCGGGAGGCGCCGAGGGCGTGGCGATCCACAACCTGGGCGGGATCAGCAACCTGACTTACTTGGGGCCGAAGGGGGCCACGATCGCGTTCGACACGGGGCCGGCCAACCTGTGGATCGACGCCGCGGCCGAACTGGCGACGCAGGGGAAGGCGCGCATGGACCGCGGCGGGGCGCTGGCCGCTGGCGCGGAACCGGATTTTGTGGCGATGGAGGCGATTCTGCGGGATCCATTTTTCCACCGGGCGCCGCCGAAATCCACGGGGCGGGACGAGTTTCCATTCGCCAGGCTCCTTGGTGCCACGCGGGCGAGGGGCGCCGTGCTGGCCGCGACGGCGACGGCGATCACAGTGGAGTCGATTGGCCGGGCATACGAAGCGTTCATCGTGCGCCGGGGGCTTCCGCTGCGGGCGATTTATTTTTGCGGCGGCGGGGCGCGGAACCGTTTCCTGATGCAAAGCCTGCGGCGGCGGCTGAGCGGGATCGAGGTGGCGCCGCTGGACGAAATGGGGGTGGACTCGAAGTTTTTGGAGGCGCAGGCGTTCGCGTATTTTGCGCATCTGGCGCTGCGGGGGGAGGCGCTGGGCGGGCCATGGACGGGAGGGGAAGGGGCGGCGGCGGGGGCGCACATCATTCCGGGACGGAACTGGAGACAAATCGTTCAGCGGCTTGCCGACGAAGGCCGCGGAGGCGGCTGACGGCAATCCAGATCAGGACAGCGTCGATCAGAAACCAGAGGAAACAGACGCCGGGCCAGTTCCCGGTCCTGACAAAGAAAAGGGGGGCCAAGTTCGGCAGGATGACGACGAGGGCGAAGGACCCCATGGCCGCGCGGCCCGGACTTCGGAGTATGTGGCCCAGGGAAAGGGCCAGCACGGCGATGGTGAAGGCATCGAGGGGCAGGACGGACACGCGGCACCAAAGGGCGATCCGCTCGAAGACAATTCCACCCGAGGGGGCGGTGATCCAAAAAACGTCGGCCAACAGGATGGCGGCCATGGCGGGGCCGAAGCTGCGGGCGAGGCCGAGCAGGTGTCCCTGGACGAGGGCGCGGGGCGTGAGGGGAGTGGTGAAGAGAAGCTCGAAGGCGCCGGCCCGTGCCTCCTCCGCCAGGGACCGGGCGGCCGCAAAGGCGATGGCTCCCTTGAGGAACCAATGGGCAGCCAGGGAGAGGATCATGGCCAGGCCGGAGTCGATCCGGCGGGTGGGAAGCCAACTCCAGAATCCTATGCAAATGGCGCCGCCGACCACGGCCCAAAGGAGGGCGGCGCGAATCCGGTGGCGGCAGGAGAGCCAGAGGGCGGGGTTTTCATCCAGCAAAGCCTGCCGCCAAGCCGTTCTTTCGTGAGTTTTCCCCAAGGACCACACGCGCCAGGCGACCTGCCTTTTCTCCATCGCGGCCGAGGGCGGATGGTCGCGCCACACGCGGCGGGCGGAGAATGCTGCGAGCAGCAGCAGGGAAAGGGCGAGCCCAGCCTGGCCGGCGATGGAGAGCCAGTATTTCGCGGGGAATCCTGAGTAGAACGAATCGCGCCCGGTCTGCAAGGCGAACAGCGGGCTGATCCAAGCTTGACGGATGGAAGGGGGCACGAGCAGGAGAACCAAGAGGAATCCGACCGTCATCACGAGGGCGACTCGGTCGTCCTTCGCGAGGCAGGAGGCCAGCAACCCAGCGCATAATGAAAGGGAGAGGGCGCAATACAAGGTCAAGGCGGCGCGCGCCAGTTCGCCTGGGGAAACGCCGCCCAGCAACAGGGGAATTCCCAGGACGGGAAGGATTGCAGCCAGCGCGAGAAAGGCGGGAATTGAATGGGCGATCAGCTTGCCCAACACAACGTGGAAGCTGCGCAAGTCGGTCAAAAAGAGGAGCCCGAGCGTCCCGCCGCGCCGCTCGGCGCTGATGGCGTCCGCCGTGTGGAACAGGCCGGCCAGGAGGCAGAGGGCGAGGGAGACCGCCGTGGCCGAGTCAAAAATTTCCGCGCCAAGCCGATCAGGAGGAAGCCCGGTCCGTTGGGAAAAAATCCAAAAGAGCCCGCCAATGACCGCGGCGGCGGCGGCGAAACGGGTTCGATAAATCCGCCGCCCGCGCGCCGCCACGCGCAGCTCCCGCTCGATCACCGGCAGCAGAATCATCGGTGGCATTACATCGCACAAAGCATTGCGGCGAAAAAGGATTCCTTTCGCGCGGGCGCCGCGCGCACGCTATGTTCGGCCCGTGAACCTTGAGCTGCCACCCATGCTGAGCCGGATCCTCCGCGAGACGCCGGAGTTGGGGCGGGCGTATTTGGCGGGGGGGTGCGTGCGCGACGCGCTGCGCGGTGAGAGGCCGAAGGATTTCGATGTGGAGGTTTTTGGCGTGGCGTACGAGGCGCTGGTCCGGGCGCTGGGAATGTGGGGCAAGACCGATTTGGTGGGGCGATCGTTTGGGGTGGTGAAGCTGTTCCTGAAGGATGGGTCGGACTATGACTTCACGCTGGCGCGGCGGGATTCAAAAACGGCGCCGGGGCACAAGGGGTTCGCGGTGGAGTTCGACGCGGGCCTGAGCCTGGAAGAGGCGACCGCGCGGCGGGATTTCACGATGAACTCGATCCTGTTCGACCCGCGCGCGGGGCGGATCATCGACCTGCACCGGGGGCAACTGGACTTGGAGGCGAAGATTCTCCGCCACACCAGCGGGGCGTTCGTGGAGGATCCGCTGCGGGTCCTGCGCGGGTTCCAATTCATCGCGCGGTTCGAACTGCGGGCGGCGCCGGAAACGGTGGAGTTGTGCCGGACGATGAAGGCGGCCCTGGGGGAGCTGCCGAAGGACCGCATCTGGCACGAATGGAGGAAGTGGGCTGTCCAGTGCGCGCGCCCCTCGCTGGGGCTGCGGTTTTTGCGCGACTGCGGGTGGCTGGAGCATTATCCGGAAGTGGCGGCGTTGGCGGACACGCCGCAGGATCCGAGGTGGCATCCGGAAGGGGACGTGTTTGTCCACACCTGCCATTGCCTGGACGCGATGGCGGGGCTGCCGGAATGGCGGGGCGCGGGGGAGGATTCGCGGGCAGTGTTGATGCTCGCCACGCTGGCGCACGATTTTGGGAAGGCGACCACAACGGTGGTGGAGGGGGAGGCGATCTCGTCGCCCGGGCACGTGGCGGCGTCGGGGCCGCTGGCGGAGCGGTTCCTGGAGCGGATCGGCGCGCCGATGCGGCTGCGGGAACGGGTGGCGCCGCTGGTGTTGAACCATATGTTCCAAACCGAGACGGTCACGGACCGCTCAGTGCGGAGGCTGTCGCGGAGGCTGGAGCCTGAGTCGGTGGAATCACTGGCCATATTGATCACCGCGGAC
>CAZSXX010000065.1:0-15546 GCA_964611245.1 uncultured Verrucomicrobiota bacterium | reverse complement strand
GTTGGGACTGATGCCGAATTGGAATATGGGGGCGTTGAGGAAACCAACGAGGCCGACATCGCTGGCGGCGAAAACCTCGGGAAGGGCGCCTTTGGGCACGGGAGGGAGGAACTGGACATTCGTGATTTTCTCGGAGGCGATCAAATGTTCAAGCTCGCCCTGGATGGGGCCTTGGCCAACGAGAAAAAAGGCGGCTTCACCCCGCAATAATTTTGCGGCGCGCAGGACCGTGGGGAGGTCGGCGTAGGGGTTGAAACCGCCGGTGAAGGCAACGACCAAGCGGCCTGCGGCGCGGGCCCCGGCGAGGGCGCGCTGGTGCGGTTCGGGGAGCGGCTTGGGGGCGGGGGGAACGGGTTCGGGGGACTGGGGCATGTATGCGAAGCGTTCGGGCGGGAGGCCGCGGGTCCGCATGTGATCGTAGGAATTTTCGAGAGTGGTGCAAACCGTGTCGGCGTGGCGGTATCCGAAATCCTCGGCGTGCTGGACCAAGCGCACAAAGGGATGTTTCGCGCCCATTTTGCCGGTTTGGAGGAGGGTCAGGGGCCAGAGGTCGCGTGTTTCGCGGAGAAAGACCGCGCCGGTTTTGCGGGCGATCCGGTGCGCGGCGTAGTTGTCGACCTGGTAAACCGTGGACGCGAGAACCAGATCGGGCCGAAAATTCCTGATGATGCGGGATTCCTGAAGGCGGGACTGAACGATTCCAGCCAGGACGTTGAGGCCGCGGCTGAGGCCTGACTTGGAATATGGCGGGTGGCGCAGGAGGCAATAGCGAACGCCTTTCACATGGGATTCAATGAGGGGTCCGGAGCCTTCGGGAGGACGGGTCATCTGGTGTGGAAACGTGGTGCCGACGACCGTGACTTGATGGCCAGTGCGGACCCATTCCTCGGCAAAATGGTGGGCGCGGTAGGAGGGCCCGTTTTCGGGCGTCCCGACGGCAAGGCTGAAATTCAGAATTTTCATTCGGCGCGCAGCGACGGAGCGTAAGGGCCGTGCGTGCGGCCATCCAAGCAATTTTTTAGAAGTGGCGATGACGCCGGACGATTCTGGCCAATCTGGCAAAAAAGAGTCAGGGAGGCGGACATCCGTCGGGAAAGTTGAGGGACGTCAGGGAGGCAACGTCGGAGAGTTGAGGTGGATCGGACCCTATCTGTGATCGGCCCGGGGCTGGAGTCATGCATTCGATTCATGATGATCCACCGCAAGATTCAGGTTCTCTTTTCGGGCCGATTCGGACGGTGGCGCCCCGGTTGCATACGGCGATCCACGAACGGCGTGAATGCACCCCAAAACATCTTAGCCCACTGCGGCAGCGAGGCCTGTTGCCTCCTGTGTGTGTGAGGGCGCGCTGTTCGCCAAAACCAAATGAAGCAAATGAATCCCTTGACGAAGCGACGGCGCCAATCGCTGGCGCGCGCCTTGCAATTGACGGTCGGCGGCGCGATGGCCGTGACCGCTTTTGGGCAGGACGCCGCGCGGATGGACAAATTGGAGTCGGAGAACAAAGCCCTCAAGGCCCGCCTGGACTCCTTGGAGGCGATGGCCAAGAAGGAAGGAATTGTGGCGAGTGGTTCGGAGTCCGCGGGCATCAAGGCGCTCACTGAGTCCACGTTGAGCGGATTTGTGACCGCCTCGTATTTTTACAACACATCCTCGCCGAAGGACCGTCTTTCGGACGGTTACCTTTGGAACGTGCGGGACAACCAATTCACGATCAACAAAGTGAAGCTGACCCTTGCGAGCCCGGCCCTGGAGAAAGACAAATGGGATGCGGGCTACAAAGTTTCGATGATTTTTGGCGAAGACGCCTGGGCGGTGAACACGGGTGGCGCCCAGCAGGGATTTGATGAACTGCGCGAGGCGTATGTGAATTTGAATGTCCCGATCGGAACCGGCCTTGACGTCAAGGTTGGGCAACTGATTTCGCTGCTCAATTATGAGTCGGGCGACGGCGGCGCGGCGAACAACAATTTTTCGCAGGGGTATCAGTGGTGGTACACGGGCAACGGCCCGGCGGCGGGAATCAACTTGGCATATTCATTCACAGACAAAGTTGGAATGAATCTTCGGGTCCAGAATGGCTTGTTCGCTGGGCCGCGCGACTCAAACGACGCGAAGACAGTGGTCGCGGCTTTGAACCTCAAGCCAACGGACAAGATTTGGATCAACCTGTTGGGTTGGGGCGGCAGCGAGCGAGATGGAACGCCAGCCGTGCCGGCAAATCCAGTCACGTTCACGCCGGCGAAGCCAGCGACTTCAAGCTTGTCCCATATTGGCGGCGGGGTTCTTGCGGGCGTGCAGGCGACTAAAGAGCTGAACGTTGGAATGGAGTTCGACTACTTCTCATTTGATGTCGGACCGAAAGCGGACATCTGGTCGATTGGGACGTTCATGGGTTATGACATTTCCGAGACGCTTGGGCTCGGCCTGCGGCTCGAGTACCTGGACGACTCTGGCGGGAACATTCCGGTGATCGGCCATTTCGCGGCCAATTCAACGATTGGTTCGTTTGCCGGCACTGACCCGAAAGGCAACCTGGCCAGCGCGGCGTTCACGATCAATTACAAGCCGGTTAAAAGCCTGAAGATTCAGCCGGAGATTCGCTACGACACGACGTCCTATTCCAAGGGCTTCGACGGCAAGGAGAGCCGCGTGATTGTCGGCGCGGGCGTCACCTACATGTTCTGATCCAAAAATCAACCAAACCCAAGTTCCCTATGATGAAAATGAACCTGAAAATGATGGCGGCCGCGCTGTTGGTGTGCCTGACGGCGCTGCCCACCCGAGCTGCGGACACGGTGAAAGTCGGCGTGCTGCACTCACTGAGTGGCACGATGGCGATCAGCGAGACGTCCTTGAAGGATGTGCTGCTGTTCACCTTCGATGAAATCAACAAAGCTGGAGGCGTGAAGGTCGGCGGAAAAAAATACCTGATCGACCCTGTGGTGGTTGATCCCGCGTCCAACTGGCCGCTTTTTGCGGAAAAGGCGAAGCAGTTGCTGGAGCAGGACAAGGTGGCGGTTACGTTCGGTTGCTGGACCTCCGTGAGCCGGAAGTCGGTGCTGCCCGTTTATGAGCAGGCTAATGGGCTGTTGTTCTACCCGGTGCAGTACGAGGGTGAAGAGCTGTCGAAGAACATCTTTTACACCGCCGAAGCCGTGAACCAACAAGCGATCCCAGCCGTTGATTACATGCTTGGCGAAGGCAAGAAGAAATTCTATCTGCTTGGATCGGACTACGTGTATCCGCGAACGACGAACAAAATTCTCAAGAAATACTTGAAGATGAAGGGCATCCCGGACGCGGACATCGAGGAAATCTACACGCCTGTCGGGCACACGGACTACCAGACCATTGTGGCCTCGATCAAGAAGTTCGCGGCGGGCGGAAAAGCGACTGTGATCAGCACGTTGAATGGGGACACCAACGTTCCGTTCTTCAAGGAATTCGCGAACGCGGGGTTGACCTCAGAAAACTGCCCGGTGGTGTCGTTCTCGATTTCTGAGGATGAATTCCGCGGCCTGCCGGCGAAGGACTTGGTTGGCCACCTGGGCTGCTGGACGTACTTCATGTCGATCAAGACGCCGGAGAACACAAAGTTCGTCGCGGATTTCAAAGATTGGCTGAAGGCGCCGAAAGTGACGGGCGTGATTGAGACGGTCAGCGGAATCGATGCGAAGAACCGCGTCACTTGCAGCCCGATGAACCTCTCCCGGATGGGCGTTTACCTCTGGAAGCAAGCGGTTGAGAAGGCCGGATCTTTCGAGGTGGACAAGGTGCGCCCCGCGTTGATCGGGGAGAAATTCAAGGGCCCGGTGTGCACGGTGACGATGCAGGAGAATCATCACCTGATCAACAACGTGTATATCGGCGAGACCCTCGCCAGCGGGCAGTTCAAGGTCATCAAGACCATGCCCAGCGTGGCCGCTGAGCCGTTCAGCGACAAGTTCCTTTCCGCGAAGAACTAAACTTCGCGGGAATTCGGTTATTCCTCCTGGGAGGCGGGGATGACACCCCGCCTCCTTCTCAACAAAACAACGCACATGCTCCGCTGGAAGAATATCCTCGCCATTGCCGCCGCGCTGCTGGCCGCCCGAGACGGTTCCGCGACGCCGGAGGAACGACAGACGGCGGTGAAAGCAATCCTGAGCGAGGACGCCGTGGAACGCGTGGGGCTGCTCCAGAAGTTGGTCGGGTCGACGGACCCGTTGGTCGAACAAGCCTTGGTGGCGTGGCGCGGGGGCGCGTTGTTCCTTTGGGAGACGAACGAGACGAGAACGCCCTTCATTCTCGAGGCGCTGACCGACACGGATGGAAATGCGAGGGCGGTCAAGATAGTCGATGGCGCGCACCTCCTGGATGGCGCGGGCAAACCCGCCTTGTTTTCGGCGGGGGAGTTGACGTCGGTCGACGCGGATTCAAAGCTGAGGAAGACGATCAAGGTGACCCTCGACCTGTTCGCGCTCGGGAATGAGAATCCGAAGATGAGGAGGGACGCGGTGACGAAGTTGGGCCAGGACCAGAACGCGGAGTACCTGCCGCATTTCGCGTCGCGGTTGGCGGTGGAAAAAGATTCGGAAGTGCGCGCCGCGTTGATGGAGGCGGTGGCGCTGACGAACGCCGCCAGCGACGACGCCAAAACGCGGGTGGCCGCGATCACCGAACTGGGGGCGAGTCGGTCGATCAGCAGCCTGAATTTCCTGCAGCAGATTCGCCACGACGCCAAGGCTGACAAGGCCCGGTATGGCGAGGAGACGTTCAGCGCGGCGGACAGGGCGGTGTTCCTGATTGAGCGGCACATGTGGTGGGGCAACCTGTTCGGCACCGCGTTTCGCGGCGCAAGCTTGGCGGCAGTGCTGTTGGTGGCGGCGTTGGGCCTTGCGATCACATTCGGGCTGATGGGGGTGATCAACATGGCGCACGGAGAGATCATGGCGGTGGGCGCGTACACCGCGTTTGTGGCGCAGAATTTGTTCCTGGGATGGTTCGGACCGAGTGGGGTGGGGTTCAACATGTATTTCATCGCCGCGCTGGGGGCTTCATTTGTCACGGCCGCGCTGGTGGGGTTGGCGCTGGAGCGGGGGATCATTCGCTTCCTGTACAAACGGCCGCTCGAATCGCTCCTGGCCACGTGGGGAGTGAGCCTGGTTTTGCAGCAGGCGTTCCGGGGAATCTTTGGTTCGGCCAATGTGCAGGTGAATTCCCCAAGTTGGCTGAGCGGCAGCTTTGTGATCGGCGATGTCCTGCTCGCGTACAACCGTTTGTTCGTGATTGGTTTCGCGCTGCTGATCCTCGTGGGGACTTATCTGCTGCTGACTCGGACCTCGCTGGGCCTGCAGATTCGGGCAGTCATGCAGAACCGGGCGATGGCGTCATGCCTGGGGGTGCGGACGGACCGGGTGAACATGCTGACGTTCGGGCTTGGCTCCGGGCTGGCTGGGATGGCGGGGGCTTGCCTTTCGCAGATTGCGAATGTGGGCCCGAGCCTGGGGCAGAATTACATCATCGATTGCTTCATGGTGGTGGTGGTGGGCGGGGTGGGAAACCTCGTTGGGACCGTGGCGGCCGCCGGGGGGATTGGCGTGGCCGACCAGATCCTCCAGCCGTGGCTGGGCGCGGTGATGGGCAAAATCACGGTGCTGGCCGCGATCATCCTGTTTTTGCAATGGCGTCCGGCAGGGCTTTTTGCGGCGCGGGGACGCGGCTTGGAAGATTGAAAGGATGACAAAACAGTTTTCAAAAACGGAGTTCCGGATCATGGCGGCGCTGGCGTTCATCGCGTTGGTGGCCCTCCCGTGCCTGAACGCATTCGTCCCACCGAGTTCGGCTTTCCACGTGAGCAATTTCACGATCGCCGTCTATGGGAAGTACCTTTGCTACGCCGTGCTGGCGCTTGGGGTGAACCTCCTGTGGGGATACACGGGGCTGCTCAGCTTGGGGCAGGCGCTTTTCTTTTCGCTGGGCGGATATGCCCTTGGGATGCACCTGATGCTGAAGATTGGGAGAATGGGGCAGTATAAATCCGACCTCCCTGATTTCATGGTTTTCCTGGAATTCCCGAAACGATTCCCGGAGTCGGGAGGGTTGCCGCCACATTGGATTCCCTTCCAACACCTTTGGTTCGCGGCGTTGATGGTGGTCGTGGTTCCCGCCGTGGTGGCGTTTGTTTTCGGTTGGCTTGCGTTTCGGTCGCGGATCAAGGGGGTTTATTTTTCGATCCTGAGCCAGGCCTTGACCTATGCCGCGATGCTGATGTTTTTCCGCAACGACTTTACTTTCGGGGGCAACAATGGGCTGACCGACTTCAAGACAATTGTGGGATATGACACCAATTCGGCGGCGACCAAGCGGGCGCTCTACATGGCGTCGGCCATGCTTTTGCTGGGGACGTACCTCCTGTGCCGGTGGCTGACCCTGACGAAGTTCGGGCTGATTCAGCGCGCGATCCGGGACAGCGAGAACCGGGTGCTTTTCTCCGGATACGCGACGGCGAATTTCAAGCTACTTGTGTTTGTGCTTTCGGGGATCATTTGCGGCCTGGGAGGGGCATTGTTCGTTCCGCAGGTGGGGATCATCAACCCGAGCGAGATGGCTCCGGAGAAGTCGCTTGAGGCGGTGGTCTGGTGCGCGGTGGGCGGACGTCACACACTGATTGGACCGATCATCGGGGCGATCACAGTGAACGCGGCGAAGAGTTACGCCACGCGGGCGTTCGCGGAACAATGGCTGTACTTCCTTGGAGGAATGTTCATTCTGGTGACGTTGTTCATGCCGCGCGGGATCGTGGGAATCCCGGAGCAGGTCCGGGGACTGTGGAGGAAGGCAAGGAAGACTCCCGAAAACTCGATCGAGGCGGCGGCAGCGGCTAGGATGAAAGCGACGGTTGAGAAATGAAAAGCAATCCCGGAAGCCATCCTGATCGTGCGGGAGGAGGCGGCAAGCCTGCCATGACTCATAAAGAGTTCATATTGTCGCTGGAAGGCGTGAACAAAACGTTCGACGGATTCAAGGCGATTTCGAACCTCAATTTCTACATGGATGCGGGGGAACTGCGGGTGATCATCGGGCCGAACGGGGCGGGGAAAAGCACGATGCTCGACATCATCACTGGACGAACCCGGCCGGACACGGGGAAAGTGGAGTTTGGAAAGGACACGGACCTGACACGGCTCAACGAGTACCAAATCAACCGCCTGGGAATTGGAAGGAAATTCCAGACGCCTTCGGTTTACATTGACCATACGGTGTTCGAGAACGTGTGGCTCTCGCTGGAGGGGAGCCGGACGGTTTGGTCAACCCTCTTCGCGCGTGCCAGCTCGGACCAGCGGGACCGGATTGTGGCGGTGTTGAAAACAGTCGGACTGTTGGACCGGGCCGACGCCAAGGCAGGATCACTGTCCCATGGGCAAAAGCAGTGGCTGGAAATCGGAATGTTGCTGGCGCAGAACCCAAAGCTGCTGCTGGTGGATGAGCCCGCGGCGGGAATGACGGACGAAGAGACCGCGCGGACGGGGGAGCTGCTGATGAGCTTGGCTGGGCAGCACAGCATCGTGGTGATTGAACATGACATGGTGTTCGTCCGGCAGATCGCGCGGAAGGTGACAGTGCTTCACCAAGGCACGGTCCTTTGCGAAGGGACGGTGGACCAGGTGCAAAACGACGAGCGGGTGGTGGAGGTCTATTTGGGCCGCAAAAAGAAAGCTGACACGCATGCTCTCTCTGTCTGACCTTGCGGTTTCGTATGATGGCTCGCGGATATTGCGGGGTGTGAACCTGACGGTTCCAAAACACAGCCTGGTTTGCCTGATGGGGCGGAACGGGGTCGGAAAGTCGACGACGCTCAAATCGATCGTGGGGCTGGTGAAGACGGACACGGGGTCGGTGCGGTTGGATGGGGAGGAAATAGTGGGAGCCAGCCCGGATGCGCGGGCGAGGAAGGGGATAGGGTATGTGCCGCAGGGGCGGGACATTTTCCCGAACTTGACGGTGTGGGAGAACCTGAGAATCAGCTTGGTGGTGAGGGGAACGAAGGCCAACGGGCAGGTTGACCGAGCGCTGGAGTTGTTCCCTGTGCTGAAGGAAATGCTCGGAAGGAAGGGCGGGGTGCTTAGCGGAGGGCAGCAGCAGCAATTGGCCATCGCTCGCGCGCTGCTGACGGACCCCAAGGTCCTGATCCTGGATGAGCCAACGGAGGGGATTCAGCCGAACATCATCGACCAGATCGGCGACACGCTCGTCAAAATCAAGAAAGAGGGGAAAATATCGATTCTCTTGGTCGAGCAATACCTCGATTTTTGCGTGGCGGTGGCGGACCGCTTTTTCATCATGGACCGCGGCGCGATTGTGGCCAGCGGGGACATTGGCCAGCTCAACGAGGAGATTGTGAAGGAACATCTGACGGTTTGACGGCGGGCGGCGTCAGCCGACGCGGAAGGAGATCCGTTGGATAAGGTCCGGGCCGAAGGCGGACTGCAGGCGGGCAAGAATTTCGCGGCGGTGATGCTGGATGATTTGGTAATGCCAAGCCGGGTTGTCCACCGTGACAAAGAGAGTTCCGCGGACCAGATTTGCGGGCTGGGCGTGGGCGGTGATTTCGGGATTCAAGAGATTGTTCCAGACTTTCAGGACTTCAAGCTCGCCGCGTTTCTTGTCGAGGTTAATCGACTTCAGGACATTGGGCAGCAGGGCTCCGAGGCCCTTGGCGTTTTCGCGGGAGGCGCCTTCGCCCTCGCGCAGATCGACGTGGCGCCATTCGGCCAAGGCCAAGGCCTTCGCGTTTGGCTTTGGAAAGCCCTTTTTCGGCATGAACCACGGCGGGCGAATCACTGCTTCATTGAACCAGACCGTCCGCGCCCCGCAATTCAGAAAGTTTTGCCGCGGCAACCTGAATCCGGACACTGGGCGCCGGGTCCGATCATGGGATTCCAACACTTTCCACTTTCGCGGCCACGGATGGTGGCTTACGGTCGGAAGACATTCAGGTTATGGAATTGAGCAACGACGAGATCAAGCGGTATTCGCGGCACCTAATCCTGCCCGAGGTGGGGATGGCCGGGCAAAAGAAGATCTGCGCGACGAGCGTGCTGTGCATTGGAGCGGGGGGGTTGGGTTCGCCGATCGCGATGTACTTGGCCGCTGCGGGGATCGGCAAGATTGGCTTGCTGGATTTCGACACCGTGGATTTCTCGAATTTGCAGCGGCAGATCATTCATTCCACGGCGGATGTGGGGCGGCCGAAGACGGATTCGGCGCGGGAAACAATCCAAGGGATCAACCCCGGGACGCAGGTTGTTGTGCACAACACGCGGATCACAAGCGAAAACGCATTGGAGATCATCGGGCAATACGACATCGTTGTGGACGGCACGGACAATTTCCCGACGCGCTATCTGACCAACGACGCCTGCGTGCTGCTGCGCAAGGCCAATGTTTACGGCTCGATTTTCCGTTTTGAGGGGCAGGCCAGCGTGTTTGCGCCGCATTTGGGCGGCCCGTGCTATCGGTGCCTGTATCCGGAGCCGCCGCCGCCCGGCATGGTCCCGAGCTGCGCGGAGGGGGGGGTTCTGGGGGTGTTGCCGGGGATCATTGGGTGCATCCAAGCCACGGAGATCCTAAAACTGGCGCTGGGCCGGGGAACTTCGCTGATCGGCCGCCTGACTCTGTTCAACGCGTTGGACATGAAATTCCGGGAAGTGAAGCTTCGGCGGGACCCACAATGCCCGCTTTGCGGCGAAAACCCGACGATCAAGCAGTTGATCGACTATGAAATGTTTTGCGGCATCCAGCCGGAGGCAACACAAGCGGAAAGCAACCCGGATGAGGTGACAGTTCAGGACATGAAGAGGGCGCTGGAGGAGGCGGGGGCCAATATCCGGGTAGTCGACGTCCGTGACCAGGATGAATGGGACATTGCCCACGTCAAAGGCACGGCGCTGATTCCGTTAGGCACGCTCGAGCAGCGGTTCACCGAGCTCGATCCAAACCAAACGATTTTTCTTCATTGCAAAGGGGGAACCCGTTCCATGAAAGCAGTGAAGCTGCTCAAGGAGCATGGGTTCAAGTATGTAAAGAGCGTCAAAGGGGGAATCAACGCTTGGTCAGAAGAAATCGACCCGGCAATCCCCAAATATTGAGCGGGCCGCCACCCAAAATTGGCTTTGAAGCGTGGGCGCAGGGCCTGTTTTTCGGTGGGTAGTGCCAGTTTTGGTTCACGTTTTTTGACGCTGGTTTGCCCTGATTTCTTCACTTGGGGCGGAAAACGCAGTTTTTTTGATTGCGGTTCGGACGCGGATTTGGAGTATTACCACCTTTCGGACGGCAGGGACGGGCGTGGGCGGGAACAGGTAATCCCCGCCATAAGAGAAACCGAAACTTCCGAGAGGAATCGGACAATGCTTGCACAGGCAGTCTGGGTTGTTTAAACCAGATGGCGTGTGCAGCAGAATTTCTTATTCTTCCGGATTGATGGATTAGATAAAGTAGTGACGATAATGGACGCGCGGTTATTCAATTTGTCCGGGGACGGCTGGGTCGCCGCGCGTTTATCACCGTCGGCCTGAACCAGAAACCATGTCTGACATTTTTCCAAAGTGGACCAATAAGCTGCCGCTGCAAATCCTGCTGGGGGCAGCGCTGGTTGGGACCGTGGGCACAATGGGCGTCACCTATTATTTCACGCCCAAGTACACCCGCGCGGGCTACCAACCGATCCAACCGGTGAGTTTTCCGCATTCGGTGCACGCCGACCAGTTGGGGATTGATTGCCGGTACTGCCACAACGGCGTCGAATCGTCGTGGTATTCGAACATCCCTGGATCGCAGACCTGCATGAACTGCCACAACCAAGTGCTTGCGACCGATCCGCGCTTGGCGCTGGTCCGCGAGAGCGCGGCGACCGGGAAACCAATCGACTGGGTTCAAATCCACAAGACGCCGGATTACGTTTATTTCAACCATGCCGTGCATGTGAACCGCGGAGTGAGCTGCGTGCACTGCCATGGGGACGTCCACAAGATGGATGAAGTGAAGCATGTGAAGCCACTTTCCATGTCTTTTTGCCTGGAATGCCATCGCGATCCCGCGGCAAAGATCCGGCCCCAAAGTGAAGTGTTCAATTTGAACTGGACGCCACCCCCGGGATTTGCTGAACACCATGGCAAGAAAATGGCGCACGATATGAAGGTGGAGTCCCTGCAGAATTGTTCGGCTTGTCATCGATGAAAACGATTCCTCCGCAAAATCCTGAACCCGACCGCGGCCCGAAATATTGGCGGAGCTTGGACGAACTCGCGGAGTCGCCGTCGTTCCGTCCGTGGGTTGAGCGGGAATTCCCGGCTGGCGCAAGCGAACTGCTTGATGGCCAATCACGGCGTGATTTCGTCAAGGTGATGGGCGCCTCGCTGCTGCTGGGCGGGCTGGCGACGGGTTGCAGAAGGCCAGTCGAGAAGATCGAGCCCTATGCGAAGCTTCCGGAAGGCTACATCCATGGCGTCGCGCAGCATTATGCGACGTCAATTCCGACGCGTTCCGGGGCGATTCCACTGGTTGTGCGTTCCCATGAGGGGCGGCCCGTCAAGGTTGAGGGGAATGGGCAGGTTCCAGGCTCCAACGGGGGCACCTCCCTGCATGCGCAGGCCTCGATTCTTGACCTGTATGATCCTGACCGGTCAACGCGTTTCACGGCCAATGGAAGCAGCGTGCAGCGGGAAGTGGCCCTCAATTCGCTGAACACCATCGGCTCGCAGCTCGGGCAGAATGGCGGAGCCGGGTTGGCCATCCTCGCGGAGCGGAGCTTTTCGCCGTCGCGCCTTCGCCTGCAGCGGTTGATCGCGCAGAAATATCCGCAGTCCCGCTGGCATGTGCATGAACCAGGCGAGACACCGGCCATCACTGGGCTGGTGGCGCGTCCCCTGTATCATTTTGAGAAGGCGACCCGAGTGCTTTCGCTGGACGCAGATTTCCTCGGAACGGAAGACGAGAGCCATCGTCACTGCCGGGGATTTGCGGCAGGGCGGAAGATCACCAAGCCCGGCGAGCCAATGAACCGCCTCTACGTGGTGGAGAGCTTGATGACGTTGACCGGCGCCGCGGCGGACCACCGCTTACGGCTGGCCCCCAGCGGAATTGGGGCCAAGGCGCTTGAGCTGGCCGAAGCGATTGTCAACCAGAAGGCATCGTCCGACAAATGGGTGGAGGAATGCGCGAAGGATTTGGTGGCAAACCGTGGCAAAGCCTTGGTGATCGCCGGTCAGCGGCAGCCTGCCGCAGTGCACGCGCTCGCGCAGGCGATGAACGCCGCGCTGGGAGCGGAAGGCCAGACCGTGACGTGGACTGAGCTTCCGAAGGACGTCAAGGAAGGGACCTTGGAAGAGTTGGCTGCGAATCTGACGGGGGGACAGATCCAGACGTTGGTGATCCTGGCCGGCAACCCCGCGTATACCGCGCCTGCGGATTTGCACATTGCGGACGCCATCAAGAAGGCGAAACAGGTGGTCCGTGTTGGATATTATGAAGACGAAACTTCAGCCCTGAGCACCCTGCACTTGGCGGAAGCCCATTACCTTGAATCTTGGGGCGACACGCGGACGGCGGAAGGCATCCTGTGCCCGGTGCAGCCATTGATTGCGCCGTTGTTTGGAGGCGTGACCCAGCTTGAAGTCTTGGCGCGGCTGATGGGATCTTCCAGGGTCAATCCGTACGACATTGTTCGCGAGACTTTTGCCGGTTTTGTCGGCCCCATTATTGAGGAGCCGTGGAAGAAGTTTCTGCACGACGGGTACTTGCCGGATTCGGCGTTCAAAGCGGTGGCCTCCGGTGCGGATGCCGCGCGATTCTTCCAGGCTGGCGCCGCGGGAATCAAGCAAGCTGGAACCCCCTCGACCAGCAGCTTGGATGTGGTTTTTTACCACGACGCGAAACTGGACGATGGACGGCACAGCAACAACAGTTGGCTCCAGGAATTGCCCGACCCGATTTCGAAGCTGAGCTGGGACAACGTCATCTATCTCAGCAAAAAGACGGCGGATGAGATGGGGGTCGAGTTTGATGTTTTCAAAGCATCAAAGGGCGGGGGGCACGGTTTGGGAGATTTGGCGCAACGGGAGACCGCGGAAAACATGGTTCCTCTTGTGACGGTGAGCGTCAACGGGAAGCAGATCACGGGTCCGGCATGGATTCAACCAGGGCAGGCGGACAACACGGTGGCGGTCGCGCTGGGTTATGGCCGCGCCAAAACTGGCCGGATCGCCAAGGGTGTTGGGTTTGACGCCAATCCGATCCGCACGGCCGCATCGCCATTTTTGGCAACTGGTGCGAAGCTGACGAAGGCGGTCGGAACTTATCAACTCGCGCTGACCCAAGAACATTGGGCGATGGAGGGCCGTCCCATTGTTCGGGAAGCCAATTTTGAGCAGTTCCAAGAGACGCCGAATTTCGCAAAAGCACTGAACATTGAGGAGCCTCCGGGAGGCAACCGGCCGCTTTACAAGAACCCGTTGGATGATGTCGCCAAGACGGCGCTGCACCAATGGGGCATGTCAATCGACCTCAACGCATGCACCGGCTGCAACGCCTGCGTGATTGCGTGCCAGAGCGAGAACAACATCCCGGTGGTTGGCAAGCGGCAGGTGGCCAACGGGCGCGAGATGCACTGGATGCGAATCGACCGGTATTTCACCGGGACTGTGGCCGAGCCGCAGGTGGTGACACAACCGATGCTCTGCCAGCACTGCGAGGCGGCGCCTTGTGAGAATGTTTGCCCGGTGAACGCCACCGCGCATGACCATGAAGGCTTGAACGTGATGGTGTACAACCGATGTGTCGGCACCCGTTACTGTTCAAACAACTGCCCATATAAAGTGCGGCGCTTCAATTATTTTGATTACAACAAGCGCGACCTGAACCGGCTGTATGACACCCCGCTCAATCCGTTGAACAAGCGGCCGAACGGCGAGATGGAACTGCTGGGCTGGCTTAAGAACGTTGATTCGGGCAACAAACAGTCCGACGAGTGGGAATTGCTGAAGCTGGTGAAGAATCCGGACGTTTCCGTGCGGATGCGCGGCGTGATGGAGAAATGCACCTATTGCACGCAGCGAATTGAGGGGGCCAAGATCGTCCAGAAGGTCAAAGCGAAGGAGTCTGGGGACGTGGTGGTCCCGGATGGGACGATCAAAACCGCCTGCGAACAGGCTTGCCCGGCGGGGGCGATTGTTTTCGGCAATATTGCCGACCCGAACAGCAGGGTTTCGAAGGCGAAAGCGCAGGACCGCACCTATTCGGTCCTGGAATTCCTGCTGACCAAGCCCCGCACAACTTATCTTGCCCGGGTCCGAAATCCAAATCCCGCAATGCCCGGCTACGAGAAATATCCACAGAGCACGAAGGAGTATCAAGATTACATGGGGGATCCATTCAACCCGCACGGGCATGGCGCTGGTTCTGCCAACGGTTCGCACGGGAAAGGCAGCCATGGGGCCGACGGTCACGCGGCCCCGGCTGAGGCCAAGAAAGGAGCGCACTAATGTCCGCCCCCGCCGCCAGCGACGTGAAATTGCAGGCTCCCCCCGTTGAGCTCGAGCGCATCCCGCTTGTTGACAACAAGCGGAGCATTGGATGGATTTCTGACCAGATTGCGATGGTCATCGAGGGGAAAACGCCCCTTTGGTGGAAGATCGGCTTCGTGGTGAGCGTGCTGGTGATGACGGTTTGCTTCAGCATGATCGCCTACCTGATCAGCACCGGCGTGGGAGTCTGGGGAGTCCGGCATCCTGTCATGTGGGGCTGGGCAATCATCAACTTCGTTTGGTGGATCGGCATTGGGCACGCAGGGACTTTGATTTCCGCGATTCTCTTTCTACTTCGGCAAAAGTGGCGCACAGGAGTGAATCGGGCCGCGGAGGCGATGACTATTTTCGCCGTGATGTGCGCAGGCATTTTCCCGCTCATCCATGTTGGGCGCGTGTGGCTGGGTTGGTGGCTGTTTCCGCTGCCCAATGCCAACTCAATTTGGCCGCAGTTCCGTTCCCCGCTGATGTGGGACGTGTTCGCAGTTTCAACCTATTTCACGGTGTCGGCATTGTTCTGGTACGTCGGCCTGATTCCCGATCTGGCAGTGATGCGCGACCGGGCCAAGACAAAGATCCGCAAATTCGCCTACGGCTTGTTTTCGCTGGGGTGGACGGGATCGAACCGGCATTGGAGCAATTACGAGAAAGCGTATTTGATTTTGGCGGGGCTTTCCACGCCGCTGGTGCTTTCCGTGCATTCCATCGTTTCCTTGGACTTCTCTGTCTCCCAGGTTCCAGGGTGGCACACGACCATCTTTCCGCCCTACTTCGTGGCGGGCGCAATTTTCTCCGGATTCGGAATGGTGCTCACTCTTCTCATCCCACTGCGTTCCATTTTTCACTTGGAGGACTTGATCACGATGCGGCACATCGACCTGATGTGCAAAGTGACCTTGGCGACGGGGTCAATCGTTGGATACGCCTACGGGATGGAGTTCTTCATCGCGTGGTACAGCGGCAATCCCTACGAGAAATTCAC
>CAZSXX010000064.1:4261-15583 GCA_964611245.1 uncultured Verrucomicrobiota bacterium | reverse complement strand
AAGATTGCCCCAACCCCGGATGCCCGCGATTTTCGGACGACCTTCAACACGTCCATGAAAAATCTCGGGCTGGAGTATGTCGACCTCCTTTCCCTCCACGGCATCAATCACCGGGGCCATCTGCACGACTCCATGAAAAAGGGAGGCTGCCTCGAGGAGGCTCGGCGGCTTCAGAAAGAGGGGCGCTGTCGGTTCGTCGGCTTTTCGACCCACGCCACCACGGACCTCATCCTCGACGCCGTCCGTGGCGGCGATTTCGACTACGTCAATATCCATTGGTATTTTGTCAACGACCTCAATTGGACCGCCGTCGAGGAGGCCGCGCGGCTGGACATGGGCGTGTTCATCATCAGCCCCAACGACAAAGGGGGGAAATTATACTCCCCTCCCAAAAAGCTCGTCGATCTCTGCGCCCCCCTCAGCCCCATGATTTTCAACGATCTTTTTTGCCTGTCCCGGCCACAGGTCCAAACGCTCAGCGTCGGCGCCGCCCGTCCCACCGACTTCGATGAACACGTCAAGGCGCTCGATTGGTACGATGATCTCCCCAAAATTATCCCTCCAATCGTCGCTCGCCTCGAAGCCGAAATCGACCGCTCGCTCGGCGCCGATTGGAGGCAACATTGGATGGAGGGCCTCCCAAGCTACATCGATGTCCCTAACCAGGTGAATGTCACAGAGATTCTTCGCCTCTGGACCTACGCCAAGTCGCTCGACCTCGTTGATTGGGGTAAAATGCGTTACAACCTGCTCGGGCAGGCGGACCACTGGTTCCCGGGAGAAAACGCCTCATCGGTCCCCGAAGTTCTCACCCCCGGCTGGGAGGCTGCCCTCAAGGAAAGCCGCTTTCGGAGCCGCATTCCCTCGATTCTTGCCGAGGCCCACCGCATGCTTTTTGCGGCTCCAGCCAAACGGCTGTCCGAGTCCTGACCGGCCTTAAGCCGTCGAAAACGTTTCTCCGGCGTGGCGCAGGGCCACGCGCTCCGGCTCGCTCGCCAACGCCGCCTCGAACCGTTCGAGGGGTTCCGTGTAGGTCTCGCGCCCGAACCGGAACGTGGTGTGGTGAATCGGGATGATGTGTTTTGCTCCCGCGTCATTGGCCATCCTCACGGCTTGCTCGGGATTGCAATGGGACCAGATCCATGGATTGTAAGTGCCGATCGGCATGCAGGCCAATTCGAACGGACCTTTGCTTTTCAGGTCCGCGAACGTCTTGATCAACGCGGTGTCTCCCCCGAAAATGATCTGCTTCCCGCCCCGTCGCAGTATGTACCCATTGTAACCCCGGTATGTGTCGTGCCGCCAGCGCGCCCCCCAGTGTTTCACCTCGAACGCTTCCACCTCCAAATCACCATGGCCCTCGGCCTTGAACCGCGCTTTTTCCCCCCACTTCAGCTCAGTTCGCTCCCTCAGCCGCGTTCCATCCAGCAAATCGCTCGTCCGATGGGCCAACGCGGTTTGTGGGCCCGCCTTCAGCCGGCCCAGGGTTGCCGTGTCCAGATGGTCCAAGTGCGCATGGGATAGAAGCACAAGGTCGATCCGGGGCAATTCCTCGACATGCAACGCGGCGGCCACGCGGCGTTTTGGCCCAATGATTCCAAAGCCCAAATCCGCTCCGCAACGCGGCGTCAAGACGGGGTCGGTCAGGATGTTGAATCCGTAAAAATTGATCAGCACACTGGCATGCCCCAGCCAGGACGCCGTGATTCGCGTGTCGCTCCATTCCAGGGGTGTCGGCTTTGCCGTGGGCTTCCAAATGTTCTTTCCGACTTCGGAAATCCGTTCCCGCACGAATTTCGGTGTCCAACTTTGGGAAAACCCCACCCATGCCGCCGTTCCGGCTGCCGTCGCGGCGCCAGCCAGTTTCAGGAAATTTCGCCTTGAGTAACTCTGCTTCACTTTCTCTGCCATATTCGATCTCGACCGACAACCTTGGGGAAAACTCCAGTCCCGGTGCCTCGCGGGGTCAGAGCGCCTTTCGTCCAAGGTCAGCGTGTTCCGGCCAAAACTAGCAGGTATTCTGCCAAAGGCAAATTAGTGGAAAATCTTACCCATTGGCGGCGGCTCCCTGTCCATTGTCTGGGCAAAACTGTCCTCTCTGCCCAGCCCCACCGACAAGTTCCCGCACAGCGGGCATCGCTCACTCGTGAATTTCCACGATGACGCCTCCGTGCACGAATTCAAGGTTCGCGCCGAGGCTAAGAATTTCCGACAGGCTCCGATTCTTCCTCGCGAACTCGAAATACTCTTCCCCGCCAAACTGAATCCGCTGCCGTTGCAGGTCTTTTTGTCGTTGGAGTCGCGTGTCCATCCACACTTTGCCGTTTTGATGGAAATTCCGCCCGTCCACGAATCTGGCTGGCCGCGATTCAATTTCCGCGGTCGGAGAGGCGCCAACTGGGCCGCTCGATCCCCGGGCAAGCGCTGGCGACGGTTGTGGCGACCGGGTTGATGGGATGAAACGCGGCTGCTCCGCGATGTTGTCGGCGCTTCTCAACGCTTGGCCGGTTTGCGCCGCGGCCACCGCTTCATCGCCCGATTTCTCAAGCTGAAACCGTCGATACAGCATCCTGGCTTCCTCCCGCACCGCCGGCGTCCGCGCGGGTTGCGGGAGGGTCTGCGCCCGCTCAGGCACCCCGCGCAAGGCCTCGTCCTCCATGATTAGAAACGATGTGTAGGGCGTTGCGATTCCAAATTGGCGGGCCAGTTCAGTCACTTCATCCCGCAATTCCTTGTTCTCCCCGTTCAATCGAATTTGGTCCAGCAACGCTCCGACCCGCCGCGTCGCCCATATTCTTGGCAGAAATTCGTTTTTCGGTTCCCTCCCCGGAAAGTCCACTTCCGCGCTGAACTTCCTCAGTTCCCCATTGACGGCCCCTTCCAAAGTCACAGTTGCCTTGCCGCTGCCTTGATACCGTCCCGCTGCGATCAACTGCTCACCCCGGAACAAATCTGGGAGTGCGCCCGGATGCTGTTTTGACAGGCGGATGTCGGCTCCTTTGGCGCTCAACCGAACATTGGCAAGCAACGGATCGCGAATCTTGCTGAAAAACGACGACACTTTCACCTCGATGTCTTCGCCCGGCGTCACATACTGCGCGAACGCCCGCGTTTGCTCCGCGACCTTGTCCAAGAGGTGAGTGTTCACATCCAGTCCAATCCCAAAACAAAAAATTCTTGTCGCCTGCGCCCGCTCCGTGATGTTCCCAATAATTTTCCCCTCGCGCGTCTCTCCGACAGTGGGCAAGCCATCTGTCAGGAAAATAACCGCGAACGGTCGATTGAGGTCTGGGCCGCGCAACGACAGCGCCTCCCTCAAAGCGTCGTCGATCGCGGTTCCGTTCATCGCCTTGAGGCCATCGATAAAACGCTCCGCCATGGCCACATTCTCCGCGTTGGAGGGGCGCAGTTCCCGGAAAAGCCCCTCGGTCTCGGTCGCGAATCGAATGACTTCAAATCGGTCCTTTTCGTTCAAGTTCCGCACGCAGAACAGCAGCGCTTTTTTCGCCTGCTCGAGTTTCTTTCCGGACATCGAGCCAGAAGTGTCCAGGACAAAGGCGACATCTTTGGCCACGACCGCGGAATCCGCGGCGTCGATTCCGGGCGAGGCGAAAAGCATGTAATACCCCTCCTCGCCTTGGGCCCGGTGCGTCAACGCTCGGATCGCAACATCTCCCGTTTCAAATCCGTACAACAGCCGGAAGTCGTGATTCCCGGCCAAAACCCTCTCGTCCAGCGCCAGCGTCGCGGTGGTCGGGGTTGGACGTGACAGGTCCAGTGGGTGCGTCGGCGAGTAGATTGTTTTCAGCGGTGAACCGGCCCTGATCTCCACCGCCAACGAAAGTTTCGGGATCGGCTTGGCCGAGTATCTGTCCGCTGTGATGGGGATGGCCAGTTCGGCGAGGCCCGAATCCATCTTCAAAACCTGAGTGTACTTCAGCGCGATTTTCTTTCGGCTTCGCCCTTCGATCGGAAAAATCCGGACTCGAAGGCAATCTTGCTCCGCAAACTCCAGCAATGCTGGATCCTTGGCCTTGCGCACGATTTCCTCATAGATCTTCCGCGCCTTCTCCGCCGACAACAGCTCCGGTTCAACCATCTTTCCGCCGATCTCCATTTGAAATTGTTCCAAGTGGGCTCCTTTGGGAATTGGGAACAGGAAAGTCCCTTCCAGTCGCTGCGGGTTGGGGTTGTGGATTTCCTGCTCGATGGAAATCGTCGCCACTTGATCAAGAACCTTTGCGTTGATCCGTTCCGAGGCCACCTCGAGCGCGGCCAATGGAAAATGTGGGCGGGGCGGTGGGATGGGCCGCCCGGGTCCGTGTCCCGGGGGAAGGAATCCGGGCGGGGCAGGGCGCCCTTCTGGCACGACGATCAGCCCACCGCCTCGTCCACTTAAAATTCCAGCCGTCAAAAACGCCACGAAAAGCAATGCCCTCATGTTTCATTAGACCGCCAAGGCCAAAAAACGCTCCCGACAACGTCAAAAAATGTTGGCGGGTCGCCTTTCCATCAGTTTTCCCGGCTTCCGTCGTACCACATCTCCAGTCCGTCCCTTTCTTTGAAACCCCTCCTTCCTTTTCGCGCCAGCGTTCCAAAAAGCCCAAGGTGGTCCCTCAGCGTCTTCATCCGGAATTTCCGCGCCGAAGTCACCACTGGATGGCGCACGATCCGGAGCCGCCCGAGTCGCTTCAACGCCTTGCTCAAGTGAACTTCTTCGCTTGCGAAGTATTGCTCGTCAAATCCCCCCGCCGCCGCAAACGCCTCCCTGCGCGCAAAGAGGAACCCCCCTGCGGCCTGCCGGCTGGCGAAATAAACGGTCAGGAAAATAAAGGCCCCAATTCGGCCCCAAAAGGGCGGTGGCGTGTCGAATGTCATTCGCGCTCCTCCCGCCACCACCCTCGGGTCCTCCAGCAGCCCTTCCATTTCCGACAAAGTCCGCTCAGGAACCAAGGTGTCCGCGTCGACAAACACGAACACCTTGCCTGTGGCGACCGCCGCCCCCGCGTTTCGCGCCGCCCCAATTTTCCGCTTTTGCACGTCGATCACCCGCGCCCCGGAACTCCGCGCGATCTCGGGCGTCCGGTCGGTCGACGAGTCGTTGACGACAATGATCTCGAAATCCCCCTGAAGACCCCGGGCTGAGGACCGCAACACCTCCAACGTTCGCCCCAAAAGCGCCTGTTCATTGAAGGCGGGGATGATGAATGAATATCGCGGGCGCTGGTCCATGGCTCGAATCTACAGCATCAGAGCGCTCACTACCACTGATTGAGGGTGAGTCCGCTTGTTCCGTGGAATGATTTCGAATCTATTGGTTTGGGATGGAAAGGATGGAATTTGAGGAGGAAAACGGGCGCACTGAAGAAAAACCCGTCGATAAGGCGAGGGAGGCGCCGCCCCGCCTCCAATCCCTCAAGCGTCCGTGGCGGGCCACCGCGGTTGCCATGGTCGGCTTGTTTGTCTTGGCCCTCTTCTACACCTTCTATTTCGCCCGTGAATTCCTGCTCCCACTCACCTTGGCTTGGATTCTGAACGTCTTGCTCAAGCCGATCGTCCGCACTCTCAAGCGCTGGCACATTTCCGAACCACTTGGAGCGGGCTTCCTCCTCATCGGGATGATTGGAATACTGGTTGCTGGCGCCATGTTGGTGAGTGAGCCGGCGGCAAAATGGACCGCCAAGGCGCCCGAGTCCTTCCGGATCGCGGGGGAAAAGATTCGGGAGGCCATGCGCCCGGCCGAGAAGATAAAAAAAGCCGCGAATGAAGTCGAAAAACTCGGGTCATCCGACTCGGATGAAGAGCCCACTCAGAAGGTGGAGATAAAAAAGCCCGGCGTCATGGGCAGCATTCTCTCGAAAACGACCAATGTCGCCTTCCTTCTTGGAGAGACTTTGGTGTTGCTCTACTTTTTGCTCGCCTCAGGGGACCTCCTCAAGCTGAAGGCGATTCAGGCATTGCCTCGATTGCGTGACAAAAAGCGGGCGGTTGAAATCGCCAACGAAACTGAGCGGCAGATTTCGAGGTATCTTGGCTCCATCAGCATCGTCAACGCGATTGAAGGAACTTTGATTGGGATTGGGCTGTCCCTCGTCGGCATGCCCAACCCTGTCCTGTGGGGGGTCTTGGCCGCGTTCGTCAACTATATCCCATACCTGGGCGCCATGTTCTGCATCGCCTGCATCACGGTCGTTTCCCTCGTCACTTTCGACACCATCGGCCACGCGATGCTCCCGCCCGCCATCTATCTATTTGTGAATGTCTCCGACAATTTCATCGCCCCACTTTTTCTTGGCAAGCGCATGGTTCTCAACCCCCTCATCGTGTTCCTCGCCTTGATGTTCTGGGGATGGATCTGGGGGATCATTGGAGTCCTCCTGGCGGTTCCCATGACCATGGCGTTCAAGATTTTCTGCGACCATTTTCAAAGTTTGGCACCGATCGGGGAGCTCCTTGCCGGCGAATCAGAAACGCCTAAACCCGAGCCCGTCAAAGCCACCGGGCAACCCAGCCTTGCAATTACTCTCGATTGACGACACAACTTCCGCCTGAAGGCTGGCCATCGGATGGGCAGGTCGGGTGCGGGATGGGCGACCTGTTGTCGGTGGTTGCCATCAAATGAGCAACGTGAAATCGATGAAACGCTTCGGCGCGCCGGAATGGGAAAAGTGGAATCGCGGTCCCACCTCGCAGTGGACACCAATCCAAACAAATGCCACCCCGGCACGGATCCCGCCTGCGGCCGTGCTGGAAAAAGCGGGCCCAATTCCTGACCCTGCCCAATCATGATCCCCGTCGGCGTCGGATCTTTTCCCGCCTATCGCCCCCGCCGGCTGCGGGGTTCGGCTCCACTGCGGGCGCTGGTCCGTGAGAATGAACTGAGCCCGCGCCAACTGATCTTGCCGCTCTTTGTCCGCCACGGAAAACAGGTGCGGCAGCCCATCAGTTCAATGCCCGGCTGCTTCCAACTTTCGGTCGACGAATTGCTCAAGGAATGCGGGGCCGCGCAGGCCGACGGCGTTCCGGCCGTGCTGCTCTTCGGTATCCCCGCCGCCAAGGACGAGAAAGCCTCGGAGTCCTTCGCCTCCAACGGGATTGTTCAGCGCGCCGTCCGCTCGGTTAAGAAAGAGTTCCCGGACTTGCTTGTGGTCACCGACGTCTGCCTTTGCGAATCCATGCGCCACGGGCATTGTGGATTGGTCCACAAGCATCCGCGCGGCGTTGAAATCAAGAATGATCCCACCCTCAAAATCCTCGCCCGGGCTGCGCTCAGCCATGCCGAGGCCGGCGCGGACATCATCGCCCCGAGCGACATGATGGATGGCCGGGTGCGGGCCATCCGCGCCGGCTTGGACCAGAATGGCCACAGCCACATTCCGATCATGTCGTACGCCGTGAAATTCGCCTCCGCGTATTACGGCCCCTTTCGCGAGGCCGCCGAAAGCGCGCCGAAATTTGGGGACCGGCGGTCCTACCAAATGGACGCGGCCAATGCCAACGAGGCCCTCCGTGAAGCCGCCCTTGATGTCGCCGAGGGCGCCGACATCCTGATGGTCAAGCCGGCTCTTGCCTATCTCGACCTCATCTACCGCGTCAAAACTCAATTCGGTTATCCAACCGCCGCCTACGCGGTCAGCGCGGAGTATTCGATGGTCAAAGCCGCCGCCGAAAAAGGGTGGATTGACGAACAATCCGTCGTCATGGAAAGCCACCTTGCCATGCGCCGCGCGGGCGCCGACATTTTGATCACCTATTGGGCGCGGGATCTTGCTCGCTGGCTGAAAAAATGAGGCGTGTCCCGAGCCGTCCGCCCGTCGATTTCTCGTTTCAGTCCGCAATTTCTTTTCACCCCGCCGGGTTTTGGCCTACGGTTTGGCGATTCAAATGACACGACTAATTGCCGCACTGTGCCTTTTCTCATCCGTCGGCCTCCACGCCCATCTGGGCGATCATCCCTCCGTGCACGATTCCGCGGCGGGCGCCATCGAGCGCCTGCGCAAGTCTCCGGCCGCGTTCCAGGCCAAAAACTGGACCGCCGTGGAAGCGCTGCGGTTTCTCACCTCCGCCGAGAGGGAGATCTTTTCTCAGGAGCACATCCGGTTCACCGTCTCGGCGCCCGTGAAGGTCCTCGTCATCCGCGGCAAAGATCCGGCTGAGGATTTGTTCTGGCTCTCCTCGCGGGGATTCAAAAAAGCCGACCTTTTATGGACTGAAAACAAGGTGAAATTGACCGCGTGGGAAAAGGACTTTCCCGCCGGGCCCATCGGGTTGGGCGTCAATTCCCTGAGCGGCGGAGGCTCCCATTATTCCATTGTGCTCCGCCCCCTCGGTCAGGGGAACATTGCCGTCACCGATGTGTACCCCGGGCAGTTGCGCGTTTCGGCCCTCACAAACGGCGCCGCGGCCTACGCGGACGCGGAAACAAAGTTCTCCGCGGTGCCCGCCTCAATGGTTGGATTGACTTACATCCAAACCCTCGCCGGCGCGCGCAACGTCGCGAAATTCGTCGACATCTTTCGCCTGACCGAACATCCCTCCTCCGACCGGCCCGATCAAGTGGTCCTGACATGGAGCGACGATCCCCGCACCTCCCAGACCATCCAATGGCGCACCAGCACAAAGGTCAAAACCGGAACGGTCCTTTACCAACGCAAGCGGGACGCTGGCGTCTTGCGCGGACGCTCCGCTCCAAAACGCGCCAAAGCCGCCACCGAAAAAATCTCCACCCTCATGGTCCTGAACGACCCGGTTGTGCATCGTCACTCCGCCGTCCTTCGCGGCCTTGAGCCCGATACGGCCTATGTTTACTCCGTGGGCGGCTCCGGCAGTGATTGGAGCGAGGAAGCCGAATTCACCACCGCCCCGGCTGGGGTCAAGCCTTTCTCTTTTGTTTACATGGGCGACGCCCAAAATGGTTTGGATCGGTGGGGAACGTTGCTCAAAAATGCGTTTCGGCAGAAGCCGGACGCGGCTTTTTACATCATGGCGGGCGACCTGGTGAACAGAGGGGCGGATCGTGACGACTGGGATAGCCTCTTCCACAATTCAGTCGGCATTTACGACCGCCGCCCTTTGGTTCCAGTGATCGGCAACCATGAATGCCAGGGAGGCCATCCAACCCTCTATCTGAAGAATTTCACGCTGCCCACCAACGGTCCAACAGCAGTCGAAAAAGAAAGGGCCTACGCCTTCGAATACAGCAACGCCCTGTTTGTCATCCTGGATTCAAACTTGGCCGCCCACACGCAAACCAACTGGCTCGACCAAGTCCTGGGCGGGACCAAGGCCACCTGGAAATTTGTCACCTACCACCACCCTGCTTTCTCGTCAGGCGTGAACCGAAACAACAAAGGGGTCCGCGACTTGTGGACGCCCATTTTTGACAAACACCACGTCGATTTGGCCTTGCAGGGCCACGACCACGCCTACCTCCGCACCTATCCCATGAAAGGCCAGCAAAAAGTGGCCACCGCGGCCGACGGCACGGTCTACGTGGTTTCCGTTTCAGGCGTGAAATTCTACGACCAAGGCTCCTTCCCCTACACTCAGGTCGGATTCACCAATGTTGCCACCTTCCAGGTTCTCGACATCCAGGTCAGTGGGGACCGCATGGTTTACCGCGCGTATGACACCGACCAAAAAATCCGCGATGAATTTGTGATCGAGAAAAAAGCCGCGCGCTGACGGCCGTTCATTTCGGCAGGGCGTCAAGTTTTGCCTGCCAAGTCGCTTTCATCGCCGGAATCTCCGTCGCGAGCCGTTCGTACAGCTCGCGCGCCCCGTCGGATGCGACCAACTCCGCCAGCCGGCCCGCGGCCAACGCCGCCCGTTTCTGCCAGAACGGGTCGGGTTTTTCGCTCCCAGTCCCCTGCCCATAAACGACATTCAGGTGGTGGTTCAGCGCGGCTTTCAAAAGGGCCTCCCGGTCTTTCGGCCGGGTCTCCGCCATTTTCTCAAGGGTCAACGCGATCCCCACTTCCGCTTGGTTGCGCGCCGCGGCCGGGACGTCGGTCCTTTTGGATTCCAGCGCGCGGTGGAACGCATTGGTCGCCTTGTCGTAGCTTTGCGGGTCCATCGCCGCCAACTGGAAATGGCAATCGCCGATTTTCCCCCACGCCAGCGGTTCCAGCCGGTTGGTGGAGCCCATGCGCGTGATGCGTTCGAACGCGTTCAACGCCTCCGAAAAATTGAACAGCGCGTTCGTCGGGGAGGTGGCCCGCTGCTCGATGAGGACGTCCCCAAGCACGAACCACGCCTCGGCGACGATCCCGGGTGCGCACGCCGATTCAATCAGGTTGGTCAAGTAGCTCTTCGCGTCGGCGTAGCCCTGCCGGAAATACGCGGTCCGCGCGGCCATCATCCGGGCCTGGCAGCCGAGGTCCGTGGCGCCCCATTGCGGCGTCTGAAACACGCGCTGGTAATTTTGCTCCGCCAAGCTCCATTGTTCCCTGTTGAAGTAATAGTCGCCCACCCAATTCTGCGCCCGCGCCGCCAATTGGTTGGTTGGAAATCGCGCCACAAAGTTCGTGAATAGTTGAAACGCGTTGGTGGCCTGCCCGGCCCGCGCGTGGAACCACGCCCTGTCGAATTCCGCCTGCGCCATCGCGGGATGGGTCAGGTTCGTTGTGGTCCATCGCGTGTAGCGGTCGATCGCCTCAACCCATTTCCCCTCCAACGCGAAGGTCCTCGCGAGCGCGAGATCCGCGTCGGCCCGTGCCGTCGAGTCAGGGAAACGGACGGGAAACTCCGTCAAAAGCGCGCGCGCCTTCTCAATTTGGCCCAGGCTCGTGGCGCCGTTCGCCAAGACAAGCCACCCCATCTGCACGAGCGGATGCCCGGGAAAAAGAGCCCCCGTTTTTTGCAGCGCCGCCTCCGCGGCCGCTAAATTCGTCAGGGCGAGATGGCAGCGGATCAGTTGCTCGGTGGCTTGCGCGACAAAGTTTGTCCGCAGGTTTGGGATCGTTCCAAAGCCATCGACGATCGCCTGATAATTCGTCGCCGCCCCGGCGAACAAACCCTGCTGGAGCTGTGTGTCGCCCAATTTGATGCGCGCCAACGCCTGTTCCTCCCCGGCGGGCAATTTGTCCACGGCGGCCTGGAACGCGGCTTGGCTGTCCGCCAACTTTTGCCCGTTCCCGGTCGCCGCGTGCTCCTCCCACAACGCCCATCCGCGGTTCAGCCACGCCTTCCCCTGCAGCGGGCTGTTTGTGTGACGCTGGATCGTCGCGTCAAAAAATCCCCGCGCGTCCGCGATCATGTTTGTCGCGGGGCCAACCAAACGGTTGGTCTGCTGCCGGTATGCTTCGAGGAGATATTCCCCGG
>CAZSXX010000064.1:0-4251 GCA_964611245.1 uncultured Verrucomicrobiota bacterium | reverse complement strand
TGTTCAGCAAATCCCCGGCGGAATCCGCGGGGTTTTGCGTCAGGAAAACCTGCAGCCGCGCCGCCGCGTTCGTGTAGGCATTCTGCGCCGCGGCCATCTCCACCACCCGCAGGAGCGCGAGCCTCTTCTGTTCCGGCGGCATCGCCTCCATGGCAAGGATGTTCTCGTAGGCTTGGGCGGCCCGCGCCGGCTCATTTGCGCGCTTGAACCACTCCGCTTCCAGGCTAAGCGACTGCGCCGCCAACAGCGGTTTCCCCGCAAGCCGCGCCTGAGCCAGCGCGTTCGTCAGCGCGGGCAGGGCTTTCTCGGGGGTCGTCCCGGCCAATTCCACCCGCGCGGAAAGCTGCCACCTCTCCCATTCGGCCTCGGGACGCAGCGGCCGTCCTGCCAGCCCCATCAGCGCGGCTCGGGCCCCAGCCAAATCGTTCCGCCGGAACTGGGCCTCCGCCAGCGTCAAAAACCCCCTTGCCACCTCGGCCGTGTTTGTCGACGCTCGCGCCGCCTGTTGGAACACGGAATTCGTGCTGCCCAAAAGCTCCACAACACCCGGAAAATCGTCCCGCCGAAACCGGGCCAACGCCTGCCCGACGCTCGCGTGGAGAGCCACCGGCGAGGCGGGGTGGGCCCGAACGGCCTCCGCGAACGCCGCGTCCGCCCCGGCCAGATTGGTCGCGTCAAGCAACGTCTGCCCGCGCCAATAAAGGAACTGGTCCGCCAGCGGCCCGGCTTGTGGGAGGCGCGCGTCCAAAACTTCCAACGCGGCCGCGAATTGCCGCAATTGGTGCCGGGCTTGCGCGAGCGCGAGGGCGGCCTCGGCTCCCCGCTCCGAATTCGGATGCTGCGCCAAAAAATTCGACCAGGCTTTTTCCGCCCGTTCGTGAAAGCCATCCTGTGATGCTTTCGCGGCGGCGGTGAAGGCTTCGGCCTCCCCGGGTTCGGCGGCTGGGCACGGTTGGGCCAGCAGGATCGTGATTAAAAGTAGCCACCGCATCCCGAAATTGTGCGTCGGTCCCATCCCGAAATCAATACGGGGCCGCGAATTTTGCGCCGAATTTGCGGCCACAGGCTTGCGCATCTCCGGCGCCTTCATTAGTTTCCAAGTTCAGGACACGGAATCATTGACTATGAAAATGGCATTGCGTTTGACAGGGATTGCTCTCGTTGCGGCTGGAACATTATCGGCGGCCGACTGGCCCCAATATCGCGGCCCAAATCACGACGGCATTTCCTCAGAGAAAATCGCGAAATGGCCCGAGGCGGGTCCCAAGGCGGTTTGGAAGGCTCCGTTGAACGCCGGTTTCAGCTCGATCACCGTCGCGGACGGGATCGCGGCCACCCTGGTGAACCGGGAAAAGGACGGCGTGCTCCGTGAATTTGTCTTGGCCATCGACGCCGCCACCGGCAAGGAGCTTTGGGCGCAGCCTCTCTCCATCGCGAAGTACGACGGCGGCGGCGATTCTGGAACGCCCGACAACAAAGGCGGCGACGGCCCTCGCTCAACTCCATCGCTCGATGGCGGCATGGTTTACGTCCTCGACCTCCGACTGAACCTCTCTTGTTTTGACGCCAAGACCGGGGCGCAAAAATGGACCAAGGATCTGATCGCCGAGCACAAAGCCCGGAACATCACTTGGCAGAATGCGGCCTCCCCCCTGATCGAAGGCGGCTTGATCTACGTGGCGGGTGGCGGTGAAAACCAATCGCTTTTGGCCATCGACAAAAAGGACGGAAAAACGGTCTGGAAAGCGGAAAGCGACGCCATCACCCACGCCACCCCGACCATCGGCGCCATTCACGGCCAAAAGCAGGTCGTTTTTTACACGCAAAAAGGGCTGGTTTCCTGCGACCCCTCGACCGGAAAAGTGCTTTGGCGCCATCCCTACAAGTACAACGTGTCCACTGCCGCCTCACCGGTCATCGCGGGTGACATTGTCTATTGTTCCGCCGGGTACGGGGTCGGCGCGGGAGCCGCCAAGATCTCCAAGAACGGAAACGATTGGAGCGCGGTCGAACTGTGGCGCGAAACGGGCAATAAACTGGCCAATCATTGGAGCACCCCAGTCCTCAAAGACGGCTTTCTTTATGGAATGTTCCAATTCAAGGAATACGGCACCGGCGCCCTCAAATGTGTGGACCTGAAGACTGGCAAGGAGGTTTGGGCCCAATCAAATTTCGGGCCTGGAAATGTCACTTTGGTGGGCGACAAACTTCTCGTTTTGAGCGACGCCGGCCACCTCGTCCTCGTGCAGGCGACTCCCGCGAAATACACCGAACTCGGCCGCTTTCAGGCCGTCACGGGCAAATGCTGGTCCACCCCCACAATCGCGGACGGGCGCGTTTACGTCCGCAGTGTCAAGGAAGGCGCCTGTTACGAAGTCGCCCCCCGCCTCAGCCTGCGGTAAAGGCCCCCATGCCCAAACAAATCGTCGAGATGGCGGTCGAGTCGGTGAAGATGGAGCTTCCCGACACAAAGACCGTCCGTCTCCGGTGGCCGGATGGCTACGATCCCGAGTTCAAGACAGGCCAGTTTATCACGCTTTATTTTCCGGATACCATCGCCTATAAGCGCGCATACTCCCTTTCGTCCTGCGCGCTCGACCGGGGGGCTTACGAAATCACCGTCAAACGCGACGGGAAAATGGGCACCAGAATCGTCGATTGGGTCAAGCCAACGGATACCCTTTGGGTCATCCCCCCCACCGGGCGGTTCCTTCCGGTTTACGAACCCGAAAAACATCTCATCTGCATCGCGGGCGGCAGCGGGGTGACCCCGTTCCGCGGGTTCGTTCGCGAGGCCACCCGGCGCAGTCTCGGCACAAAAATCACCGTTCTCTACAGCGTGCGGACCACCAACGACATCATCTTCAACGAGGAATTCTCCCAACTCCAGCAGGACAACCCCAACTTCAGTTTCTACGTCACTTGCACCCGCCTCCATCCGGACGATCCTTGGACGGGACGCCGCGGCCGCATCGACGCCGAGCTCATCCGGGGGCACATCCTCGACCCGGCCCAAACCGTTTTCTACGCCTGCGGCCCCAACGAACTGGTCGAAGCGACCGAACACCTCGTCCTGAACGACCTCCAGATGCCGAAAGACCAGATCAAGACTGAGAAGTGGGGCTGATCCCTTCGCTGGTTTCGCGGCCCGCGGGCCTCCCCGTAAATTAATACGTGTAGGTACTATTTCCTTGCGGGTGGGTGGGTGATGCGCGATAATCTGGGCAAAACCGAGGGAAGAACTCGAGGACTAAGCCCATGAGCGTGATCGTCAATCAACCCCCAGCGTCCCTGCCCGCGAGGCCGGCGTTGGAAAAACAAACGGCTGCCGGCAATTATTTTGTCTCAAATTATCCGCCCTTCTCCTTCTGGAAGCCGGAAAACTTGGGCGAGATTGAAGCCGCCATGGACCGGCCCCCACAGCCCGGCAATCCGCTCGGCGTCTACCTGCACATTCCCTTCTGCCGGAAGCGCTGCCATTTTTGCTATTTCAAGGTTTACACGGACAAGGATTCCGCGGCCATCAAGTCCTACATCGATGCGACGCTCAAGGAGATGGCCCTCTATGCTTCCCGCGCGTTCGTGGGCGGGCGCAAGCCAAACTTTGTCTATTTCGGCGGCGGCACCCCCTCCTACCTTTCCGTCGATCAACTGCGCCAACTGACCGATGGCATGAAAGCGCTCCTCCCCTGGGACGAAGTCGAGGAAGTGACCTTTGAATGCGAGCCCGGAACGCTCACGGATCACAAACTCCGCGCGATCCGCGACCTGGGCGTCACCCGCCTCAGCCTCGGCGTCGAAAACTTTGATGACCACATCCTTGAAATCAACGGCCGGGCCCATCACAGCAAGGAAATCGCCCGCGCCTACGCCTTCGCCCGATCCATCGGCTTTCCCCAAATCAACATCGACTTGATCGCGGGAATGGTCGAGGAAACGGAGGCGAATTGGATCGAGAACGTCCGCAAGACCATCGAGCTTTCCCCCGACAGCGTGACCATCTACCAGATGGAAATCCCGTTCAACACCGGCATTTACAAGCAGATGAAAGCGGAGGGGAAACTCGTCGCGCCCGTGGCCGACTGGGACGTCAAACGCCATTGGGTTGATTTCGCGTTCACCGAGCTCGAAAAAGCGGGCTACACCGTGGCCAGCGCCTACACCGCGGTCAAAGACAAATCCCGGACCAACTTCATCTATCGGGACAGGCTCTGGGAAGGTGCGGATTTGCTCTCGCTTGGCGTTGCGTCC
>CAZSXX010000063.1:6785-15642 GCA_964611245.1 uncultured Verrucomicrobiota bacterium | reverse complement strand
GCGGTACACCAGCCCCGTGTAGCACTGCACCAGCGACGCCCCCGCCTCGATCTTTTCCCACGCGTCCTCCGCGCTGAATATCCCGCCCACCCCAATGATTGGCAGCCTGCCCTGGGTCCGCCGGAAAATATGCCGGATCACCTCCGTGCTCTTCCTTCGCAACGGCGCCCCGCTCAGCCCGCCCACCTCGCTGTAAGCCCGCTGGCACGCCGCATCCGCGCTCATCGGCCGCTCAATCGTCGTGTTCGTCGCCACAATCCCCATCAGCGAATTCCTCTCCGCCACCTCCAGCAGTTCGTCGATCGCCGGGAAACTCAAATCCGGCGCGATCTTCACCAGCAGCGGCTTCCGCCGTCCCCCAACCCCCGCCTGCCTCCCATTCTCCTCCTGCGCCGCCGCCAAAACCCGGTCCAATGCCTCCCGGTCCTGCAACTCCCGCAAACTCGGCGTGTTCGGCGAGCTCACATTGATCACAAAAAAATCCCCCAGCCCCCACAACGCCCCCAGGCTCCGCCGGTAATCTTCCGCCGCCTCCTCGTTCGGCGTGACCTTCGACTTCCCCAAATTGATCCCCACCGGCGCCTTCGGCCAAAGCCCCTTCGCCTTCCAATCCGCCAACCCCGCCGCCAACGCCTCCGCCCCGGGATTGTTGAAGCCCATCCGGTTCACCAGCGCCTCCTCCGCCGGCGCGCGGAACATCCGCGGCGCCGCGTTCCCCGGCTGCGCGTGCCACGTCACCCCACCCAGCTCGCAAAACCCAAACCCCATCGCCTCCCACGCCGGCGCCGCCGCCCCCTTCTTGTCCATCCCCGCCCCCAGCCCCACCGGGTTCGGGAACTCCAGCCCCCACAGCCCCACCGGCAGCCGCGGCGCCTCATAAAACGAACCCAGCGCGTCCAGCCCCAGCCGCGACCCGCTCAGCCACCTCAGCCCCTGCAGCGTCGCGTCGTGAATCTCCTCCGAATCCCGCGCGAACAGCGCCGGCCGGACCACCTGCTCGTAAAACCAGCTCATCCGCGACTCCTCCGTCCCGGCGCCCCTCCCTTACGGCGCGTTCGCCTTCACAAACTCCAGCGCCTTCACCATGTGCTCCGTCGGATCCTTCAAATTGCTGTCCGTCTCCACCGCCATCACCCCCTGCCAATTCGCCTCCTTCAAAACCTTGAACAACGCCTTCAAATTCGCGTTCCCCTCCCCCAAAAGCGTGTCCGTCGCCACATCCCCGCGCTCCGTGCTGTTCACCTTCTTGTCCTTCAGGTGGATGTCGAACACCCGCCCGTCATATTCCTTGAACACCTTCGCCGGATCCAGCCGCGCGCTCGCGATCCACCCTGCGTCCATGCAAACCCCAATCCGCGCGTCCCGGTGCTTGATCACATTCCGCACCACCGCCGGGTTCCCGTACAGCGACGTGATCCCATGATTGTGGATCGCCACCTTGATGTCATACTCCTTCGCCAGCTCCTCCAAATTGTCCAGGATCTTGAAATCCCCCGGCTCCACCACCACCATCTTCATCCCAAAAAACTTCGCCGCCTCGAACAACTTCCGGTTCTCCTCCTTGTTCATCGACGTCCCCGCCACCCCGAACGTGTACGGGACCACCCCCGCCTTCTCCATCGCCTCCTTCTTCTTCTGCCACTCCTCCCGTGTCTTGTTCAGCCCAAGGTGGTCCGGGATCAACTGCGCATGCTTGATCTGGTGCTTCGCGCAAAACTCCACCACCTGGTCAAAGCTCAAATTCCGCAGCGTCCACGACTGCACCCCCACCTTCAAGTCAGCCGCCCGCCCGCCCAGGGCCAAAACGCCCAACACCACCACCGCCGCGCACCTCCAAAAAAATGATTTCATAAAAAAGTCTTTTGAACCCCCTCATTCAATCCATTTCCCCGCCGCCGTCAACCTCCCATTCCCTCCCCCCGCCCGAGAAACTCAGGGAATCCAAATTGTCGATGAAGCGCGCGCCATCTCCTCGTCCTGCCAACCCCTTCTCTTCTCGGCTTTAATCGCCCCGGCCGGGGGAAACGCGTCCCTTTGCCGATCCAAGGATGTTCATTCTTTCTTTCGTTCCAGTAATTTCCAACTTGCTATTTCAGATTTCAATTCCTTATTAACTTCCATCCCAGTCGATCCAGTTGGCAATCGTGAAGGCGCAATGAACAACCAACCACCTCTGCTTTCGCACATTCAAAGGCCGCGAAAAGTGGCCATTGTCGAGGATGACCCAGATTCCTGTTCATACTTTCGGAATGTCATTGACCACGCTCCCGGTTATGCGTGCGTTGGAGCCTTCCATACAAAGGCGCATGCCGAGTCCAAGATTCCCTTGTTGGCCCCAGAGGTCGTCACTCTCGATCTCAGCCTTTACGGCGTCGGAACTGGAAAGGAATTCCACCTCCTAAAACTGCTGAAGGCAAAACTCCCGAAAACCCGCTTCATTGTCATCACGGTCCACGATGATCCCTGCGTCCTTTGGCGAGCCATCGAATCGGGCGCCAACGGATTTCTGGCCAAACCAGTGTCGCCGCATGCCCTTGTCCTTGCCTTGGATGAGGTTTTCAATGGAGGCGCGGTCATCTCCCCAACGGTCGCGGCCCGCCTGCTCAGCCACTTCGCCCTCCACGGCGAAGCCAAGGCCTCCTGGAACTTGACCGCCACGGAAACTTTGGCATTGGAGTTGACGGCGCGCGGACTGGATCGCAAGGAAATTTGCCATTTGATGGGAGTCAAACCTTCCACCCTCCGAACGCATTTCATCCACATCTACGACAAAATGCAGGTGCATTCCGAGTCGGCCGCCGTCGCCAAATTTCTCGGAAACCCGCCCTTTCTTCCCGGCTGAACCGCCGGGAATTCAGGTGGGCCGTAGCTTCATCGGTGGATATTTAAGGAGAAACTGGCTGAAAAATCCCCGGCTTTCTCCCCATTTTGACGGATAGGCGGAGGCATGGCTCGTCGGCAACGATCACTTCGTCACAATTAACAACCAACCACTAATTCTACCATGCAAATCGGAAGGCAAATTCGTTCGAAAATGAAAAAGTCTCTTCTTCGTTCTGCCGGCGGTTCATTGGCGTTGCTGCTTGCGGTAAGCGCCTCTCAGTCGTCACTTGCAAATCATGTCAACAACTCTGCATTCTTAAATGCGGTTGCTGACCTTATCGGCGAATCGAGGAGTACCGTGGCCGCTGCCCTTGGCTCAACGACTGGTTCTGACGTCTTGGAAGCGTTCGATATTGTAGGTCCCACCCTGAGGGCCTCCGGCATTAACGGCACTATCAGCGGCGCTCAGGCGGACGTTTTGGCTGCCGATCTAAGGTCAGGAGATTTTAATGCATTCGTCCATCGTCTCTCAGGCTACTTGGGCCTGGACGAGAATGACCCCCGAGTTGCAAGCGCGTTCGGCATCACAACGAGTGGCGACGGCGGTGATCCCGGCGGAATCAGCGCGGATGGAATTGGAGCCGCCAGTCCCATTACACCTCAGATGCAGATCACGGACCTAACGATGAGGAAAATGGTCCTGCGCCAGGCCCTGAGCAAAGGCGAACGCGATGCGAAAGCAGCGGCCAAGGAGGCGGGGAACCTCTACGGCCTTGGGTTGGGCGGCTTCTATGGATTCGGCAGCGTCAAAGGCAGCAACGTGGACTTTGATAGCTACGGCATGAACCTCAGCGCTTCTTTGGAAACGGAGAAACTGGAGGTGATGGCGACCTTGCCCATTTACCGCACCAGTGTTGGACCGCTTGATTTCACTACATTCGGCATCGATGTTGGCGGGCAATACAATGTTTTCGACAAACTGAATGTTGGGGCGCACGTCAACTACCTTGCCTACGACTCAGATGTTGTGACCTTGGAATCTTCCTGGACTGCGGGCCCATTTGTTTCTTATGCGATTGATTTTAACGAACGCTTCAGCCTGTCGTTCGGCGCGCTTTTTGATCGCCTTGCTCAGGAGTCAGGCCCGGCGACTTGGGTCGCGGCATTGGCGATGAATTTTGGAATCAAGGTTACTGACGCCGTCGCGGTGAATCCATTTTACGTCTATTACCGGGACTTGGATGCGGTCCAATTTGTGGACGCCGACTGGCACGATCTAGGAATCGATGTTTCGGCCTCAATCAACGACAAGTGGAGCGTCAACATGGGCGTTAAAACATCGCTCGGATATGACCTGTTTGATCACCTCACCCAGGTCCACTTGGGGACAAAATTCTCGTTCTAATTTGGTCCCGGTGGCGGCTCTGCGATAGAACTCATTTGCTCCAGCCGGTGTGGCTCGTTTGGCCCTCGTCGAGTCTCACTTTGACCATGCCGCCGGCGGTCGTTCCTCCTGACCAAAGGCGGCCCATCGGAGGGGGTGGGATGTGCATTCCCACCCCTTCTTCGGGAATCTAGGTGCCGAGTTTTACTATGAATAGACTCCATGCGTTCTTGGCTATTATAATACAGTTTTTCTTCGTGACGGTCCTTGTTGGGTGTGCGTTCGACGTCAGCCACTTGAAACAAAAACCCGCTTCATTCGCCCCTTCCACCGAACAGGACTCCTTTCGACTCGTGAAGGGCGCCAAAATCGGGCTTGGCACAGGGTATCCAACGCTTTTGAACGCAAACACGCATTGGAAACAGATCGGTGTTCTGCCCGAGGGGTTGGTCTATACGACTCGCGACCAAATCGTGAAGGTTGAGGCATCCAACATTTCAGAGGCCGCCATAGTCGTCCGGGGCCGAGAACTGGTCGGGTTTTACCTCCTTTATGAAAGAACCTTTTCGCCCCTTTCCAAGGCAGTCCCTCTTGAATTGGAAAAAACACCTCTCCCCTCAAAATAAATGAAATCCTTCGTGAAATCCGCCCTGCTTCTCTGTGTCTTCGTCTCGATGACAGGCTGCGCCTCCGGTCCCAAATACGCCGAGGCAATCAAGAATATACAGCCCCTTGCCAGTGACCAGGGGCGTGTGTTCATTTACCGAAAATCGGCGGTCGGGGCCGCGGTGCAACCCGCCGTGCGCCTGAACGGCGAGACCGTCGGCAATGCGGTCCCCCACGGATTCTTCTACGTTGACCGCCCGCCAGGACAGCACCAGATCGAAACCTCAACCGAAGTCAAAAGAACCCTCTCCTTTGGATTGGAGCCAGGACAAACCCGGTATGTCCGGCTAAACATTGGGATGGGATTCTTCGTTGGCCACGTCTGGCCCGAACTCGTGGAAAACGCAGTCGGCAGCCAGGAGGTTCAGAAATGCAGTTACACTGGCCCGAAACCCTGATCGCCTCTCCTGATCCGCCTCAACCGCTCCTTTTCGAAGAATCCTTTATCCTCGGCGCAAAAGCCCGTCGTGGCAGGGGGGTCTTGCGCTTCGGAGCTTGCGGCTAGCGATCCACCCAGATTTTTCTTGAACCCTCGACGCGCACCGGACCGATCTCCATGGTGTCGCGCACGACCAAGTATGCATCCGCTCCGGGGACGCTGTCCCACTGGAGTTCGGCCAATCCGCCCGCGAGAACAGCCGGGGAAGGCTGGGACCGCCGCCCCTGCGGGCCGAGGGCGATCACCGCATAGCGATGTGGGCCGGACCTGTCGTCCCTCGCCACCGTGGGGGCGCCTGGCCTGGCCAAGGGCATGGCGCGCATTTCCCCACCCCACAACTGCAGCACCTCGTTCGCGTAGGGAAGGCCGCCCCCGCCGAAGCCTCCGCCGCCCAAGGACATCATCCCCTGCCCGATCACGGCGTCGGTCAATGGTTCCCCATGGCCGGGGCGGAAGGATTGCAGCCTGAGCCTCCCGGGATGGTTTCCTCCCGACCATTGCCCGCGCGGGACCTCCGACAACTCCAGCCCTTCGCCTTGGATGATCGCCATTTGGCGCCACGCTCCGCCCAGCCATACATTCCATGAAATGTGGCCGGGCGCCGTCCGAAACCCATCGCGTTCGATGGCGTGAAACCGGTCGTCAAATGGGTCATCAATCTCGGTCTTGATCAGGCGGCTGCGCACCCAGAGCCCGCCCGGCCCGTCGAAGAGCGACCGCGCGTAGATGCCCCGCGCGATTTGGTGCTCCTCGAAGCCGGCCTCCCATGGCGACCCGGTGTCCGAGACGACCAACTCCTTTTTGACAACCACCCGCTCGAAGGTCGCCTCCCGCTTAAGTTGAACGTTCTCCGCCTCCAGCGCCGCCACCCGTTTTTTCAGCACATCTATTTCGCGCTGGATGTTCTCGAGGCTTGCGTCAGCGGGGAAAACTGGGATGGCCAGCCCGGCTGCCCAAAGGAAAGTGAGAAGCGTTTTCATAAGAGCTGCCGATGACGGTAGCCCCGATTCCGCGCGCCGAAAACCTGAATTGGCGGAGGCTATTTGGCTTTCGCGGGGCCGGTGGCGGCGCTGCGGCCCAGGGCAAAGTCGGAGACCTTCAACGCCCGCTTGTCGTAGAATCCCTTGGCGGGATTGAAGCCATAAAACGTCGGTTCAAAGGGATCGACGTAGGCGACATCCGCCTTGGCGGGCACCGGGAGGCCCGACAGGTGGTACACCGCGTTGACGACCAACCGACGCAGGTCCTCGCTCTTGAAATCGACCGAGGCGCCGAGGGTCGTACAGAAAGCCTGCCCTTTGGCGGCGCCATTCGGGCTGACGTATGGCCGCACCCAAGCAAGGGCCATGGCCGGATTGTTCTTCGGCCCGTCGATGGGCTTGGACGCCGGGTCCAGCGTGGCGGTCACCAATCCGCGCAGCAACACGGTCGCGTGTTTTTCGTCGAGGTTCGAAACAGTGTACACATCCGAAGGCCCGAAGACATCCGAAACGCTGTTGAGAATCGGGTGCTTGGCGTTGGCCGATTCAATCAGCCCGCGCGTCCCCTCCACTTTGTGGTGGCCATGGTGGTTGACCCACTGCTCGCCGAGGATTTTCAGGCCAAAATCCGACCACTTGAAGTCCCCTGTTTTGCCGGGGCCGGTGAAGGCGTGCGTCGCCGTCCGCAGGCCGATGATGGGCTTGCCCGCGTTCAGGAAATCGGCCAAGTGTTGGTACTCCTCCGGCGACCACTGCCGGAACCGTGTCGCGATGATGACCAGGTCGGCCTTCGAGATGGCCCCCACGTTCGAGACGCTCTTCTGGTTGTTCGGGTCGATGTAGGAGCCCGTTGGGTCCATTGAAAAGAGGACCGCGCAATCGAAGCCATGACGTTGGCTCAAAATCTTGGCGAGCATTGGGCCGGTCTCCTCGCTTCGGTACTCCTCATCGCCCGCGATGAACACGACGCTCTTGCCCTTGCCCGGCCCTCCCGCGCCCGCGAACGAAAGGTAAGTCGCCTCCGCGGCGCCTCCGCGCAAAACGCCAAGCAACAACGCCCCGACCAAGAGTAAATTCTTCATTTGTATTCGAGACGTTTACCACGCCCCCAATATTCTGGAAATCTCTAAAAGCCCAAATCGATCGATTCCTAGGAGGCGCGGCCCATTGGCGGGGCGGGCCTCAAATTTGGAATTCGAGTTGGCGGGTGAGGAGGTGGCGGACTTCGGCCAGGAGTTGGTCGTGGCCGCCCGGGCCCTTGCCCAGGATGGTCGCCACGTTCCCTGCGAGCCGCTGGCGGTCCTCCTCGGTCAGGTCCTTGGCGGTGATGACGATCACCGGCACGCGCGCGCACTCCGGCCGTTTCCGCAGTTCCTGGACAAAGCCGAACCCGTCCATCTCCGGCATCATCAGGTCCAGGAGGATCAGGGCCGGCAATCCATGGGCCAACTCCTCCAGCCCGAGCTTGCCGTTGGCCGCCTCCCGCACCTGCCACCCCTCCTTGCGCAGGGCCCGGCCCAGCATCTCGCGCGTCCCCGAGTCGTCCTCGACGATCAGCGCCGTCTGGCTCCCCGCCGGCTTCCGGTGTTTTTGCAGCACGGACGAAAGCCGCGGCCAATCGACCGGCTTGGTGAAGTAATCCTCCGCCCCCAGGGCGAAGCCCATGCTTTTGTCGTCGACGATCGTGAGCATGATCACCGGGATGTCTGCCGTGCCCGGATCCGCCTTCAACGCCGCCAACACGGCCCAGCCATCCATCCCCGGCATCATCACGTCGAGGGTGACGACCGCCGGCTGGATTCTCCGCGCCATCTCCAGGCCCGACCGCCCGTCGCTGGCCACCTCCACGTGGTAGCCGTCCTTGCTCAGCGAGCGTTGCATCAAGTCCCGCACGGCCTCGTCGTCGTCAATCACCAGGACGGTGGCTTGGCGCGGGTCGCGGTTTCGGCCCGCCCCGCGGGCGCCGGGGCTGGCCGGGGCGCCGGCTGGCGCGACCACGCGGGGCAGGCGCACGGTGAAGGTCGAGCCCCGCCCGGGCTCGCTTTCCACGGAGACGTCCCCGCCCATCAACTGGCAGAACTTGCGGCTGATCGCCAAGCCCAGGCCCGTCCCGCCGAACTTGCGGGTGGTCGAGGCGTCGGCCTGCGCGAACGCCTCGAAGAGCCGACTCATTTGGTCCCCGGTCATTCCGATGCCGGAGTCGGCGACATGGAACAGGACGGTGTCCTCCCCGGCCTTTTCCACCCGCAGCGCGATGGACCCCCGCTCGGTGAATTTGCTCGCGTTGCTCAGGAGGTTGAAGAGGGTCTGGCGCACTTTGGTCACGTCCGCCCGCATCGCGCCCAGGTCCGGGGGGCAGTCCACCCGCAGGGTGTTCCCGTTTTTGGCCACCAGCGGCTGGACGGTGGCGGCGACGTCATCAACCAGGCGGGGCACGTCGAACTCCTCGAGGTACAGGCTCATTTTGCCCGCCTCCACCTTGGAGAGGTCGAGGATGTCGTTGATGAGCCCCAGCAGGTGGCGGCCCGCCCCATGGATTTTTTGGAGGTCCGGGACGAGGCTGGC
>CAZSXX010000063.1:0-6775 GCA_964611245.1 uncultured Verrucomicrobiota bacterium | reverse complement strand
GCTGTAGCCGATGATCGCGTTCATCGGGGTGCGGAGCTCGTGGGACATGTTGGCCAGGAACTGGCTCTTGGTCGCGCTGGCCTGCTCGGCCGCCGCCCGCGCCTCGTCGAGTTGCTGGTTTTTCAGGGCCAATTCGCGCGACGCCAGCTCGGCCGCCGCCCGGGCCTTGCGCTCCTCCTCCAGGAGCCTCTCGCGGAGGACATCCGCCTCCCGCTTGCGGCGCAGGACCAGGGACCGGGCGATGAAGGCCCAGCCAATCAGCCCCAAGGCCGAGGCGCCGACGGGGACGACGATCCATGGGTTGGCGTGCCAAGGCGGGACGATCGTCAACAGGGCCCGCGCAGGGGCCGAGTAGTTCAGGTCGCGGTCGATGTACTGGACGAAGAATGTCCAATCCCCCGCCGACTCGGCCAGCCAGGCGTGTTGCAGGTCCTTGACGGGGGGCTTCCAGCGGGGGTCGGTTTTGGCGGGCGGCAGAGAGACGTCACCCGGGAGCAGGGCGAAGCGGTACTGCTGGTTCTCCGGGCGCGTGCGCAGGTCGATGGCCGAGTATTTCATCGTGACCAGGCGTCCTTGGGTGATGGGCGGCAGGCGGGACAAATCCGTGAAATGCGCGTCGGTCTGCACGCTCAGGCGCGGAGCCTTGAGGTCCAGCTTGGTCGGTTGAAAACGGACCAAGCCTTTCCCGGTGGCCAGCCAGACCCCGCCATGGTCCGCCTTCTCAATCTTCTCCACCCTGTTTTCCAACAGGCCGTCGCGTGTGTCGATCGACGTCCAGGCGGTTCCGTCATAACGGCTAAAGCCCCCTTCCGTGCCGAACCACAGGAGGCCACCCTCGTCTCGGAATACATGCAAGACGGTGTTCTGCGCCAGTCCATGACCAGCATGGAAAGTCTCAACGGTTCGGGTGCGCGGATTGTAACGACCGGCGCCGTTGTCATTGGAGCAAAACCACGCCACGCCGGCAGCATCACAAACAACGCGGCTGATGCGACTCTCGGGCAGGCCGTCCTCCATGGTCAAATTATGGACTTTTTCTCCGTCAAACCTTCCAACGCCAAAAGGTTGAGTTTGAGTCCATCCATAAGCGAGCCAGACCTCGCCGCCAGGCGCGGGAACTAGACTCCAAGGGGTAGCCAACAATCCATCGGCTTTATTGAAGTTGGCGAATTGTTTTCCATCATAACGGGTGAGGAACGACGGTCGCTCAGTATCCCACTCGGCATCCGAACTGAGGAACCAAAGGACCCCATCCGTCCCTGTTCCGATTGTTATCGGGATGCGGCCCCCGAGGCCATCTGCTTCGGTGAAGGCCCGAAAAGCTTTCCCGTCGAAACGGACGAAGCCAGCGTCGGACCGGAACCAAAGGGCGCCATCCGCCGCCGGGGCCATTGAGGCCGCGCCACTGACTAATTTGCCGAATTCCTTCTCCGCAAAGATTGTGAAGGAGTTTCGCCCGTTGGCCTGGGAATGCGCGTCAATGCGCATCAAGCCCCGGCGGCCCGCGGCCCAAATGGCTCCATCGGTTGTTTTCGCGATGGACTCCACGCCTGGATTTTCGGTCCCGCCATTTCCGAACCGTAATATCCCGTTGGCGCCATAGCAATGCAGCCCACCCTCCTGGGTCGCGATCCAGAGTTTGCCGTCGCCAAAATTCCTGATGTCCCGAATCGGGCCCTCGAGGCCGTCCTCTTTCCCAATGGTCAGGAAGGTCCGCGCATCGTATCGCGACACGCCGCGCACGCCGGCTATCCAGAGGCTTCCGTCGGGCGAGGTCTGGATGGAGTTGGCAGTGATGGAATGCAGGCCGTCATGTTGGTCGAACAGGACAAAGCTCCGGCCATCGTGGCGAATCAAGCCCCTTTCCGCGCCGATCCACATGATCCCCTCGGCGTCGCGGTGGAGACAGAGCGCATCCCCCCAATTGTCGGGGAAACGGATCAACGGGGTGAACGCCGGACGGCCCTCGCGCGCGGCGACTGGATCAAACCGAACCACGCCACCTCTGCCCGCCAGCCATAGGGTTCCGTCAGCATCCCAATGCATCCCCGAGACAGTGCCCAAATCCAGCCCATTTGATTTCCTGAACTGGACCACGTTGGTCCCTTCCACGCGAACCAAAACAGCGGCATTGTAGCCAATCCAAACGGCGCCGGACGGCTCCTGGACCATCGAGAGGGCCACCGCGTCCGGAAATCCGTTCGTGGGCGTGAAGTGGCTCCACGTCGCGCCTCCCGTTCGGGCCGCCGAGGGATCGTAGCGGCTGACTCCCTTTCGCGCGCCGAACCACATCGCTCCACCCGGCTCACGCAGGATCGACCACACGAGGTTGTCGAGCAATCCATTGGTGGATGTCAGGTGTTGCCACGTTTGGGCCTTGGGGTCATGCCGTGAAACACCAGCTCCGAAGCTGGCAATCCAGATCGCTCCACTCGGCTCGAACCAAAGGTTATGAGCGTCGTTCGCCAGCAGGCCATTGTCGCGGGTGAAGTTGACGACCGAGCGTCCGTCCAATCTTGAGGCACCACCCCGCGTCGCCGCCCACAACGAGCCTTCGGAGTCGAAGGCGATTCGACGCACGTTGCTGTTCGCCAGGCCCTCCGGGTATCCGTAACTTCGAAAGACCCCCTTTTTGTGCCTTGGAATCCGAAACTGAACGGCCGTGGGGGCCGCGCTGTCACGCACCTCGGCAATGTTTGGGTGATCCACAAAGCCACCAATGACATGGCAGCGGATCTGATACGGGCCAGGGCGGAGATTCAAAAACTGGAACGCGCCCATTTTGTCGGTGGCGGCAAGCGCACCATCGCCTGGAGCATCGCTTCTGGGGACAAAACGGCCATATTCCAAGGTTCCTGGCCGGGCCTGCACCACCACCGCGGTCAGCGGTTGGCCGTCCAAGCCAAGGACCGAACCGGAAAGCTTGGACGCGGCCCGCAAAGCCCAATTGATTTCATGGCGTTGGCCAGCCCTCAATGGAACTCCCACCTTCCAGACGCCTTGCCCTCCTTCGCCACCAGACCTTACCTCCAGATCGTACGGCGTCTCCGGCCCATAGAGCGCGAGAAAATACCGTCCGGTTTCGTTGTCCACGCCACACTGGGCAATCTCCCGTCCATCCTGAACTGCGAGAATTGTGGCCCCTTGGGCAGGCTTTCCTGCCGCATCCGTCACCACTCCGGACAAGATTGCGGGCTGCGCCAAGTCCCTGGGACGGGTGGCTGGCGCGGGCAGAATACTGGCCCCGCCCCTGAGGGCGGCGTGGCGCCCATGCGGGGAAGAATCGCGGCCGGGTTGGAGGGGGTCATCGAAATTCCAGAGCGCAACCAACCCGGACTCCTGCCCGGTCAACCGACGGAACATCCCGTCTTGGATTTCTGCCTCGGTTCTCTCCCCATCCCACAAGCGGACTTCGTCCATTTGACCATTGAAGTCCAAATCGCCAGGGAGGAAGGAGTGGTGCGGCGAGCGGCCAAGGAAATTCCCGCGGGGAACACCGGGGGGCGTCCAGTTCAGTTTGCGCCATGGCGCCGACACCGGGAGGCCATTGAAATAAACACGGATTTCGTTGGTTGAACGCACCACCGCCAGATGACACCATTGCCCAGGATTCAGGGCGTTCGAGAACTCCATCACCTCGAGATCTTGGATGGCTCCGGTCGCACTTCGGATTCCCCGCTCCACCACAAAGCCGTTCCCAATTCCCCAATTATGGAGGTCGAAGTCCATCCGTTCGTCCGCGAAGCAAAAGAACCGCGACATGTACCGGAACTCCCGCCATCTCACCCAACCCTCCATCGTGACGGTGGGGCCGTTGATCAACCCCTGCGGCAACTCCACGTAACTCCCCTGGCTGTTCAAATCCAAAACGTGGTTGCCTCCGGCCGGTTGGGCGCCCGCCGGAATGCCCACCAACAAAAAACAAAAAAGCGCGATTGACCCTAGGCGGCGCCGATGAGTTTTGATTGCCACGCGCCGCATTAAGGCAAAAATAAGCCCCCGTGAAAAGCCGCAAGTGGCCGAACCAGAATGCCGCCGGACCCGCCCGCCCCGCATGCCCGCCAACAAAAGCGACGACACAAGCCCCCCCTCCGGCTAAGCTCCCCCCGCCAGGAGCGCCAACCTCGACCTCGTCAAGAGCCACGAAGTCCGCGAATTCCAAGCTGGCGACAGCGTCCTCGAGCAAGGCCAGCGCGGCGGCGTCATGCTCGTCCTGCTCGAGGGTCAGGTCGAGATTCTCCGCGACAACATCCGCGTCGCCAAAGCCTCCGCCCCTGGCGCGATCTTCGGCGAAATGTCGATCCTCCTGGACTCCCCACACACCGCCACCGTCCGCGCCCAGACTCCCGCCCGCTTCGCGGTCATCCCCGACCCCCGCGCGTTCCTCGAAAACTCGCCGCAGGCCAGCCTCCACATCGCCGAACTCCTGGCCTCCCGCCTCGACGCCCTCAACAAGTACCTCATCGACGTCAAACTCCAATACCAAGGCCACGACCATCTCGGCATGGTCGACGGAGTCCTGGAATCCCTTATGCAGCGCCAACCACGCCCGCGCTGACCGCGGCGGTGGCCCCCGTTCCCAGCTCCCGCGATTCCTCCCCCTCCATCGACACCCACCGCACCGTCATCCGCGTCAGGTCAAAACTCAAATGCGCCGGCCGCGGCCCAATCTGCCGCCCCGGATTGAAAATCCATGTCCGCCCAATCCGGTCAACCCACGACCCGCCCTCATAAAACGGCGCGTTGTGGATGTGCCCCGACAACACCAAGTCCGGCTCATGCTTCCGGATCCACCCCGCCAAAAACTCATCCCCGCCAAACCGCCGCCCGGTCCAACTCACCGGCGAGCCGTCCGGCGGCGAATGATGAATCCAAATCCACATGCCCTTCCGCCGCGCCGCGTCCCGCTCCAACTGCGCCTCCAGCGCCGCCCGCGACTCCGGCCCATCCCACCATGGGCACACCGTCACCAACGTCTCCCCCAGCTCAAACGAATCGCCATCGACAAACAACCCCGGCGCCTTCACCTCCCGCAGCCACCGGGCCACCGATTCCTCCGCCCCATCCCGCCCGTCCCCGTCATGGTTTCCAGAACTCACCGCCACGCAGGTCAACTCCCGCAGGCGCTCAAAATACTTCTCCAAGACCACGATCTGCACATCCCGGTCCAGCGCGGATCCCAAGTCCAGCAGATCACCCCCGATCACCACCGCGTCGTACGCCCCCGCCTCGGCCGCCACCCAGTCAAACTGCTTCAACGCATAATGAAGATCAGCCACAAAAAGCATTCGCATAAGCAGGAAGGTTCTCCAACATTACCTTGTCCAGATCCGCGCCGTCCAGTCCAACTTCCTGCCGGTTCAGTCCCCGGCGCACTCCCTTCCATGGGCCGCTTTTGGCGTCGAAATCAATTTCACCCTTCCGCAGCAAAGGCTGGGCAAATAAAAAGTATCCTTTTGTCCAAGCTCTGATGTGTGCTTCCAGAAGGTTCCACTGAAGGGTTTTTCCTTACCGCCTTGCGCTCTGGTTTTCGGGCGCGTCGCCATCCGTCTTTTTCGCTTCGTGTGGCCAGCGAATTCGGCACAAATTCATTTTCCTGCATGCGAACGATTTGGAAATCTTGGAGGATCATGCAAGCGGTCGAAAAGCTTTTCCGAAGCGGCCCGCGCGCTTTCCGAACACTCGAACATGCGCGGGACAAAAAGCAGAGACTGCCAAAGATCAGCTCACCTTGGTCACTCGCGAAGATTTCCTCGCAACGCCTTTGGAGGGCGATTTGCCACTTGCAGGTTCCATCCACCGGGGGATCATTGGCCTTTATGGGACTTTTCTCGAAGGACAAGAAAGAGAATCCGAGGATTTCATTTCATGGCGTCGAGTTCACATTCTTCGAGGAGGCGGCCTGGAGGTTCAGTTTTGGCGGCGTCGATTTCTGGTTCCATGGCCGCGCCTTCCACTGTCCGACCCTCGGGGAGCTTGAGCAAATCACCGGCACGTTGGCGGCGTTGGAGCCGGAAATGACCGGACGCGCGAGGAAAGGCGTCGAGGAGTGGGGCGAAGGGGCGACCTTGGAGAACATCGAGCGATCCGCGGACCTGAGTGAATGGCCAACGGACGGGACGGTTTGGGTGACATGGTCGGACGGGGACGGCTGGGGAGACATGGCGGTGGATTTCGAGGTCAAAGACGGCGCAATCATCAGCGAGGGTTGGGGGGATTGAGCCCAATTCTCATCGCCGATCGTCGCCGCATCCAAAGTCCGCCGCGGCCGGCTAGGACTTGAAATCGCGCAGTTGAAATCCGGCGGCTCCGACGATGAGAAAGGAGAGGTTGAAGCCCGCAAGGATGCTGAAAGATTCGGCGACCTTCCACCACGGGATGGGCTGGGCGAACATATTTTGCCAGAGGTTAAGATGGTAGGTGAGGAACCAGGGCTGGAGTTCCTTGAAGAAGGGGATTTGCATCAGGATGAAATTCCCGAAAACGAAGGAGAGCGCGAGGATGGTGGCGGCGGCGGGCTTCATGTTGAAGCAGGAGAACATGAGCGCGAGCGTCATGACCGTGGCGGCCTTGGTGGAAAGCACCAAGTTGGCGAGAATGTAATGCAGGAGGCCGTCGCGGGCGCTGAACAGGCTGAAGATTTCGCCGGGCACAAACGCGAAGAGGCCGCCCCACGGGAAAAACATGGCGGTGAACAGGGCGCCAAAAAAGCCCAGGGAAATCACGAGCAACAAAGAAAAGATTGTGCCCGCCACCCATTTGAGGAGGAGCAGGC
>CAZSXX010000062.1:0-15693 GCA_964611245.1 uncultured Verrucomicrobiota bacterium | reverse complement strand
GGCGGGAAATCCGCGAACTCGTCCTGTTCGCGTCGCACGACCTGTTGAAAGACGCGCCTTTTTCGCGCATCGATTTGATTTCCTGCCGCAATTTGTTGATCTACCTGAACCGGGAGGCGCAGGCCCGGGCGTTTGAAATCTTCCATTTTTCGCTGCGGGCCGAGGGCATGCTTTTTCTCGGCTCCTCCGAATCCGTGGAGGACTACAGCGCCATGTTCCGGACCCTTGACAAAAAGAACCGAATTTATTCCCGCCGATCCGCCGTCCGGCAGGGAGTGCCGGCGCCGGGCGGCCCGGGAAGCCTGCTGGCGCGCCAAATTGAGCAACAGGTCGCGCTTGGCCAGTCCCTCGGGGCGATGGATCCCTCCGCGCTTCCGCCCGGTCCTGGTGGCCCGTTCACGCATCTCGGGCATTTGCATCCGCGCATGCATCCGCCGAAGGACTATGACCGCGGGCAATGGTCCGGGCTGCATTACAAGTTGATCGAGCGGTTTGCGCCGCCCTCCGCGCTGATCGACCGGGACCACAATGTCCAGCACCTCTCGGAAAGCGCGGGGCGCTTTCTGCAGATCGCCGGAGGGGAGCCGACGACCAACCTGCTGCAGTTGATCCATCCCGCCCTCCGGCTGGACCTGCGCACAGCCCTGTTCCGCGCGGCGCAGGGAACCGGGTCGGCCGAGGCCAGCGGCGTTGCCATCGACCTCGACGGCAAGGTCCAGAGCGTCGACCTCCGTGTGGAGCGGGCCGACGATTTGGCGCCGGACTTTTTGCTGGTGACATTTTCCATCCGCGACGCCGCACCCGATCCGGAGGAACTCCCGGCGGCGCCCCGCGAGCCGGAGCCGATGGTCCAGCACCTGGAAGGGGAGATCGAGCAGCTCAAGCGGCGCATCCGCGACACGGTCGAACAATATGAAGCGTCGACCGAGGAGCTGAAGGCGAGCAACGAGGAGCTGCAGGCCATGAACGAGGAGCTGCGCTCGGCCTCCGAGGAGCTGGAGACCAGCCGCGAGGAACTGCAGTCCATCAACGAGGAGCTGACCACCGTCAACCAAGAGCTGAAAAACAAGGTGGATGAGGTGGGCCAGGCCAACAGCGACCTGCAAAACCTGATGGGCGCCACCGCCATCGCGACCCTTTTTCTGGACCGCGAGATGAACATCATGCGCTTCACCAGCTCGGCCGCGCCCATTTTCAACCTGATTCCCAGCGACTTGGGGCGGCCCCTGAGCGACCTGCGGCACCGGATCGATTAACCCGAGATGGAGACGGATGCGGAGCGCGTCCTGGAATCGCTCGCGCCGGTGGAGCGGGAGGTGCGGGGCGCGCTGGACCGGTTTTTCCTCGCCCGCATGCTTCCCTACCGGACGGTCGACGACCGCATCGCGGGGGTGGTCCTGACCTTCGTCGACATCACCGACCGGCAGCGGGCGGAGCGCGTCGTGGCGGAGGACCTGCAAAACACGGAGCGCCTGCGCAAGGTCAGCGAGAGGCTGGTCAACGAGGCGGACATGGGCGACCTCTTCAAGGAGATCATCGTCGCCGCCATGGCGCTGACCCGGGCGGACAGCGGCTCGATCCAGTTGCTCAACCCGGCCACCGAACGGCTGGAGCTCCTGGCCGCGAATGGCTTCCCCGACGGCATGACGGAGCAGCTCGCCGATGTCGAGGCGGCGCCGGGCACCCCCGCCGCGATTGCCCTGGCCACCGGAAAACGGACGATCTTGGACTTCGCCTCCGCCACCGACCCCGCCGGGACCGGGCCCAACCGCATCTTCCGCGAGGCGGGGTTCGCCTCCGCGCAATCCACTCCGCTGGTCTCCCGCGCCGGGCGGCCCATTGGAATGCTCTCGACCCACTGGCGTCGCCAACATCGACCGACCGACCGCGAAATGGGCTTCCTGGATTTGCTGGCGAGGCAGGCGGCGGACCTGATCGACCGCAAACAGGCGGAGGACGCGCTGCGGGAGCAGATGACGGAGCTGACCCGCTTCAACGAGGCGGCGATGGGCCGGGAAATGCGCATGATCGAGCTGAAGAAGGAGATCAACGCGCTTTGCCAAAAGCTGGGCGAGCCGGCTCGTTACCCCCTCGATCTCGGCGCGGCCCCGGACCAAACAACACCCGGACCATGACGGACGAGACAGCCAGCGGGACTTTGATCGACACGGAGACCCCGCCCCTCGCCCGGGCGGCCCAACTGGCCCGCATCAACGAGGAACTGCGCCGGGAGGCCCAGGAATTGCGCTTGCAGAGCCTCCGGCTTAAGCAGGAGTTTTCCGCCCGCAACGAAAAGGCCGCCGATTCCCGACTGCGCCTGGCCGCGCTGAACCTGATGGAGGACGCGGAGTCGGCGCGCCAGCGGATGGTCCTGGAGTCAACCGCCCGGCTCCAAGTGGAGGAGTCGCTCCGCCAAAGCGAGGAGCAGTTCCGGCGAGCCATCCAGGACGCCCCCATCCCCGTGATCATGCACGCGGAGGACGGCCAGGTGCTGCACGTCAGCCGCACATGGGGCGAGTTGACGGGATTTGACCTGGCGCAACGGCGGTCGCTGGAAGGATGGTTTGACGAGGCCTCGGGCCCGGGGGCCGGGGCGGTCAAGGCCCGGCTCCGGGGGGTGTTCCAATCGGGCGGCGCGGCGGAACAATTCGAGTTCGAGATACTCGCCCGCAACGGGGACCACCGGCATTGGATTTTCACCTCTTCAGCCCCCGGGAGGCTGCGCGACGGCAGGCGCTTTGCGATTGGGATGGCGCTGGACATCACCGAACGGAAGCGGGCCGAGCAGGAATTGGCGAGGAGCCGCGCGGAACTGGAATGGGCCCTGAAGGAAACGGAGATGGCCCGGCAGGCGGCCGAGCGGGCCAACCGGACCAAGGACCAATTCCTGGCGACCCTTTCGCACGAGCTTCGGACTCCGCTGACGCCTGCGCTGTTGGCAGCCGAATCTCTGCTGGCCCGCCAGGACCTGCCCGATCGCCTCCGCGAAGCGCTGGAAATGATCTGCCGGAACATCGAAATTGAAACCCGCTTCATCGACGACCTGCTGGACGTGAGCCGCATCGCCAACGGGAAACTGGAATTGCTGGCGGAGATGGTCGATGTGCACGCCGCCGTGGGCCACGCCATTGAAGTTTGCCAGCCCGACTTCGAGCGCAGAAGGCAGCGGCTGCTGGTCAACTTGGCGGCGGAGAGCTCGCGTCTCGCAGGGGATCTGGCCCGGCTCCAGCAGGTGTTTTGGAACCTGCTCAAGAACGCGTCGAAATTCACCCCGGATGGCGGCGAAATCCGGCTCAACTCGCGCAACGACCGGCCCGGCTGGATCACGGTCGAGATTTCCGACACGGGGCGGGGCATCAATCCCGGCAAATTGGCGGACATCTTCCAGGCGTTCCAGCAGGAGGATCCGGCCATTACGCGGGACTTTGGCGGCCTGGGCCTGGGCCTCGCCATCGCGTTGGCGGTCATTGAAGGGCATCGCGGGGCGATTTCGGCCGCCAGCGAGGGCCCCGGAAAAGGGGCGACCTTCACCATCCACCTTCCCCTCGGCCCAGGCGCCCCCGAATCCCGAACATGAGACCCCTGCAAGTATTGATTGTGGAGAATCACCCGGACACGGTGAAGTGGCTCCAGTACCACTTGGAGGATTTGGGCCACACTGTTGACTCGGCCTCGACCTTGGCCGAAGGGAAGGCCAAGCTGGAGGCAGGGGATTGGGATTTGTTGATCTCCGACATTGGGCTTCCGGATGGCGCTGGCTGGAACTTGTTGGAGGGCGGGACAGCCAAGCCGGGGCTTTTCGCCGTGGCCATGAGCGGGTTCGGGATGAACGCGGACAGCGCCCGCAGCCGTTCAGCCGGCTTCCGGCGGCACCTGCTCAAGCCGTTCAAAATTGGCGAGCTGGGCGAGATCCTGCGCGACGCCGCGGAGGGCCTGGAGGCTGGGCGATGAGCCCGGAGGGCGAGCAGGACGCGCTGGCGGAAGCCCTCGATTGGGAACGCGCCGCGATGGCCGAGGAACTGCACGAAGGGCTCTGCCAAGGGCTCTGCGGAATCTCCCTGCAACTGAATGCGCTGGAGCGGAGAATCCGAGCGCAGGCCCCGGGCCTGGCCGAGGATCTGGAGGAGTTGCGGAAGAGCGTGGACCAGAACATCGAGGAATCCCGCGCGCTCTTTCGAACACTGCGGCCCCCGATCGACGGCGGGACGAGCCTTTTGACCGCCCTGCGAGGGTTAGCCCAGGCCGACTTGGGCGGCGGCAACGTTGAGGTCACCACCATGTTGGCCGCGCCGGACATCGAAAAATCCGCGGCGGTGGCGCTTTATCGCGTTGCGCAGGCGGCGCTGCGCGAAGCCAAGGCGCATCCCGGCGTGGGCAATGTCCGGATCGACTTGGGGCTCATCGGCGGTTCGGTCCGGCTTCGATTTTCGGATGATCGCCCGGACCCAAGCGACCGGTCTTCGGCCGCGCTCCGGATCATGGCCGCCGAAGCCCGCAGGGGCCGGGTCCTGTTCTCATTCCACGCGTCCCTCGCCGCTGAATGGCCATTGGAATGCGTCGCCGCGCCTCAACCGGCCCAATCATCCATTGCAGCGCAGGCCCCCGCAGCCGGGAAACAAGCCTGTTGAGTCGCGTCATTGCCCGGGAGGCGGGCCCACGCGTTCCTTGGCGGCCTTCTCCAGGGCGGTGGCCGCGAACGAGGGATCGGTGTTCAGCCCCGCCTGCTGGACCAGAATTTCCCCGTTGGAACGGAGGAGGGTGATCACATTGGAATGGGAGAACTGTTCCCGGACATCCTTCTTGTATTTGACGCCGAGCAACGCGGCCAACTCAAGCACGTCGTCTGGTTTGGCGGTCAGGAGGGTCCAGCTCGCCGGGATTTTTCGGTCGCGCCGAAACTTGGCCAGGGCTTTCGGGGTGTCCCGTTCGGTGTCGAATGAAATCAGGACGAACCCGACATTGGTCCGGTCTTTGTCGCGGAGGTCGGCGGAGATCCGGAACATGTCATTCACGAGAATCGGGCACGCCACTTGGCAACTCGCGAAGAACATCGTGACCACCTGTGGCCGGCCCGCGAGGGATCTCAGTAGGATGGGTTTGCCCTCATCCGTCGTCCAGGCCGAATCGAGTTGGTAGAGGGACGTTTCGGAAATGGCCACGCCGGGCGGCAGCGCCTCGGCGCAACAATCAGCGGTGGGCGCGTTGGTTTTTGATTCGGCCGAAGCAAAGGGCATTCCGGCAAGGAGGGCCATGATGGCAAATCGTCCAGAAACTCGGCGGAATGAGGGAATAAATTCAGGGGGTTTCATTGGCGGGAAGGTTTTGGGCGCAACGGAAGCCCAGGTTGTGCACGGTGTAACTGGCTTTGAGGCTGCTGCGGAATCCGTAGCGCATGAAAGCGGGAAAGTTGTCCGTTTCCTTGGCGCCGACCGAGCCGCCGCCGCAAAAAAGCTGGCGATCCAGCCCGGTGTCGCCGCGGGCGTCGCCCGTGACCATGGCGGTGTTGAAGTCCGCGACCCATTCCCAAACGAGCCCATGAAGATCCCTCACGCCGTAAAAGTTCGCCGGCGAGAGACCCGCGCGGGGAATCCGGTCAGGGGCGGGAGTGGAGTGCCACCGCCGAATCTCGCGGACAAACGCCAAGTCGTTCTGGCCGTCGGGCCGCGTTGGGCTCGCGCTGGCCGCGAACTCCCATTCAGCGGTCGTGGGGAGCCGTTTGCCCTTCCATTGGCTATAGGCCTTGGCGGCGAACCAAGAGACATGAGTGACCGGGGCCGAAGGGTTCACCGCGTCGCCGAGGTCCAAGTCTCCGCCCCAGTTCTTGAGGTAGGCGGAATCTGCGAACAGCCTTTTGGCGTTTGCTCGCCGCCATTTGGGATTGGCGGCAACAAACGCGAGGAAGTCCGCGTTCGTGACGGGCAGCACATCAAGGAAAAACGGCGCGACTGGAACCGTTTTCGGATCCCACTCCGCGCGAAAAAGGGGCGTCAAATCCCCCCCGGGGATCAACGCCATCCCGGGGGGAACCGGGGCCGCCATCCCGGACGCCGCGATCCAGGCGGAGGCGATCAACAATCCAAGATGGCTGGCGGCGTTTATCCTCATAGGGTCCTCATTCAAACGAAACGGTGGCGGCCGGCGGCGGCGATTCACTCCGGACCTTCCGGACGGCGTCGGGCGCGATCGGATCGCCCGAGTTCCCGAAACTGTTGCGCACGTAGGTGAGCACGTTCGCGATCTCCTCGTCGGACAGGTTTCCCATCGGGAGCATCGCGCCGTTATACTTCTTCCCGTTGACCACAATCTCCCCGGTCAAGCCCTGCAGGACGGCGCGGATGGAACGCTCCGGGTCGGCCATGAGGTAATCCGATTTGGCCAGTGGAGGAATCTGGTTGGGGATGCCCTCCCCGTTGACCTGGTGGCAAACAAAGCAGGTCTGCATGAACGTTTGCTGGCCCCGCGCGATTTGAATCTCCTTGGTGAGGCTGGAAATCTTCGGATCGGCGGCGATGGCCTCCTTGACCTGGGCTTGGAGCGAAGCCACGCGTTTTTGCGCTTCCGAACCCGCTTCGGCCTGGCTGCCCAGGTAAACCGCGTCGACTTCCTTGCCAGAATACGCGAGGCGGTTTTCGGGGCCGGCCACTTTCAGCATGCCGAGGGCCCCCTTGTTGAAGGCGCGGAACAGGGAATGATCCACAAGGATATAGGTTCCCGGCACTTCCACTTTGAACTCGACCATGGTGGATCCGCCGGCGGGGACCATGGTTGTTTGCACATTCAGCAGGGGCGCGCCAGTGCCGCCTTCGGCGAAGACTTTGTCGAAAATCTCACCGATGACGTGGAAGGACGAGACGAGGTTGGGCCCGCCATTCCCGACGAACAGCCGAACCGTGTCGCCCACGGTGGCGGTGATCGCTTTGTCCCCGACCAGCGAGCCCACCGAGCCATTGAAAACAACGTAGGTCGGGCGTTCATCCACCGCCTTGTTTTGGTCGAAGAACTGCAACCCTTCGTCGCCATACCTTCCCGACGTGTAGAATTCCCCCTGCATGATGTAATACTCCTTGCTGACAGGAGCCAGCCCAGCCTTGGGCTCGACCAAGATCAGCCCATACATTCCGTTGCCCACGTGCATCCCGACCGGCGCGGTCGCGCAGTGGTAAACATAAAGCCCGGGGTTCAGGGCCTTGAACGAGAATTGAGACGAATGGCCGGGCGCGGTGAACGACGAAGCCGCCCCTCCCCCCGGGCCCGTCACGGCATGGAGGTCGATGTTGTGCGGCATTTTGCTGGAGGGGTGGTTGTTCAGGTGGAACTCGACTTGGTCCCCCTCGCGAACGCGGATGAAGCTCCCCGGCACGTCTCCGCCAAACGTCCAGAAAAGATAGTCCACTCCGTCGGACATCTTCTTGACAACTTCGCGCACCTCCAGCGTCACGATGACCTTGGTGGGATGCGACCGCTTGATTGGTGGCGGGACATGGGGCGCCTGGGTGACGATTGCGATTTCCTCGCCCTTCACATCCGGGTCCGCCTCCTTTTTTAGTCCGACAGCAGGCGCCGCCGCCTCCGGCATGGACGGGAAGAGAAGAATTGCGGAGATGATTGCGCCGACAGCGGTGAGCGATTGGCCCCGCTTCAGGCATGGGTTGATTCTCATCCCTGCAAACTGGACGCGAGCGACCAGCGTGGCTTCGCCAGAGTTGGTGAATTGCCCACATTTCTTGCGGCGCCGCGGCAATCCACGCCTGCCTGCCGTCCCGTGGCTATTTCTCGGGATCTTCAACGAGGGCTTTGGGCAGGGTGAAAATGGCCCAAAGCAGCACGCCCCCAATCCAAAGGAGGGCGCCGTAAATGTAGTGGGAGGCCATGATTCTTGGCCAAAAATCGCCGCTGATGCGCGTCGCCATCCCAAACAACATCAGGCCGACCGCAATGCTGAACCATCGATTCCTTCCGCTCAACCGCGCGAGTTGGCCGCTGTGGCCAAAGAGGACACGGGTGGCCACGACAAAGATGATCGCCGCGAATCCCCCGACCAGCGTCAAGTGCAGCAGCCCAACGCGGTGGGTGGGAAAAATTGCAATGGCCAGGAATCCCCCCAGAATCCCGGCGAGCGCGAGGCGGATGGCGGCCGCGAAAACACCTGAGGACGCGGGGCCAGCCTTCAGTGGCGTCTCGGCCACCAGATAGCCCAGCGAGGCGGCGAAACGGATGGCGTGCGCGGCGCGAATCCAACCGATGGCCTCCAAGGCGAAAGAACCAAGAATCACCAACCCGGCGCCGAGCGCGAGCGCCGCCTTCGCGGCCCAGGCGCGGGTCGGGGCCATGGATGACGGAAGGTCGTGCGCGCTGGGCTGCCCGAAAAAGCGGGGCAGGATGAACGGCCCAACTCCAAGAATCGGGAAAAGAATGAACCCCTGGTACGTCAGGAGCTTCTGCCACACCAAACAGATTGGGCTGGTCTCCTCGGATTCCACAATCGAAAGCAGGGAACCCACCGCCGCGCAACCGAGCGCCAGCGCCACGAGGACGAATCCGGGCGGTGGCAGATCCCTCCGCTCGCCGATCCGCCTGCCAATGGAAACGGCGAACGACGCGAGCAACGCGAGGAACAAGGCATTGCCGATCCGCAAAGCCCCTCCGGCATACGCGGCGACGGCGGCCACATGCAAAAGCAGCAGCAGCCCGGTTTCGGCCATTTGGAACGGCCGGGCCGACAGCATCCTGGGCATCGCGGTGCAGAGGAACCCAAGGATGAACCCTCCAAAGAAGCCGTGCGCCATGATTCTGGCGTGCGCCTGGCCCGGAAAATCGGGGCTGATGCCCAATAGATGGAGCGGCCAAAGGGCCGCTCCGAGGATCCCCGCCAAGGTGGCCGCCGGAAAGAAGAGACGGAAGGGCTCCCGCGCAAACAATTCGGGCAACCGACCCCGGGAGGCGGTGGGCCCGGACGGCGCCTGAGGGTCCTGCGGCGCCGCCATCACTCGTTCAGCCCGGACACTTCGGGGAGCAAATCGGCGTTGATCGCGGACAGCCGAGCAAAGAGCGTTTTGGGATGGACCGACGGCAGGGCCACCGGCGGCTCCACAGGCACGGTGGTCGTAAAAAACGACAGGCCATTGTTGGCCCGGGACGCCGCTTGCAGCCAATCGCAGCAGGAAAGGCGCGGGGAGACCCCATTGGAGGCGACCAAGAGGACAAGCGCCGATTCGATGGGCGCGCGGGAATCAACCCACTCGTCGAGCCATTCCACAAAGCCGACCGGGAGATCGTCCCCGCCCGTCAGGGCAATGACAAAAATGTCGCAATGCCGGGCGAGGTCGAGGGCCTCCTCGCGGCACTGCGGATGCTCCATTTCGGTGAAGCTCCATTCGTCGAGGTGGGTGTCGACATCGGCAGCCCACCGTTGAAGAAATCCGTTCAACATCCGCCGCGCGGCCCGGGCCGCCGAGGGCTGGTCGAAGGTCAACACAACTTGAAGGGGCTTTCCAAGGGCGGGTACAACCTCGGTTGGCGATTGATTGGCGGCGGCATTCATGGTTCCGGTAATTGCCTTAAAAGGTCGCTCCGTTTTTCCTCGGCGCTCCGCAAAAATTGGCGGAATCCCACCCTTCATTGCGCCCCATTTGGAATCCGCGCGCGGGTGGGGCGGGGCGCCTCTACGCCAGGATGTCTTTAACCACATGGCCATGCACGTCGGTCAGCCGGAAATTGCGCCCTTGGAATTTGTAGGTGAGCTGCTCGTGGTTGATCCCAAGTTGATGCAGGAGCGTGGCCTGGAAATCATGGACGTGGACGGGATCCTTGATGACGTTCATGGCCAGGTCGTCGGTCTCGCCGTATGAAATGCCCGGCTTGACGCCCCCGCCAGCCATCCAGAGAGTGAACGCGTAAGGATGATGGTCGCGCCCCCAGCGTTTCCTCTCCGTGAAATCACCCTGCAGAAACGGTGTGCGCCCGAACTCACCGCCCCAGACCACGATGGTGTCATCCAGCAAGCCGAGCCGCTTCAAGTCTTTGACCAAGGCCGCGCTGGGCTGGTCGGTGTCCTTGCACTGCGTGTACAGCTCGGTGGTCACGCTGCCATGCTGGTCCCAGCCGGCGTGCATGACCTGCACAAAGCGGACTCCGCGCTCGATCATGCGGCGGGCCATCAGGCAATTGTGCGCAAAGGTCCCCTCCTCCTTCACCTGCGGCCCGTAAAGGTCGAGGATTTCCTGCGGTTCCTTCGAGATGTCGGCCAATTCCGGCACGCTCGTTTGCATGCGGAAGGCCATTTCGTACTGGGCGAGGCGCGTGGAAATTTCCGGGTCGCCAACCTCCTTCAGCTTGATTTCGTTCAACCGCGCCACGTCGTCCAGCAGGCCGCGCCGCATTTGGGCGCTCATGCCGTCGGGGTTGGAGAGATACAGGACCGGCTCGCCGCTCCCCCGGAATTTGACGCCTTGGTACCGGGACGGGAGGAACCCGGAGCCCCAGTAAAAATCATAAAAGATTTGGCCGCACGTCGTGCCCTTGCTGACGGAGGTCATCACGGCGAAGGCGGGCAGGTTTTCGTTGGCGCTGCCAAGGCCATAGGTGAGCCAGGCGCCCATGGTGGGGCGGCCCGGCATTTCCGAACCGCTCAGGACGAATGAAATCGCCGGGGCATGGTTGATGGCCTCTGTCTTCATGCTTTTGATGAAGCACAAGTCGTCCGCGATGGCGGCGGTGTAGGGAAGGAAATCGCTGACCCATGCCCCCGATTGGCCACGCTGTTTGAATGGCTCGATCGGGCCGAGGACCAGTTTGCCCTTGGCGTTCCCGGTCATGGTGCTGAAACGCTTGCCCGCGAGGTATTCGTCGGGGATCGGCTTGCCATGCATTTCCGCCAGCTTCGGCTTGAAATCAAACAGGTCCACATGCGTCGGCGCGCCGTCCATGAATAGGTAAACCACCCGCTTCGCTTTCGGCGGGAAGTGCGGCAGGCTGGGCGCCGCGCCGGCTTGTCCCAGCGCCTCGCGGCCGAGCAGCGAAGCCAGCGCCGCGCAGCCAATGCCACTGGCGGATTCCCCGAAAAACCGGCGGCGGTTCAAAAGGCGCTGGCGCTCAAGCAGGGGGTGCATGCAGTCATTCCTTGGTCAACGATTCATCGAGGTTCAGCAGCCCGAGGAACAAGGCGGCGTAGGCCGCCTCCTCCACTGGGTCGAGCTTCTCATTCCGCTTGGCTGTCCCGACGGCGAGGTACTTCTCGGCCGCCGGGCGGTCCGCCCCGAACTCGCCCTTGAGCCGCTGGATGCTGGCGGCGAGGACCGCCTTTTCCTCCGCGGTCGGCTGGCGCGCCAGGGCGAGACGGAACCCGAAGTCGATGCGCTCGCTGTCGCCTGGCCCACACCCAAGGAGGACTCGCTCCGCCAAGCCGCGCGCGGCCTCCACGAAAGTGATGTCGTTCAGGGTTGTCAACGCCTGCAGCGGGGTGTTGGTCCGCGGGGATTTCACGGAGCAAACTTGGCGGGAGGCCGTGTCGAAAAACATGGTCGGACCAATGATCCGCCGCCAAAAGGTGTACAGGCTGCGGCGGAAAAGTTTTTCGCCGTCATCGCGGACATACTTTTTGTTCCCGAACGACACGTCCTCCCAGACGCCGGGCGGCTGGTACGGCCGGACGGGAGGGCCGCCGATTTTCGCCGAGGCCAGCCCGCCCAGCGCCAACGCCTGGTCGCGAAGCATCCAGGACGGCCAGCGGTACCGGGGCCCGCGCGCCAGCAATCGATTCTCGGGATCCTTCTCGGTGGCCTCGGGCGGCGTTTTTGAGGATTGCCGGTAGGTCGCGCTGGTGACCATCAGGCGCACCAACCGCTTCACATCCCAGCCGCTCTCCATGAACTCAACCGCCAGCCAGTCGAGCAATTCGGGGTGCGACGGTTTTTCCCCCTGCACGCCAAAATCCCCCGGTGTGTTGACGAGCCCCGCGCCAAAAAATTCCTGCCAAAACCGGTTCACCGCCACCCGGGCCGTCAAAGGATTCTCGGGCGAGACCAACCATTGGGCGAAACCCAGCCGGTTGGTGGGCGCATCACTTGGGAACTCCGGAAGCCGCGCTGGGGTGGACGGCGGGACCTCCTCCCCCCGCTTGTCATACAAGCCCCGCTCGAGCACAAAGGTCGGCCGCGTTTTGGGCAAATCCTCCATGACCATGACTTTGGGGATGCCATTGCGGAATTGGTCCCGCTTTTCAACCGCCTCGCGGAGCTCCACCAGCTTTTTCAGGTAGTCGGTCGATTCCTTTTCAAGGTCCGCAATTTCGCTTTTGCTGCGGTCAGCCGGGGCTTTCCCCAAAATTGCCTTGATCCGTTCCGCCGCCTTCTTCGCTTTCTCCGGGTCGGAATTCTCGCTCGTTGAGTTGGCTTCCAGGCGCGCGACTGTCTCCCCCGCCCCGCGCACCGCCTGGGTCAGCCGTTTCAGTTCGGCGGCCTGCTTCTCCGTGGGCCATTCCAAGTTCGGCGCCTGCTGTGGATTCCCCCCGCTGCCATCAACGGGGGTCTGGTTGAAAAAAGCGGACAGACCGTAGTAATCCTTCCGCGTCAAAGGGTCGAACTTGTGGTCATGGCACCGGCAGCAATTGAACGTGAGGCCCAGCCAGACGGTCCCCACCGTCTCCGTGATGTCCATGACATATTCAACGCGGTTCTCCTCCGGAATCCGCCCGCCCTCTCCGTTGATCATGTGGTTCCGCGCGAAACCGGTGGCAAGTTTTTGCTCCGGGGTGGCCTCGGGCAACAAATCCCCGGCCAACTGCCAGACGGTGAACCGGTCGAACGGAAGGTTGCGGTTGAACGCTTCGGCCACCCAGTCGCGCCACGGCCACATTGTCCGGTCCTGGTCGCCTTGGTACCCGTTGGAATCCGCGTAGCGGGCCGCATCGAGCCAGCTCCACGCCATCCGTTCGCCATAGGCGGGGGACGCCAGGAGCGCGTCCACCGCGTTCTCGTAGGCGGCTTCGCTGGTGTCATTCACGAACTGCGTGACCAGCACGGGCTCTGGGGGCAGCCCCGTCAAGTCCAGCGCGACCCGTCGGATGAGCGTCTCGCGGCTCGCTTCCGGGGAGGGGGCCAACCCTTCCTTTCGCAGGCGATCCACAATGAAATTGTCTATGGGATTGGAGACCCTCCCGCGCAGGTCGGCCACATCCGGCAGGCCCGGACGGACCGGCTTGATCCAGCTCCAGTGTTCGCCCCACGGGGCCCCCTGCTCCACCCAGCGCCGCAGCAACTCAATTTCGCCGGGATCGAGCTTGAGGTTCGATTTCGGTGGAGGCATCACGTCGTCCGGATCGGTCGTTGCGATGCGCTGGATGAGGGGGCTGCGGTCAGCATGGCCCGGGACAACGGCCGGGCCGTCGTCCCCACGCCCATCCAGAATGCCCTCCCGGGTGTCCAGCCTGAGTTTCGCTTTGCGCGCCGGCGCGTCGGGGCCGTGGCATTGATAACAATTCTCCGATAGGATCGGCCGGATTTCCCGGTTGAAATCGACCGCCGCCCCGGCTTGGGCCGACGCGGCGAACGCGGGAAGCGCCAACAACAGCAACATCATGAAACGCGGCACGATGGCAGCAAGATAATCGAGAAGACGGAGGGTTCCAAGCCGGTTTTCCGGCGCCCCGCCGACCCACCCGTCACGCACAATGGGGAGCGAAGCCAATCGGCACCTTCCGCCCGGTCGGCCGTGCCTTGGTTTAGGCTACTGGGGCTTTGTGCCTTGCGCCCCAAACATCCCTTGTGAAACATTCTTCCATGCGCACTGCTTTCCAAATCGTCGCCGCGTCGGTGTCACTTTGGCTGGCATGCGGATACCCGTTTGCTTCGGGTTTTCGGCATACTCCCATTGGAAAGACCACCTTGAAATCCTGGGGCGCATTGGTCATTTACTTTGCGTTTCTGAGCTTTCTCTTGCCCATGGCCGTTTCAGCCGGGGATCGCGAATGGGGAAAAGAGATGCTTCGAACCTGGGTTCCAGAAGGTCCCGGTGTCGTCGGGATCGCTGTTGTGGGATGGGTGCCGCCGTTGATTTTTGCCTCCGTTGGGCTCACAGCCCGCAAGGTCGCCGAAATGATCTGGCCGCGCCGGTTCCTTCACGCGGAATCTCCAGGCGGCTAACTTCACTCAGGAAGCAAATATTCGATCCATCCGCTCCGCCAAGTCGCGCAGGCCATCCGGAGTCCCTCCTCCTGGTTGCTCCGCAATGCCCCAACCGGTATAACCAACTTCGTCCAGAGCTTTCATGATTGAAGGCCAGTCGTTGTCGCCCTCGTTGAACGGAACGTTGAAGCCGGCGTACGGCCCTTCCTTGTCCCGCTTTTTCCGGCTGTACTCCTTGATGTGGAGCGTGTGAATCCGTTTGCCCAAAATTCGCACCCATTGCTCGGGCCATCCAAAATTGATGACGTTCCCGATGTCAAAATGCCACGCCACCCACGGGCTGTTGAACTCGTCCACATACCGCGCCGCCTCCAGTGGGCTCAGCAAAAAACCGTTCCAGACATTCTCGATCGCAATCTTCACCTGCAGCTCCTCCGCCAGGGGAAGGGCCTTGCGAATCTCGGCCTGCGAACGCGTGTAGGCGTCCAGGTAGGTGACCTGTTTGTTCACAACCGCCGGCACCAACAGCACCGAACTCGCCCCGTACCGCTTCGCGTCCCGCAGCGTCTGTTTCAACGCCTCCAGCCCTTTCTCGCGGTTTGACGGATTGGCGTCTGACAGGGGAAAGGACCAATGATGCTGGCCGCACACGCTCGGTATCTGCAGGCCCGTTGCGTCCCGCGCGGCGATCACGTCATCCTGGCTGTTGTGGCTCATTGCCTCGACGCCATCAAAGCCCGCCGCTTTGACCGCCTTGAACTTGTCCATGATGCTGCCCCCCACGCCAATCGTGGAGTACATGATCGCTTTTTTGATTGTGCGTTTTTTCGACGCCTCCGCCGCGTGGGACAGTCCCGCCAGGGCCACCGTTCCCGTGGCCGCTGCCGTTTTCATCAGGAAATCTCGGCGAGTTTGCATGGATTTATTCAGTTTTCTGGATTCGCGTTTCAGGAGTCCGCCTCAGGCAAATTTGGTGATGCCCGGCATCGCCACCGGCGGGACCGGAATGGGCGAATGCCAGTCGTTGAAATCCGCGGGCCCCAGCCGTTCCTCGGACTTGAACGCTTCATCCCATTTGATCACCTGCCCAGTGTAGGCCGCCATCCGGCCCATGATCGCCAACATTGTGCTCTTGGCCATCCGGTCCCCATCATTGAGCGGTTCCCCCTTGCGGATCGACGCAAAAAGCTCGTTGTGCTCCACTTGGTACATGTCCGGCCGCTCGCCCTGGAAACGCCACTTGTTTTCGCCTGATATTTCGAGCGCGCCGAACGCCTTGATCTTCGCCACGCCTTTGCTCCCCATGAAATGGTCCGCGTTCTCCGTCGCGCACCCAGCCTGCTGCCGGCAAAAATGGAATCCCCTCTCCCCGCCCGGATAGTCATACACCACGCTGAAATGATCGTAAATATGCCCGTATTCCTCCCCCGTCCGCACCTGCCGGCCGCCATGCGCGACGCAGCTCACCGGCGGTTCGTCCTTCATCGCCCAGGCCATTTTGTCGAGGCTGTGCACCGCCTGCTCCGCGATGTGGTCCCCGGAAAGCCAAGTGAAATAATACCAATTCCGCAGC
>CAZSXX010000061.1:0-15826 GCA_964611245.1 uncultured Verrucomicrobiota bacterium | reverse complement strand
ACCGCCCTTTTTTCGGCCCCGCCGCCAGTTGAATCCCATTCCCCGGCCCGGTCGCGTACCATCGCCAATGGGGGCGTTTCACATCGCCCGTGATTTCCTTTGGAGCCGTCCACGTCGCCCCGTCATCGCGCGATTCCATCACGAACACCCGCCGCGCGTCCCCGCTCTTCCCTTCCATGATCGCGCGCTCCGTGTCCGATCCCCGGTTCCACGTTGAAAGCAGGAAAATCGTCCCCGTGGTTCGATCGACCACCGGCGTTGGATTTCCGCAAACATTGTCCCCATCCGATCGGATCACAACCTGCCTTCCCCATGTGCGTCCCCCATCCATCGACCGCCGCATCAACAGGTCGATCGTCCCCGAATCCCCCATCCCATTCTTTCGCCCCTCGCAGAACGCAAGGATCGTCCCCTTCGTCGTCACCTCCAACGCCGGAATGCGGTAGGTGTGATACCCTCCGGCCCCCGCCTCAAAAAGGTTCATTTCCCTCACGCCCGCTTTGGACGCGCCGTCCGCCTTATTCGCCGGGACTTCAAAAAAGCGGTAGATCTGAGCGTTGGATTCTTCGGTCGGATCGTGCTTCGGCCGGGAACTCATCCCGACGCGGTTGGAAGCCCCCAGCAGCGCATAAACCTCATTCACCCGGTTCAACGCCGCCCACCGTTCCAGCGGGTCCTCCGCCCCGCCGGAGACAAAGAATGGCCTCGGCGCCATCAACGCCATCACCTCATGCAAATCCCTTCCCCTTTCGAAAAGCCGCTTGTAAGCCCCGGTGCGCGGATTCGCCGCCGTCACCGGCCCTGGCTTTCGCGTTTCGTTTTCATCCAGCCCCAAATACCACGGCTCCCAATAGTTCACATTGGGCCGCGCCTCATCAAAAACAATCCCGGGATCGGACCACGCCGCGAACGCGAACCCCTCGTTGAACGCGGCCGCGAACATCGCCCACTTGCCTCCGTACGAGTGCCCCACAATTCCGATCCGCCCCCCATCGACATTCGGCAGGCTCGCCAGCGCGTTCCGGCAATTCCCCGCCACATACCCCAAGTAATGCAGCGGCTGGATCGCGATTCCCGCCCGGTCCGGCTTTCGCGCGTCCCCTCCCGGCGAGCCGATCGACAGCGTCACAAATCCACGCCGCGCCAACTGGAGCGCGAAATCACGCAGCCCAACCTTCCCCACCCCAATGCTTGATTCCGGCTCGTAATACGGAACCACCGCGCCCGGAAACGGTCCGGCTCCTTTCGGCGAAAGGAGATATCCGTCATGCATCTGGTCCGCCGCGACTTCCACCCGCACGCGCTTCTGCTCCAAATCACCGCGCGTCCCCACGCTCACAATTTCGATTTTTGGTCGATCGATCAACGCGGGCCACGCGCCAATTTCCTTCTCCCAGAGCGCCCGGATTTCCGCCCGCCGTTGCGCCCAGTCCTTGGCGTCCTCCACCAGGCGCCCATCCTCGAACCGAAGCAGCGGCCTGTGCTTTCCAAAGTCATGGGCCAATTCGGCGGGGGGGCTGAATAACCCACCGAAATCCATCCCCGACGCCAAACCTTCCCCATGCGTCGCGCAGAACGCGAGCAGGGACAAAAATCCAGTAATCAAGCGCATGATAGATGTTCAACCGTATTGGGCCTGCTGGCGCAATCAAACAATCGACCGCCGCATCCAATTCCCCGTTTCATTCCCCGGTCAGCGGGGTTTCCGGCAGCGTGGAACTTCGGGCGAATAGCCCCCCTCCCGCCTGCGTCCAACATGGCAGCTTTGGCCCGCCATGCACGGCGGACTGGAAAGGAATCGAGTGTTGATCAGTGTCAAAAGTTTGTTCGGATACCGCGTTGGCGCGGTCGATGGTTTGGCCGGGGGGATCGTGGACCTTTATTTCAACGACCAGGATTGGTCCGTCCGCCACATCCTCACCTCGGAGCATCCCACCCGGCTCCACAAAGCCGGCCTTATGCCTCCGGCTTCCGTGCGCCGCGTGGATTCCATGGAAAACGTGCTGCACGTCTCGCTTTCCCGCGCCGAATGCGCGTCGCTCCCATCCGCCAACGCCACCGTTCCCGTTTGTCGGCAATACTTGGTCCGCAACGCCTCCCCGGGCCGCGCTGGAACGGCCGCCGATCCCCACCTGCGCAGCGCCGCCGCCGTCACCGGTTATGAACTGAGCGATCCCGGGCAGCACCTCGGCATTGTCCACGATTTCCTGCTGGATCCCCGCTCATGGACGGTCGCGTTCCTGGTTGGCCGCCGTTTCGGGTTGCACGAGCGCGAGTTCTTGGTGGCGGCCTCTGCCGTCGGCCAAATTTCCTTCGCCAGCCGCCGCGTTGCGATCCGAAAAGCATCGCATTGGGACCTTGTCTTCGAAGAACGGAATGGGTATGATCGGCTGTTGGATGCCGAAGCTGCGTAGCCACGACTGAACTGAATGAAAAACTGGCAAATTCCACGGCGCGCCTTTTTGAAGGGCGTGGGAACCGCAATGGCCCTGCCGTTGCTCGAAGCGATGGCTCCGGTTGCGCTGGCGGCTGGCGCGGGTGGCCCTCCCCGGCGCATGGCTTTTGTCTACGTCCCCAACGGCGCCAACATGGCGGATTGGACCCCGAAAACCATCGGGCCGGACTATGATTTGCCGCCCATTCTCGAGCCCCTCAAAGACGTGCGCGCCGAGGTTTCAGTCCTCTCGGGATTGACCCATGACAAGGGCCGCGCCAATGGCGACGGCGCCGGGGACCATGCCCGCGCTTCCGCCACGTTTCTGACGGGTTGCCAACCCCGCAAAACGGATGGGGCGGACATTCGGGTTGGCGCCTCCGCCGACCAGATCGCCGCGCGGAAAATCGGGCGCAACACCCGTTTCCCATCCCTCGAAATCGGTTGCGACCGCGGCCAGCAGGCGGGCAACTGCGACTCAGGCTATAGCTGCGCCTATTCCTACAACATCGCCTGGAAAACTGAATCCACGCCCCTGCCTCCTGAGGTGGATCCCCGCCATGTTTTTGACCGGCTTTTCTCCAACGACAGCGCCGCCGAGACACCCGAGCGCCGCGCGATCATCGACCGGCAGCGCCGCAGCGTCCTTGATTTTGTCCTTGAAGACGCCAAGCGCCTCCAATCAAACCTCGGCTCGACCGACCGTCGCAAGCTGGATGAATACATGACCGCGGTGCGCGACCTCGAAACGCGGATTGAGCAGGCCCAGAAATTCTCCGTCGCCACCCCCCAGTTGAGCAAGCCCCGGGGAATTCCCGACAATTACGAGCAGCACATCCGCCTGATGTATGACCTCCTCGCGCTTGCCTTCCAAACTGATTCCACGCGCATCGCCACGTTCGTCGTCGCCCACGATGGCAGCAACCGCGCCTATCCGTTCATTGGCGTCACCGACGGCCATCACGACCTCTCCCACCACGGCGGCAACGAGGAGAAAAAGGCGAAAATCGCCAAGATCAACACCTTCCACATGCGCCAGTTCGCGTATTTTATCGAGAAACTCCGCTCCACCAAGGACGGCGAAGGAACCTTGCTCGACAATTCCATGATCCTTTACGGCAGCGGGTTGGCGGATGGGAATCGTCACGAGCATCACAATCTCCCCGTCCTCCTCGCGGGTCGCGGAGGAGGCAGCGTCTCTCCGGGCCGACATATCCAGGCTCCCAAAGAGACCCCCATGACCAATTTGTTCCTGTCAATGCTCGACCGGATGGGCGCCAAAACCGAACGCATTGGCGACAGCACCGGACCGCTCAAAGAAATCAGTTGACGCTCCGGCGACCGCAGCCGCGCCATCTTTGCCAGCAGGTCCGTTGTGTTCTTGCGCCAATTGCGGTCGCTGCCCTAGTATCTCGGGCACAATGAATCGCTTCGTTTTCCTTGCGTTTGCATGGATCGCCTCCGCCAGCGTTCTCTCCCAAGAGCCAACCTCCGCCGCGCAAATTGCGGCCCAGCGCGACGCTGAGGAACGTGAGCGGCGGATGACAGCCACGTTGGAGGAATTGCGCCGCGCCAACAGCGTCCAGCAAGTTCGGATCGGCGAACTTCGCGACGAAATCGCCGCCCTCCGGCGCCAATTCATCGAATTGGAAAACCGCTTCAAGAATTCCCAGATCGGCGCCGTCACCAGCCAGGACGTCCGCAAAGTCTATGACAAAATGGCCGAGATGGAACGGGCGCGCGACGCCGACAAAAAACTGATCCTCGACCAGATGGCCGAAATCAAGAAAATCGCCTCGCAGCCTCCCGTGGTGATCACGCAGGCGCCTCCTCCCCGCATCGAGCCCAGGCCACAGCCAAAAATTGAAACCCCTCCCCAGGCGGAGCCCGATCCGCAGGAATTCGTCGGGGAGTACTATCCTTACAAAATCCAGAAAGGCGACACCCTCCTGGGCATCATCGCCGCCTACAACGCGCAGTTCAAAGAAAAGGGGAAGCCCACCATCACCCTTGAGCAGGTCCGCAAAGCCAACCCAAAGCTCAATCCAAACAGCCTGATGGTCGGAAAGGAAATCCGCATTCCTGAACCGTCGGAGAAATAGATCCAGGGCCGTTCACGGCGATCAATTTCCTGCGGCGATCAATTTCCTTGCCCACCCTGAGGTGGGTTGGGTATGTAACCTTCCAATCAGGATCGGGCCACACGATGTGGATGGCGCTTTTCACCGGGCCATTTTCCGGCCTGCGCCCACGGTCCGGCCATCGCGTTCAGTTGCCATGAAGCTCGTTTTAATTGCGCTCGGCAGCGTTGCCGCATTCGTTGCGATTTGGATTTGGCTGACGTCCAAAATCCATTATCGCATCGGAAGCAAGCACTTGAAGATCGCCTGCTTGGGCGTTGTCCTGCGCAAAATCGAGTTCACCGACATCAAGCGCATCTCCAAGCGCAAGCCCAGCCGCCTGTCCGAGAATTGGGCGAGCACCTTCAAGCCGGCCCATCGCTTGCTCGCCATCCAGCGCTTGAGCGGCTTCCGCAGGTTCGTCATCATCACCCCGCGCAACCGCTATATTTTCCTTGCGGACCTGCAGAACGCCATCAAGCGGGCCCGGCCCGGGACAAACCTCGAATCGTTGGTCGAGCCCTCGGACGAGCCATCCGCCGAGGAGATCCGAAGCTGAGATTAGGGCTTGACCTTTTGAATGCCGAACAGCCGCGCGGCCCGGGCTTCCGCCTCCGCCATGGTGTGTCCTTGCGAAAGATACGCCGCCACCACTCCGCTCACCACGGCGGTCGCAGGCGAAGTTCCCGTGACGCGGTAGGTGGACCCGCCGTAGTTGAGGAAGCTGGTGCCCGGCGCGATCAAATCGACAAAAGCGCCGTGGTTCGCATAGGGCGCGATGTTCCCGGCGGCATCCCCAGCCGTCACCGCGTAGACCAGCGGATTGGCCGCGGGGAAGGTTGGCGCGGCGGTCGGAGCATTGCCCGCGGCCGCGTAGAAAACCACGCCGCGGGCCCGCGCTTGGGCGATGAGGTCGTTCAAAAACGCGCTGTCGCTTTGACCGCCGAGGCTCAGGTTGACCACCCGCGCCCCATTCCGCACGGCCTCAAAAATTCCCAGCGCGACCTCATAGGTGGAAGTTGCCTGGCTGCCCCCGTACACATTCACGGGGAGCACGCGCACGCTTGAGCCAGACTCCCCTTCCGCCGCCCTCGCCATGCTCGCCAGCAGCGTTTCGACCATCGATGTCCCGTGCAGCGGCCCCTCCGAGGCCAGCGTCGCGGCGTCGGCCGCGCCCGAGACGTCGATTGCGTTCAGCAGGAACTGGCTCATGGCCGGGCTGAGGGGCTGCACCGCTGTGTCCACGACGGCGACGATCGTGTGCGAGCCATCCGCGTTCACGCGCGGCTTCAAATCAAATGGCGTCGGTCCGCCCCCTGGCTGGAACCCCGACCCCTCCGGCGGGCGCAAGGCGTAATTGTAATCCACCCGCAAATCCGTCGCCCCCGCCAGTTGTGTCCGCGCCGCCGCCGCCGCCTCCTCCGAATCGAATTCCAGCCGGTAGGTGCGCAGCTTGTCGTTCCGCCCCACTACCTTCGCCCCCAGCAACCGGGCCAGCCCATCGATGTCCCGGGTCGCGTTTTTCCCCAGCGAAATGATGAGCTCCTTCCGCAGCCAATCTTTCCCCTGCGCGAGCGCCTCCGCCGCCGGATCCACCAACTCCGTCGCCTCCGCCATCGAATTCCGGAACACCAGCAGCTTCGCGGGCCCCTCTTTTTGCGGCACAATCGCGAAATTCAAGCTGCCCAGCAGCAGCCGCAGGCCGTCCGCCGCCGTCCGGTTCGTGAACTGGGCCGACACCGCCGCGTCGGCTCGAGGATCAAAGTACACCCTCCAGCCGGTCGCCGCGCCGAGCTTGGCCAGCGTTTTTTTCAGTGGCCATGACTCGACCTCCACGCTCAGCCTCCGCCCCGCCGCATCCCAGCGCAGCGCCCCGTCCGTCGGTGGGATGGCCAGCTCGACTTCAACGCCCAAGGCGGCCCCCGGGCTGGCCGCCAGCAAGAAGCCGAGCATCATCGCGCGCATTCCCATTCGTGTTCCCACACTGGCATGAACACCGGGTTCCGCCAAAAGTTTTCGCGCGGAGCCACTGGGCCCGGGCGGGATTGATGGCTTGGGGAGTCAATTTTTCTCGTCCCGCTGTTCCGTCCTTGGTATTCCATCGGCATGCGCCCGTTCCTGCTTTGCTTCGCAATCGCGTTCTCGGCCTCCGCCGCGGACCTTCGCTTGGGGATGATTGGATTGGACACCTCGCACGTCACCGCCTTCGCCGAGCTTCTGTCCAACACCAACAAGGCGAATCACGTCCCCGGAGGGCGCATTGTCGCCGCCTTCAAGGGGGGGAGCCCCGACATTGCGTCCAGCGCCTCGCGAGTTGATGGGTTCACCAAAACACTTCAGGAAAAATACGGCGTCGAGATCGTCCCCACCATCGAGGCGCTTTGCCAAAAGGTCGACGCCGTCCTCCTGGAAAGCGTGGATGGCCGCCCGCACCTTGAACAGGCCCGCCCGGTCATCAAAGCGGGCAAGCCCCTGTTCATCGACAAGCCCGTCGCCGGTTCCCTTCGCGACGCCATCGAAATTTACCGCCTCGCCCGCGAGGCAAAAGTTCCGGTGTTCTCCTCTTCCTCCTACCGGTATTACGACAGCCTCGTCGCCCTGAAGAAACAGGATGTTGGGGAGATCAAGGGGGCCATCTCTTACGGACCGTGTTCGCTGGAGCCGACCCATCCCGACCTATTCTGGTATGGGGTCCATGCAACCGAAGCCCTTTTCGCGGTGATGGGGGTCGGATGTGAATCGGTGGTGAGGATTTCCACGCCCGACACCGATGTCGTGGACGGGATCTGGAAGGGGGGGCGGGTTGGTTCATTCCGGGGAATCCGCAACGCCGCCGCGCCCCACAAGGTCATCCTTTTTGGCTCCAAAGCCATCGCCGAACAGCAGGGCAGCGGGGACTATGCCCCCCTCCTTCGCGAGGTGATCCGTTTCTTCCAGACCGGCGTGCCCCCGGTCTCCGGTGAAGAAACGTTGGAAATGTTTGCATTTATGGAGGCGGCCGACGAAAGTAAACGGCAGGGCGGAAAACCTGTCCGAATCGCGGAGATCCTGAAAAAGAATGGCGGACACCCGAAATGACGGGAAAATCCCTCAAAAAACGGCGCAAATATCCGATTGACAATCCGTTGCCATTGCCTAGACTGCCGTCGGATTCTAATAATTGACTGACCAAGATAGGAGTTCACAACTATGAAATCGTTCCGAAGACTTTCCCTGGGATTTTTTGTCGCCCTCGCTGCTGGCGTGCTCCTCAGCGCCACCGCGCAAGCCGCGACGATCCAGAATAAGGCCGTCGTCCGCGCCATCCGCGGCACCGCCCAGATTTCCAATAATAAAGGGGCTTCTTGGGTTCCTGCCCGTGTTGGCGCGCAAATGGGCGCCGCCACCATCATCAAGACCGCTGCCGGCAGCTCCGCCGACCTGTTTCTCGGCGAAAATGGCCCCGTGGTTCGTGTCACCGACGACACCCAGTTGACCATCGACAAGCTTGACCTGGAAAACACCGGCATCGAGAAAGTCATCGAGACCCAACTGGACCTTAAAAACGGGCGCATTTTGGGCAGCGTCAAGAAAATGGCGGCCGCGTCCAAATACGAAGTCAAAACGCCGGTCGGCGTTGCAGGCATTCGTGGCACGGAATATTCAATTGCCTCGAACGGAAATATCAACGTGGTTTCCGGAACCGTCGTCGTCGTCTACGTGGTCAACGGGGTCATTCAACCCGCTGTGACGGTTCAAGCCGGACAACAAACTGCGGCGCCAGTCGCCGCCGGCCAGACTCCAACGGTCACATCCATGGCTGCCGCGACGTTGGCCACCGCGACTGCTGAAGTCACCACGATCATGGTGGGAATCACGACCACTCCGACGGGCACCATCACCGCAACGCTTGACGGAGGAGGCACTGTCGGGACAACGCCAACAGGCACAACCGGAACAACGACCACCGGGACGACAACGACAGGCACCACCACAACCGGAACAACAACAACCGGAACGACGACGACCGGGACAACCACGACCGGCACCACCACAACCGGAACGACGACGACTGGGACGACAACGACAGGCACCACCACAACCGGAACCGCCACCACTGGCACGCTTCCTCCGCCTGACACCACGACGGTTCCAATCAGCAACTCGGGCCGGACGACGAATTAATCAATTGAACCCGGAGCGGAAAGCCGGGTTGCAACAGTCAGTCAATTAAATCCAAAGCCCAGAGCAGCCTTGTGCTGTTCTGGGTTTTTTGTTTTAATCCATTGCGGTGAAACCCATCCTCCGCAATCCCGCGCCGTTCATCATCACCGCTTGCTCCTTGGCATTGGTTTGCGGATTGTATTTGGTCGGCAACGCCACCAAAGAGCGTCCGGAAGGCGAATTTCGGGTGGACATTTTCGACAAGCTCGAGTGCATCACTTACGACGCCCGGGTTCGAATGGCCGCGTCGGTTCCTCATTTGGAAACGTCCTCGTCCCAATTGGCCACGATGTTCATCGATGACACGGCCATCGAGCGCGTGAACGACGGGGCCATGAGCGCATTCATGGCTCCGGGTTGGGATGACGGCAATCTCGAAGGCCTTGATTTCTCGGTCCCTTGGCCCCGCTTCATGTACGGCCAACTCATCCGCGAAATGAAAGCCCAGGGCGCAACCGCGATCGGCTTTGATATTTTCTTCTCCGAATTGGACCGGAAATCTCCGGAAACCGCCGTGACAATCGATGACTCGCTCACGGTTTCCTCGGACGAATTCTTGGCGTATGAGATCGGCGCCGCGGGCAATATTGTGCTGGCCACGGAGGGCGATCTTTTGCCCAAACCCTTGTTCGCAAATGTCAGCGCCGCGATCGGCAACATCGCTTCCCGCAACGATTATGGGGTCCTTCGCCGCGTGCGCGCATTTGGTGAGTACAAGGCATGGCATCCGACCATCACCAATCGTGTCACCTCCCTGAACCTCAAGCTCAAAGAAGCGCGGTTCACGAATGACCTCCTAATCATTCCGACAATCGCCAAGGGCGCCCAAGCGGTGAGCGGAGAGGACCCGCAGCCGATGGAGATTCCGCTTCATCCCAACGGGAATCTGAAGCTCTCCAAGGATGGGAGCAACTTCACGGACGATCCGGATGACCTTGGACCGGACGACCAGCCCCCCTTCACCATGAAGCGGGCATGGAACCTTGGCATCACACTGGCGGCCATGCAGCTTGGCCTGGACCTTGACAAGGCCGAGATACAACCCGACCGCATCATCCTTACGGGCACCAATGGTGTGACCCGCACCATCCCGATCGACGGGACGATGTCCTTCTACATCGACTGGAGCCTGCGGTGGGAAGACATCCGTTCGCGGAAGACCGCCGTGGTGCATGGCGAGCCGATGGAAACCCTCATTTTCGACTACGGCCGGCAGATCCGGGATGAGCCAACGATTGCGCCCAAGTTCAAGAATCGGATTGTTGTGATCGGCTCCGTCGCCACCGGAAACAACCTGACTGACATGGGCGCCACCCCGCTTGAGGACAAGACTCCGCTCGTCACGAAGCATTTGAATGTCGCCAACTCGATCCTGAGCAACCGCTTCGTCGAGCGCGCTTCCGCCGCGGCCACGGTTATGTGGATCCTTGCGGCCGGCATTCTCGCCGGGGTGGTGACTTGGCGGTCCAACGTGGTCACCGCATCGGTTCGCATCGCGGGGATCGCCTTCCTGTACATCGTTGCGGCCTTTGTGATTTACGTCCAGAACCGGTATTGGCTTCCCATCGTGATGCCCGTGTTCGGCGGATTGATCCTTCCCCATTTTTCCTTGGTGACCTATCGCGTGCTATTCGAGCAACGGGAGCAACGGCACATCAAATCAGTTTTCCAGCGGATGGTCGCGCCGGACGTCGTCCAGGAATTGCTGTCCAAAGCCAAGCTGAGCCTTGGCGGGGCCCGGAGGGAAATCACCGTTTATTTTGCGGACGTCCGGGGGTTCACCGAGTTCACGGACCAGGCGCAGAAAGCGGCCGAGAATTACGTCAAGAAGAACAACCTTTCCCCCGCCGACGCCGAGATTTATTTCGACATGCAGGCCGCTGAGACGCTCGAGACCGTCAATCTTTACCTCAGCACCATCGCCGACCAAATCAAGAAACACAAAGGAACGCTCGACAAGTACATCGGCGATTGCGTCATGGCATTTTGGGGGGCGCCTGTGGCCCAGGCCGACCACGCGCTGTGCGCCGTCCGCGCCGCGCTCGATTCCCAGCGGGCGATGCATGCGGCCAACCAGCTCCGGGCCGAGAAGAACGAGCGGCGCAAGGCCGAGAACATCGCGCGGGAGGCGCGGGGGGAGGAGCCACTGGCCATGCTTCCACTCCTCACACTGGGGAGCGGCATCAACACTGGGATGTGCACCGTGGGCATGATGGGATCCAACGAGCACGTCATGAGCTACACAGTTTTCGGCGTGGAGGTGAACTTGGCCAGCCGGCTGGAAGGAGTGTCCGGCCGCGGTCGGATCATTATCAGTGTGCGGACTTTCGAACAAATAAAGGCTTTGGATCCAGTCCTTGCCGCGACCTGCGTCGAGCTTGAACCAGTCAAAGTAAAAGGAATTTCCCAAGCCGTCCGCATCTTTGAAGTCCCATGGCGGCAGCCCGAGGAAGGCGCCGCCCTCCCGCCGGCCGAACCTTCGAAAACCGCATCGGCGGAGCCCGCAAAAGTGTGACGTCTTTTCGAAGCGCGAGCGCCCGGAGCCCGTTGGCGTTGGAACGGCATGGCGCGGGCACGACCGGAGCTTGATTTTGGCGCGCTTAAGAGAGACAACGATCCGGTCGATCAAGGCTTTTGGCGCCAATTATTAAATGAGAGAGATGCCCGTCATCGCCGACTTGCTGTTGGTGGCATTGAGCCTTCTCGCGCCCGCGCTGGGCGGATCCACGTCATTGTGGGCCAAGGCACTTTTGTTTTTGTTGGCCGGCTTTCTCATTTTCGCGCACCCCTCCCGCAATCGGCTCCCCAAACCGCTGTTGCTTGTCTTCGGTTCGCTTATTTTCCTCGGTCTTCTGGGTTTCCTGCCTGCCGGCCTTTTTGGTGATTTTCCTTGGCGGCAGCAGCTCGTCACCACTTACGAAACTCCGCTTCCCTCCACGCTTTCTCCCCAGCCATTTGTCACCCTTGAGAGTTTCCTCCTGATGGTCGGCTCCCTGTTTTGGGCGTCTTATGTCCTCACCCGGGGCGTCACCGTTCGCCGACGCACCCTGCTCAGCCTTTACGCCGGGGGGATTCTGCTGCTCACCTTGGCGGCCCTGTTCCTTTACCTGCGCGGCATCAACACCGAGCTGTGGCGGCCTCTCAATGGCAAATTCGGTTTTTTTCCCAACCGCAACCACACCGCCAATGTCTTGGCCTTGGGCGGCATCATCACTCTGGCGCTTGCTTACGACAATTTGGTCAAGAAGCGCCGGATTGGCTGGTTTTGGGCCGCCTCCTATTTCCTGATCGGCGTCGCCCTCGTCATCAATTTTTCGCGCGCCGGGATTGTTTTCTTTTTCCTGGGCTCCGCCGCTTGGTTCGCATGGGTCACATTTGAAACCCGCGAATTCAAGCGCCTCGCGGTGGGTGGCTCGACGCTCCTGCTGCTGTTGGCCCTGTTCTTGATTTTCGGCGGAAAAACACAGGCGCGGTTCGTTGGCAATTCCGGCCAGGAGTCTTCGGTCAGCTTCCGCTGGCTCCTCCAGAAGGACGCGGCGCGGTTGATGAAGGATGCCAGTTGGCACGGGGTCGGCCTTGGGAACTTCGAGCCCATTTTTGCGGGCTACCGCAAGGATTCCGCCGTCAACGAACTCCGGGCCCTGCACCCCGAAAGCGACTGGACGCTCGTTGGCATTGAGCTTGGCTTCTTGGCGCCCCTCCTGATGTGGTTTGGGATTGGATACGTCGTGTGGAAACGCTGGCCCCGTCCCGGGGAAGGCTCCTTTCATCTCCGCGCCGCGGCCACCATCGGAGTTCTGGTTTTTGTTGTGCATGGTTTTGTCGACGTCCCGGGGCACCGATTTGGCGCGGTTTGGCCCGCCGTGTTCTTGTTGTCCATGACCCAGCGGGACGAAGAGCTCGACAACCACCGGCCTTGGCTGGGCCGTGCGTACCGCGGCGGGGCCTTCCTTCTTTGCATCCTGGGGATGATGTGGCTGATGGACACCTTCGGCTTGAAACGCCTTCCCAGTTCCGCGGCCGTTTTTTCCGCCAAGCAGGAGATCGTCGCCGCATACGACGAGTCGCGCCACGCGGAGGTGATCGCCGCGGCCTCGCGGGGCTTGAAGATTGCGCCGCTGGACTGGTATTTTTACTACAACCGTGGATTGGCCGAGGCCTGGATTTTTTCGACCCCCGAACGCGCCATCGCCGACCTGAGCCGCGCCTATTATTTGGAGCGGCTCGCCTCACAGTTGCCCTACACCGAAGGGCGGATTTGGCTTAGCCGCGAGCCTGAGCTGGCCGTCCAGGCTTGGAGCCGGGCATTGCAATGGGTGGCACCCGAGGCGCGCGACAGCCTTTTTCAAAACATGCTGTCCGAATCCAGCGGAAAGCCGGAAGCCCGGAAATGGCTGCGCGAGCTGGCCAGAAAGGACATGGACCATTTTCTGCGGTACCTCTCCGGAGCGACGGAGCCAGAGTTCAAGGTGGAATTGGAGGCGCTTCGCCGGGAGGATCCCGAATTGAAACTGTTGTCCGAAAGCCAGCGGAAGCGGCTGTTTGAGATTTGGCGGCGCAAAGGGGACGCGAAGGAAATGGCCGCGTTTCTTCAGTCCAACGCGAGCTTCGCGGCCGCGGGCTGGCTCCCGCTGGCGGAGTCCCTCGCCTCGCGCAAGGAGCACAAAGACGCTTACGTGCTGGCTTTCGCCAATGTCGCCAAGCCATCCCTGCCCTCGGTGCTGAAGGAGGGAACGACCGAGGATTTGATGCGAGCGGTCCTCTTTGAGAAGGACTTCGTGGCGGGATACGCGCTGTACCGCCGCCGCTTGGCCGAGGGGAAGCCCGAGGAGGCCCTGAAGGCAATCCGCGGCTTCATCGACAATCCCAGTTGCCCAAAATATTTTCACTATCTTGCGGCCGAGCGGGAGGCTGAGGCTTTGGAATGGGAGCGGGCATGGAAGGCTCTTCACAAATACGTGACCCTGACCCAATAAACCCGGGTTCCACTTAGAAAAAAATCAAGTTGCGTCTTGGTTGGCCGATAATCATCTTACAGTATGCTGCTGCTTTGGATCATTGCAGGGTGGGTCGCCTTATTGGGCGGCAGCCTCGCCCTCGGGGCGAGCAATCGCCTGAGCGATTTGTAATTCTACTGAGCCGCCGAAATCGCCTGTGAATAACCTGCGGGCGGGCGTGGATAAGTTCTTCCCCCGGTTTCTTGACTAAAAATTCCGTGTCTCCAGTTTACTTCCCTATGAGACACGTCTTGGAAATCCCGTCCGGAAAGGTTCCGCATTTTGGCGGGGTTTTTGACCAAGCCGACGCCAAAGCGCTGTTTCAGCAGCGATTCCGCTGCGCCCTCCTACAGTGCCTCCGCCGCGGGTTCCAAGTTGAGGAGTGCTTCGGCATCATTTGGGAGGAGACCCTCGACGAAGTCAGGCTGTCCTCCCGCGAGCAAAAGGAAGTCTTTCCCGAGATGATCGAATGGGCGAGGGGTTGGATGCGGCGCGCCTGAAAGGTGGACGAAGGTCGGCTTTCCTGCGAAAAATGATCCATGGCTGAGCCGAAAAAAGGGCGTGGTTGTTTTTTCTACGGGTGTGTCACGCTGATCGTTGCGGTCACCGTGGGCATCATCGCGGTCTATTTTGCCGCCCGGTACGCCGTCAAGAAGGCCGTCGATCTTTGGACGAGCCCGACTCCCGTCGCGGTGGCCCCCGTCCGGCTCCCGGCCAGCGAAGGCGAGCGGGCGCAGGACCGCCTTGATGATTTTTCCAAATCGTTGCGTGACGGCAGCGCGAACGAGCCATTGGTCCTCACCAGCGATGAGCTTGATTATCTTGTGCGGAATTCGAAAGGAGCCCGGGAGTGGAAGGATTCCGCCCACGTCGTCATCACCAACGACCAAATCCGCGCGCAAATCAGCATCCCCTTGGAGGCGATTCGCCCGGAGCTCAAAGGCCGGTTTTTGAATGGAATGGCCTCCTTGGAGATCGGGGTTCGCGGCGGGGCCGTGGTCTTGGACCTCAAATCCATCGAGGTGAATGGCGAACCGCTTCCCGGCCAATTCCTAGAGGGCCTCAACAAAAACGCCCTGGAATGGCGCCCCTCCGAAGGCGACAAGAACGCGGAGCTCGTCAAGAATCTCGGGCGTTTGGAAATCAAGGACGGCCAGTTGGTCCTCCACCCAAAAAGCAAGTAGCGGCTAAGAGCCAAAGAGGCGGCGGTGATCCTCAATCGCGTAGCGATCGGTCATCCCCGCCAGATAATCGCAGGTCGCCCGCGGCCAGCCCAGCGAGTCCGCGCTGCGGCGAGAAAACTCCCCGATTTCCTCCGGATGCGCGCGGTAATGCCCGAAGAGGTCCTCCAGCATCCGTCCCGCCTGCATGTTCGGCCCATGCACCCTGGGATTGTAATAGAGGTTCTTGTAAAGATATTCGCGCAGTTCCAGATTCTGGAGGCGCCGGTCCTTGCTGTAGCCCACCAGCGCCCGCGCGCGCAGCCGGACGTCGTCGGCGGATTTCACCTTTGCCCGCGCAAGATTCGCCTCCGTCGTCGTCACGACATCCCGCACTTGGTCGTCGATCAGGTTTCGGATGATGAAATACCGGCGCGATTCATTGGGCAAATCACCGCATTGCTTCGCCACGATGCGGGAGGCATCCCGCCAGATGCGGACGTCGTGGCGCAGTTTATCCTCATCCAGCAGCCCAGCGTCCAGTCCGTCGTCCAAGTCATGGCTGTAATACGCGACCTCATCCGCCAAGTTCGCGACCTGCGCCTCCAACGACGAGGATTTTGCGTCGAATCCCGGCCGTCGGCTCGGGTGGTCGTGGGTGTTGTAATGCTTCACCAGCCCCTCACGGACTTCCCACGAAAGATTCAGCCCAGGAAAACGGGGGTATTTCTGCTCAATGTCCTCGACCACCCTCAGGCTTTGCCGGTTGTGCTCAAACCCCCCGTGTTCCTTCATCAAACGGTTGAGCACCGCCTCGCCGCGGTGGCCGAACGGAGAATGGCCAAGGTCATGGGCCAGCGCAATGGTCTCGGTCAAATCTTCATTCAACCGCAACGCGCGGGCGATGTTTCG
>CAZSXX010000060.1:1559-15860 GCA_964611245.1 uncultured Verrucomicrobiota bacterium | reverse complement strand
AGCATGGAGCGGGGGCGTCGACGTTCTCCGACTGGTTCAACTTCAAGTTTGAGGTGATCGACGCGATCCCGCACAACGGCAGCCTGATGCGGGAGCGGGGGGTGATCGTGTCGTTCAACTCGGATTCGACGGACCTGTCCCGGCGCCTGAACACGGAGGCGGCGAAGGCGGTGAAGTACGGGGGCACGCCGGAGGCGGAGGCCCTGAAATTCGTGACGATCAATCCGGCGCGGCAATTGAGGATCGACCGCCGGGTGGGATCGCTGGAGGCCGGGAAGGACGCGGATTTTGTGATTTGGTCGAAGCCGCCGCTGGACACCGAGACGGTCTGCCAAGAGACGTGGATCGACGGGAAGAAATATTTCGACCGGACCGCCGTGCCGACACGCATGGCGGCCCTGGAGAAGGAACGGGCGGATTTGCTGGCGAAGGCGAAGCAGGCGGCGGGCCTCAAGGGCGGCGAGAAGAATGAGGCGGCGGAGGCGAAGTTTTTCGAGCTGCCGCTGGAGCTGATGAACGAACATTCAAGGCATTGCGACGATGAATAAACTTTTTCAGGCAGTGGCCGCCACGGTGGCGCTGGCGGCGGGCGGGACGGCGGAGGCGGGCACGCTGTTGATCAAGAACGCGGTGGTGCACCGGGTGTCGGGGCCGGAACTCAACCCGGGGCAGGTGCTGATCAAAGACGGGAAAATAGCCAGCATCGCGGAGGGGGGCGAGAATCTGAGCGCGGATGAGGTGGTGGACCTGAATGGCGGGCATCTTTATCCCGGGCTGATCAACGCGGCGGGATGGCTGGGCCTGACGGAGGTCGACCAGATCCGCGCGACCCATGACATGTCCGAATCGGGGCGGTTCACCCCGGAGGTGCAATCCTGGCTGGCAGTCAATCCGGACTCGGAATTGATCCCAGTGGCGCGGGCCAATGGGGTCACCCATTCGGTCGCGGTGCCCGGCGGGGGGATTGTGAGCGGGCAATCGGGGTTGCTGCAGCTTGGGCTGGGCTGGACGATGGAGGATCTGGCTGCCAAAGGGCCCGTGGCCATGCATCTGTTCTGGCCTTCGATGACACTGGACACGACGCCCCGCGACCAGGCTCGCGACAAGGAAAAATGGAAGTCGCTGGAGGAGCAGGCGAAGGAACGCCGAATGAAGGTCAAGGAGATCGACGACTTTTTCGCGGACGCGGAGGCGTACGCGCGGGGAACGCGCCCAACGTCGCAGCAGGCGCCCGCATGGGAGGCAATGATCCCGGTGATGCGGGGGACCATCCCGCTGGTGATCCATGCGGACACCGTCCGCCAGATTCGGTCGGCGCTGAAGTTCGCGGAGGAGCGGAAGCTGAGGGTGATCATTTCCGGGGGGCGGGATGCGTGGCGGCTGGCCCAGGAGTTGGCGGCGCAAAAAGTGCCCGTGATCTTCGAGCGGGTGTTCAACGACGGCAATGGGCTCTCAGCCGGGAACCGGCGCGACACCGAACCGTATGACGCGCATTTCCACGCGCCCGCGCTGTTGGCGGCGGCGGGCGTGACGGTGGCCCTCACCGGGGGCATCAGCGGCGACGAAGCAATGAACGTGAGGAACCTTCCCTATGTGGCGGCGCAGGCGATGGCATTCGGGCTCTCGCGGGAGGACGCGATCAAGTCGATCACACTGAACACAGCCGAGATTTACGGGTTCTCCGACCGGCTGGGATCGATCGCGGTGGGGAAAGAGGCGACGTTGTTCGCCGCCTCGGGGGACATTTTGGACATCCGCTCGCAGGTGAAGCGGGTGTGGATCAAAGGAGTGGCGGTGGAGACGGGGAACCGCCAGACCCGGCTGTACGACAAATACCGCGGGCGGCCCGTGTCCCGTTGAGGTGGGGGCGGGCGGAGGGTTTTCTCAGGGAAAATCCCAAATCCAGATTCAGGCGCGGCCTGCTTGGAGGCGCGAAGGGGTTTTGCTTGGATCAGTCCGGGCCGAGCGGAGGGCTTTGTAGCTTCGCTCCGAGAGCGGAAGCGGCAGGATGCCGGCGCCAGAGGAAAAAAACCTATGTTGACAGTTCTCAAGATCGCGGCGGCGGCTTTAATCGCGTTTGGTGTTCTCAGTCCATCATCTTCCCCCAAAGCGGAAGATGCGAGCTGCAGCTGCAAAGCGGACGCCTGATCCGCGAACCAATCGCAAATTAATTGAATGATCCGTGGGGGCCCAGCCGGGCCTCACGGTTTTCCCCGCCCATGCACCCGATCCTTTTTGCGCCCCTCCAGATTGAGTGGTACACCACCGCGGTGTTGCTCGGCTATTTTTTCGGCTGGCAACTGTGCCGGCGGCGCGCGGCCGCGGCGGGGATGGATCCGCGGCATGTCGACAATTTGGTGCTGCTCATCTTGATCACGGGCCTGGTGGGGGCGCGGCTGGCGGCCCGCCTGTTTTACGCCCCGCACATTTCAATCATCGACTCGTTCAAGATTTGGCGTGGGGGCGGGTTGGTGTTTTATGGCGGGTTCATCGCGGGCGCCGCGACGGCGATCGCTTACGCCCGCGCGGCGAAGATTTCAGTGGCGAAGGTTTTGGACATTTGCGCGCCCGGGGCGGCTGTCGGGCTGGCCTTTGGCCGAATCGGATGCTTCATGGCGGGCTGCTGTTTTGGCGACATTTGCTGGCCGCAAGGGCAGGCGCTGGCGTTGGAGCCGACCAAGGAATACCAGGTGCGCACGGTTCCGGCGCTTTCGCCCTCATTCTTGGGAGTCCAATTCCCCGAAAAGAGCGACGCCCACAAGCAGCACCTTTCGCTCGGGCTGGTCGCGCCCGGCTCGGGGAAATCGTTGCCAGTGCACGCGGTGCAGTTGTATGAAGCGGTGATCGCGGCGCTGCTGGCGGTCTGGTTGCACCGCCGCAAAGCGGTGTTCGAGGGGGAAATCGCGATCCGGCTGCTGGCGGGGTATTCGGTCGCCCGGTTCGCCATCGAATTTTTCCGGGGCGACAACCAGCCGAATTACGCGGGGATGACCATTTCGCAGGTCACGAGCCTGTTGCTGCTGGCGGTGGCGATTTGGGCGTCGGGACGGAAGGCTCGGGCAGCAGCAGCTCCATATATGCCACGTCCAGCCAGCGCCCGAACTTGAAGCCGACGCTGCGAAAGCGGCCGACCTCCACGAATCCGAAGCGCGCGTGGAGGCGGACGCTGGCCTCGTTTTGCGCGTCGATGGCGGCGATGATGGCCCTCATGCCGATCCGGGGGGCCGCGTCGACGAGGGGAGCCAACAACAATTTCCCCAAGCCGCGGCCACGGGCGTCCGCCGCGATGTAAACGGAGTTTTCGCAGGTGAACTGGAAGCCCTTGCGGTCGTGGAAACGACTGAGGGAACTCCAGCCCACGATCCGACCGTGGCTGTCCTCGGCGACAAAAATTGGAAGGCCGGATTGTTCATGGTCCTCAAACCAACGAACCCGGTGTTGCATGGAGCGGGGCTCGTAATCGTAGGTGGCGGTGGTGGTCAGCACCGCGTCGTTGTAAATCTCGAGGATGGCCGGGAGATCCGGGCGGGCGGCCGGGCGGATTTTCATGGGCGGGCGGAGCGGATGGCTTTGAGCCGCTTGAGGACGCTGGCTGAATCCCCGCCGAACCATTCGTGCAGGCGCAGGTATTCGGCGTAGAGCTGATCGTAAACTTTTGTCGCCCGCGTCTTGGGGGTGAATTTCCGGGTGGGCGCCTTGGTCATGCGCCGGGCTGCGGTTGGGAGGTCCTTGTGCGCACCGGCGGCGACGGCGCCGTGGATGGCCGACCCGAGCGCGCTGGCTTGGTCGGCGGCGGCGACCTTGATGACGCGCCCGGTGACGTCCGCGTAGATCTGCAGGAGCAATGAGTTTTTGGCGAGGCCGCCGCAGGCGCAGACTTCGTCGATGGCGATCCCCTGCTGGGTGAAGGCCTCGATGATCCGGCGCGTGCCGAAGGCGGTCGATTCGATGAGGGCACGGTAAATCTCGGCGGACGAGGTGTTGAGGTTCAGGCCCGCGATGACGCCGGAGAGATCGGCATCGACGAGGAACCGGCTGCCGTTCCACCAGTCGAGGGCGAGCAGGCCGCTTTCGCCGGGGGCGAGCTTGGCGGCGGATTTCTCCAACTCCGCGAAGGTGGCGCCGCGGGGCGCGAGCTGGTTGATGAACCACGCGAACGAATCGCCCACGCCTGCCTGCCCCGCCTCGTAGGCCCACAAACCGGGGACCACCCCGTCCTTCACGACTCCGCAAACGCCTTGGATGGCCTGCTTTTTCTCGCTGAGCAGCAGGTGGCAACTGGAGGTGCCCAGGATCATGACGAGCTGGCCTGGGGAGGTGACGCCGCAGCCCGCCACACCGGCATGGGCGTCGATGTTGCCGACGGCCACCGGGGTCCCCGCGCGCAGGCCGAGGCGGCGGGCCATTTTCTCGGTGAGGCCGCCCGCGCAGGCGCCGGGAGGAAGAAAATCGGAATCGAGCTTCGACGCGACGGAATCGCGCAGGCGTGGGTCAAGCGCCCCAAAAAAATCGGGGCTGGGAAACTCGCTGGAACTGGGGCCGCAGACGCGCATCGCCTTGAAGCCGGCGGCGGAAAGGCCGCGCCGTTCCCGCCCGGTCATCTGCCAGACAATCCAATCCCCGGCCTCGATGAAACGGCTGGCGGCGTGGTAGGCGGCCGGGGCGCATTGGAGCGTCTCAAGCAGCTTGCTGAACAGCCATTCGCTGGAATACCGGCCGCCGTAGATTTTCAGGAAATCCTCGCCGCGCGCGGCTCCGACGCGGTTGATCGCGTCAGCCTGGGGCTGGGCGGAATGGTGTTTCCAGAGCTTGGCCCAGGCGTGGGGTTGGGCGCGCCATTTTGGATCGAAGCAGAGCGGGGTTCCATCCGCGCCGGTGGGCAGGACGGTGCAGCAGGTGAAATCCGTCCCGATTCCGGCCACTTGCCCGGGCGTGGCCTTGGCGGACTTGAGGACCGCGCGGACGACGGATTCCAGGGAGCGGAGGTAATCGGCGGGATCCTGGAGCGCGGTGTCGTGCGGCAGGGCCTTGCGCGCGCCAGGCAACTGTTTTTCGATGACGCCGCTTCTGTATTCGGACACCGCCGTGGCGGCGGTCCGGCCATCGCGGACGTCGACCAAGAGCGCGCGTGCGGAAAGGGTGCCGAAGTCGATTCCGATGGCGTAGCGGGCTGATTTTGAGGGCGGCATGGGCGCCCTTATAGCATGGCCCGCAAGGCGTCTTCCAGTTCAGGATATTTCCACTCGAAACCAAGGTCGGAAAGCCGCCCGGGGCGGACGCGCTGGCTGGCGAGAAGGGCGGCATCGACGAACTCGCCGAGGGCCAGGCGAAGAACCGGGGCGGGCGCGGGAAGGAGGGCGGGACGCCGGAGAACCCGCCCGAGGGTCTGGGCGAATTCCGCGTTGGGAACCGGGTTGGGCGTGACCATGTTGATGGGCCCGGCGGCGTTTGGATTGACGAGAAGGAACTCCAGCGCGCGAACCAGGTCGGAGAGGGCGATCCAACTCATCCAATGCCGTCCGTCGCCCAAGCGGCCGCCGACGCCCATTTTGAAGGCGGGCAGCATTTTGCCGAGGGCGCCGCCGCTGGGGCTCAGGATGATCCCAAACCGCAGATGGACCACACGGCAGGAGGCCCGGGCGAGCGGCTCGGTGGCCCGCTCCCATTGCGCGCAAAGCGACCCGAGAAAATCGCTGGATGGCGGAGAGGCCTCGATCAGCCACTTGTCGCCGCGATCCCCGTAAATGCCGACGGCGGAGGCGGACAGGAGGACGCGGGGGGGCTTCGGGAGGGCGGCAAGGAACTCACAGAGCTTTTGGGTTGCGTCCACGCGGCTGTCGTGGATTCGCGCCTTGCGGGCCTCGGTCCAGCGGCCCGAGGCGAGATTCTCGCCGGCCAGGTGGATGACCGCATCCGGGGAAAAATCGCGGAGGTTGACCCGCCCGGTGGCGACGTCCCAAGGCAGGCCGCCGCCCGGACGGGCTTCACGGACGAGAGGCTGGACCAAGTGGCCCGAGCGGGTCAATTCAGGCGCGCAGGCCGTGCCGACCATTCCGCTCGCGCCTGAAAGGAGGATGTTCACCCGATCAGTGCCAAGGCGGCCTCGGCCATCTTGTCGCCGGTGAGGCCATGCTTTTTGTAGAGGTCGTCGGCGAGGTAGGCGGATTGGCCGAATTCGCCTTGGATGCCAAGGGACTTCATGCGGTGGGCGATGCCCGCCGTGGAAAGCGCGTGGGACACCTGGGCGCCCATGCCGCCGATGACCTGGTGGTCCTCGATGGTGACCACGCGGCCCTGGGCTTTCTTGACGGCTTCGCCAATGGTGGCCAGGTCCACCTGGTTGATGAACGCGTTGTTAATGACCGTGGCGGCGCGGCCTTTTGCGGCGAGCAGCTTTCCGGCCTCGATGGCTTTGCTCAAAAGCGGGCCCGAGGCGACCAGGACGACATCGGAGCCCTCCTGCAGAACCTGCGCTTTTCCCCATTCGTGCCTGGCGCCTTCGACCCAGGAAAGCGGGTAGTTTTCGCGGCCGACAAAAAAGATAAAATTCTCGGGATCCTTGCCGGCTTTGCGGTCGGCGGCGTAGCGTTGGATGGCTTGGTGCATCAGCGACTCGGCCTCATCGGAGCAGGACGGGGCGATGACGACGGTGTGGGGGATGGCGGAGGTGGCGGCGAAATAGGTGGTGGCCTGGTGCGAGGCGCCATCGGCGGCATCCTGGAAGCCGACGTGGGAGAAAATGGCGATGACCGGGGCTTGCGACAGCGCGGCCATGGTGAGGGGCAGGTTTCCCTTGGTGACGCCGAATTGGCCGAACGTGTCGACGATGGGGATGAAGCCCGCCTTGGCCATGCCCGCGCCAGTGCTGACCATGTTCGCCTCGGCGATGCCAACTTCAATATGGCGGTCGGGAAAAGATTTCTGGAACAGGCTGATGCCGGTGGAGCCCTGGACATCGGAAGAGACCGAGTAAACGGGCAGGCCTTCCTGGGCGGCCTTGATGGCGCCCTTGGCGAGGCCGGTCTGGACCTTGTCCTTCTTGGCCGCCGGAGCCGCCGGGGCGGTGGCCGCGGCCGCCTTGGCTTTCTTGGCGGCTTCCTTGGATTCCCAATCCTGGCGCAACGATTTGGCCCAGGCCGCGAACTCCCCGGGCGGGTTGCCGCCGAAAATCTCGGCGACAAACTCGACAATCTTTTCGCCGCTGGCCAAGGGGAAGCCATGGCCGCCGGCGGAGTTCTCGACCGTCGCCTTCACGCCGAAGCCTTTGACCGTTTTAACGAGCAGGCAAACGGGGGCGTTGGGGTTCTGGCGGGCCTGTTCGATGGCCTTTTCGATTGAAGTGTAAACTTCCTGGAGGTCGTGGCCATTCGGGACATGGATGACATTCCAGCCAAGGGTGCCCATGGCGGCGAAGCTGGGGGACATGCTGAAGGAGTCCTTGGTGATGCGGCCGGAAAGCTTGGTGTCGTTGTCGGAGATGACGAGGACGAAGGGATTGACGCGGCCTTTGTGGGCGAGGCCGGGGATGGCGGCGAACGCCTCCTTGGCTTCGCCCTCCATGGAGGCGCCGTCGGAAACGGTGCAGATGGTCACGCGGTCGCGTCCGGCGACCTTGTCGCCGATGGCGACGCCCTGGGCTTGGGGAAGGGCGGAGCCAAGGGGGCCATTGCTGAGGAAGACGCCCTCGGGGTTCAAATGCGACTCGCCGTGGCCGGTGAGCTTGCTGGCCATGGACCGGAAGCCCTTGAGCGACTCAAAGGTCATCCCGTCGAAGCCATAGAGGGCGCGGAGGGCGTAAATGCCGTTCTCGGTGTGGCCGGCGTCGTTGACGAAATTGTAGGCTTCGTGCCAAGGGCGGCCCTGGACGGAGAACATGACGCCGTGGATGGCGGCCATGATTTCCGCGAAGGCGGCGGGGCCACCCCAATGGCAGGCGGCACCGCCGACGACGGCGTGCACATCCATGAGGGCGACGAGGGCGCGGGTGGCGTTGGGGTCGGCGAGCGTGACGTCCTGTCCGGCGGCGTTTTTCACCTTGACGCCGTATTTGAGGCCGTTTTTTGGCGTGGCGGCGAGGCGGGAACGGATGTCGAGCGGGGTGAGCGGAGGGGCTTCCAATTGTTGGACAGGGGAATTATCAGCGGCCATAAGTCAAATGTTCGGATTTTGAAATAAACTAAAGCCCGGAACATGACGAAGCGCGTTTCAAAAGTGAAGCTGGAATTTCGGGCGGCGCGCGCGATGGCGGGGCCGGTCAAACGGATTGGAGGTCGAAAGCGCCGTGGAGGCGGGCGCGCAGGGATTGGAGGGCGGAGCGGTCCTTCGCCCGCAGGGCTTCCTGGATGGCGGGGGCGTAGTTGAGGATGTTCAGGCATTTGACGGCGCCGGAGATCTTTTCGAACTCGCGGGGCGCCAATCCGTAGCCTTCCAAAAAGGCCTCTTTCTGGTCGATGGACAGGTCATGCAGGGCGATGGAGAGCTCCCAGTGCGGGGCGAGGTTGGAGGTGCAGTTTTCCCAATCGAGGAGTGAGGTGATCTTTCCGGCCTTGTCGAGGATGACATTCTTGAAGCGGACGTCGCCGTGGGTGAGGGCGGGGAGGCCCTTCCATGAGCGGAGGGAGCGGACCTGGGAGCGCAACTTCTGGAGGCTTTGAGGGCGAAGCATGCGCTGGGAGGCAAGCAAATCGAGGCGCTCGCCGACCTTGACCTCGTCGTCGAGGAAATGGGCCCAGGTGTTGTTCCGCGAAAGCTGGTTGCGCGACCAATCAAAGACGCAGCCGAAGCCCGAGGTGCGGACCGAATTGATCCTTGCGGCAAGCACGCCCATGGCGCGGACGGTTTCCAACTGGCAAGGACAGGAGGTGGCGTCGAGGCCCCGCACCTTGACGGCAATCATGTACGGAAAAGGGACGGCGGTGTTGCCGACCTCGAGGACTTCCGGGGCGGGAACCTGGTGCGCGCGGGCTTTGCGGACGGCCCATTGCTCCTTCAGGAAGGTTTGGAGCTTGGCGGGATCCTCGGAGATGCGCACGACGAAGGTGTCGCGGCCCAGGGCGGCCTCAAAGACGTGGTTGCTCAGGCCGCCCGTCAAACGGCGGACGCGGGTTGGGGGCTTGCCGAAATGGCGGGAGACAACCTCGGCGGCGTGGGCGTTGCGGATGGGGGGGCGTGAGCTCATTCGGGGAGGGTGGGGTATTTTTCCGAGACGGTGAAAAGGACATCCCCGAGGTCCGCGGGAGAGGCGACGCGCAGGGCGCCGCTGCGGCCGCAAAAAGGGAGGCTGGCCGAGCCCACCATGATGGCCAGGCCGACTTCGTTCAGGAAGGTGTCCATCTCGGTGTCGCCGGCGCCGATGGAATCGGGGAGGGAGATGTCGAAATGTTTGGCGATGGCCAGCAGGCCGGAGGCTTTGTCGACGCCCTTGCGCGTGAAGAAGCTGTTCCGCTTGCTGTGCTGGTAGGCCATGAGCTTGTCCTCAGGCCGGTCCACAAACAGGGACATCATGCAGACTTCCCGGGTGGATAGATCCTCCCGCAGCCCGGCGAGCGGCGAGGACCGCACGGAGGAGGCGCTGACGAATTTTTGGCGGAGCCCGTCAACGCGCTCGGGGCGGGGCGTCCAGATCGTTTCGCCCGCGCGCCAATCCCGCAGGTAATAAAAAACCAGGATCTCGTCGATCCCGTCCGATAGAAGCTGGGCGACGCCGTCCATGACCAGGTCCAGTTCATGGGCGGACATGGGGAAGGCGTCCAGTTCCTCATATTCCAGGCCACCGTTGACGCGGCGGATATGGCCGAGAATGGAGCCGTTGAGGAGGACGGTGGGGACGGGAATCTCGGCGAGCTGGTACCAGGCGTCGCCGATGGTGTGGATGACGGAGAGCGGGAAGCGAAGGGTGTTGATGATGATGGGGCGGCGGAGCTTGTGGATGGCGCGGACGCCGGCGGCGACCGAGTCGGAGATGAAAATTCGGCCGCGGTCTTCGGTGAGCGCGGTGCCGTCCAAGTCGAGGGCGAGGCAGCCCCGCATAAAATCGCGCGTTTCCAGAAAGCCCCGCAGATGCTCCCGTTCCGCCTGGTCGATGGCCATTGAGCGCTCCTTCCCCCTCCGGCGAACAGCATACGCGGAAACGGGGACGGACGCAATCGGCCGGCCGGGGGATCAGGCGCGGCGACGGCGCGCGGTCCAGCCGAGGGCGGCGGCGGCGAGGGAAAGGAGGGCCACGGTGGAGGGCTCCGGGACGGAAACGATGGAGTTGAGCAGGGCGATGGCCTCGGCGGACTTGGGCTCAAACATCATGCGGCTCATGTCCTGGAAAGTGTAAACGGCATGGCCGCGACCGACGGGCAGGCCGATGGTGACCCATTGGCCATCCGTGCCGTTGTCGGCCAGGCCGCGCCAATCGGCGATGGCGCTGAAATAACCGCTGCTGTCCGCCTTGGTCCAGTTTTGGAGCTCGGGCTCCGTGACATGGCGGAGGTATTGCCAGGCGTCAACAATGCGGACGTTGGCTTCGCTGGGGGCGCTGCTGTAGGCGAGGCCCGTGGAGAAGGGATAATCCTGGAGCGAATCGATGCCCAGGCCAGGGCTTTGGACCACCAGCGTGCCGCCGTTGCTGACGAAGTTGACGAGATTGGGTGAGGAAAGGTTGAGCGAGGTGAAGATGAAGGCGCTGAGGCCGTCCAGCCAAACGGCGTCCAAGCCCTCAAGGCTGGCCTCGCTGAAGTCCTCGAGCAGGCGGAAGGTGTGGCCGGAGGAATCCAGCTTCTGGCCATAGGCTGAATTAGAAAGTTCAAAGCTCTCGCCAGCCACGCCGATGAGTTCAGCGGGAGCATGTTGAGCCGAAAAAACCAACGCGGAACCGAGGAGCAGCCAGTGGCGGAACATAACGAAAGAACTGTCGGGGCCGGGTGGTGAAACGTCAAGAATTATGACGGGACCACCCGGCGGAGAAGCGGAGGTTGGGCCGCGTTGACAGGCTTGCTACGATGGGCGCACGATGTTTTCCCTGCAACGATTGCTTGGCAAAGAGGACAAGTTTTTTGACCTGCTGGAAGCCAGCGCCCGGGAGGCGCAAAAGAGCGCGCACGCGCTGACGACATTCCTGGAGAATCCGGAGCGGTCGAAGACGCTGGACGATTTCATCGTTTCACGACGCGCGGAAAAGCGGATCGCCGACCAGATCAGCGAGGCGCTGTGCGTGACGTTCGTGACGGCTCTGGAGCGGGAGGACATCGAGTCGCTGTCGCTCTCGCTTTACAAAATCCCGAAGACGATCGAGAAGATCGCGGAGCGGATCATGATCGCGCCGCAGCATGTGGAAGGGGTGAGCCTCGGACGGCAGGTGGTGAGCCTGGGAAAAGCGATCGACACGGTGCTGCTGATGATCCAGGAACTGCGGCGGGGGACCCACCTGGAGCGGGTGAAGGAGCACAACGACCGGCTGCAGGTGATCGAAGGCGAGGCGGACAAGGTGATCAACGAATTGCTGCGCGACCTGTACGCGGGGGCGCATCCGCCGCTGCGGGCGATCTTCCTGAAGGACATTTTTGAGCTGCTGGAAAAGGTGGTGGACCGGTGCCGGGACGCGGGGAACGTCATCAACCACATCGTCCTAAAAAACTCCTGAGCGCATGACGCTGATCCTGACGGTGATCATCGTGGCGTTGGTGTTTGAGTACATCAACGGGTTCCACGACACGGCCAATTCCATCGCGACGGTGGTTTCCACGAAGGTCCTGAGCCCGCGGCAGGCCATCATCCTGGCGGCCACGACCAACCTGTTTGGGGCGATGCTCGGCACGGCGGTGGCGAAGACGGTCGCCTCGGGCTTGGTGGACACGAACATTGTGACCTCCGAAGTGCTGGTTTGCGCGCTGGCGGGGGCGATTGTCTGGAACCTGGTGACGTGGTGGTTTGGGCTCCCGTCCAGCTCCAGCCATGCGTTGATCGGCGGGCTGTGCGGGGCGGCGGTGGCGGCGGCGCGGAACGATTGGGGGGTGATCATTTGGTCGCAGCCGTCGGCGGAGCACTGGTGGCATGGGAAGGGCATCCTCTGGAAGGTGATCGTGCCGATGGTCACCTCGCCACTGTGCGGGTTTTTGCTTGGATTCCTCCTGATGGCCGTGCTGTACGTGGCGCTGCAGCAAATGAAACCGCGGACAGTGAACAAGATTTTCGGAAAGCTCCAATTGGTCAGCGCGGGGGCGATGGGGGTGATGCATGGGACCAATGACGCGCAAAAAACGATGGGGATCATCGCCCTGGCGTTGGTGGCGGGAACGAAGGGCGGGGCGTTCGCCGACGCGCCGGAGTGGCTGCATTTTCTCCGGACGGACGAGCCGACCAAGGGGAAGCCGCTGGAGATCGCGCTGTGGATCAAGGTGACCTGCGCCATCACGATGGCGGCGGGGACGGCGGCGGGGGGATGGCGGATCATCAAGACGCTGGGGCACAAAATGGTGCGCCTGCAGCCGATCAACGGGTTCGCCGCGGAAACGACGTCGGCGGCGGTGATCTGGACGGCGACGCATTTCGGGATTCCCGTCTCCACGACGCACAACATCTCCGCGGCGATCATGGGCGTGGGCGCGGCCAAGCGGTTCGACGCGATCAAGTGGACCGTGGTGGAGCGGATTCTCTGGGCGTGGATCCTGACTATCCCTGTCTCCGGGGGGATCGCTTACTTGCTGGTGGACGCCGGGCGCGCGGTGGGCTGGATCAAGTAGCCAGGGCGGCGGCGGTGGTGTCCAAGCTGGCCACGCCGCCGACGTTCAAGACGGTGGCATTCTTGTCGATGCGCTTCATGAAGCCAGCGAGGGCGTTGCCCGGGCCGAGCTCGATGAACCGGGTGAAGCCTTGGGCGAGGAGAAAACGCATCGATTCTTCCCAACGGACCGATGAGGTGACTTGCTCGACGAGGCGGGCGTGAATCTCGGCCGGGGTGTGGTGGGGCTGTGCAGTGACGTTGCTAATGACGGGGACGGCGGAAAGGTGGAGCGGGATGGCGGCCAAGGCGGCCTGGAGCTGCGGCTGGGCGGAGGCCATGAGCCGGGAATGGTAGGCGCCGGCGACTTGGAGCGGCAGGGCGCGCTTGGCGCCGACGGCTTTGGCCCGTTCGCAGGCTTTCTCGACGCCGGCTTTGTCCCCGGAAATCACGATTTGGCCCGGGCAGTTGAGGTTGGCGAGCTCCACGCCGGTTTTGGCGCAGACCTCGCGGGTCGCGGCTTCGTCCAGGCCGATGATGGCGGCCATGCCGCCCGAGGCGGCGAGGCAGGCTTCCTGCATGGCGCGGCCGCGCTGGCGCACGACCTTGAGGCCATCCTCGAAGGACATGACGCCCGCGGCGGCGAGGGCGGTGAATTCGCCGAGGGAAAGGCCGGCGGTGGCGTCGAATTGGAGGGATGGCACGCGCTCCCGGAGGAGCTGGAAGGCGACCCAACTGACGAGGAAGATTCCGGGCTGGGCGTTCTCGGTGTTGGTCAGGTCGGCTTCCGGCCCTTCGAAGCAAACTTTCGCGAGGTCGCAGCCGAGGGCTTTGTTGGCTTGGTCAAACAGGGCGCGCGCGGACGGAAACGCCTCCGCGAGGTCCTTGCCCATGCCGACGGATTGAGCCCCCTGACCCGCGAACAACAATGCTGTTTTCATTCTCAAGATTTGACCGTGCATCCGTGTTGTAATCCGCCCGCGCCCCTGATTTCAATCCGGGAAAAAAATGGCGGCTATGCGGACGCCTGCTTGCGGGGGACGAAATCCGCGCAGCGCTTCGATCCGGGGAACATCTTGTGCGGGTTGCAGCGGCGCTCGGGATCGAAAACGAGGCGCAGTTGTTGCATGGCGGCGAGGTCGCCCGGGGCGAACTGCCGGGCCATGAAATCGATTTTCTCGACGCCGATGCCATGCTCGCCGGTGACGCTGCCGCCGAGCTCAACGCACCGGCCGAGGATGTCGTCGCCCGCCTGGACGGCCTTGCGGACCTGCTCGGGATCGCGTTCATCGTAAAGGACGAGCGGGTGGATGTTGCCATCGCCCGCGTGGAAGACGTTGGGAATGCGGAGGCCGTAGCGGGCGCTGGTCTCGCGGATGAAGCGCATGATCTCGGGGAGCTTGGAGCGGGGGACGACGCCATCCTGGGTCAGAAAGTTGGGGCTGAGGCGGCCGATGGCGCCAAAAGCGCGCTTGCGGCACTTCCAAAGGAGGGCGCGCTCCTCGGCATTTTTGGCGATGCGGACCTCACGGGCTTTGTTGGCGCGGCAAATGTCGAGGATGCGCTCGGCCTGGCGGTTGAGGCCGGGCCGGGGG
>CAZSXX010000060.1:0-1549 GCA_964611245.1 uncultured Verrucomicrobiota bacterium | reverse complement strand
CGCCACAGTGTCGGTCGTGCGCAAGGCGCTTTTCACGCGGGCGGCTTCGATCCGGTACATGAGATGACGGTTCAGTTCTGCAGGGCTTTCGGCGGCGGGCGTGAAATAATCCAGCTCGATGATGAGGACGGCGCCGGCGTCGAGCGGAAAGCCGAATTGGTAGGCGGCCTCCACGGCCTGGGTGATGAGCTGGTCCATCATCTCCAAGGCGCCGGGCAGGATTCCGGCGGCGATGATGTCGCTGACGGCCTGGCTGGCGGCCTCCACGGATTCAAAAATGCCAAGCATCGTCTTGAACGCCTGCGGGGCGCGGACCAAGCGGAGAAGCACGCGGGTGACCACGCCGAACATGCCTTCGGAGCCAAGGGCGGCGCCGCGGAGATCGTAGCCGGGGACATCCTCGCCGCCATCCGGCTTGGCGCCCAGCCAGGCGATGTCGCCGTTGGGCAGGTCGTCGCCGGAGTCGGGTGTGGCGCCGAGCCAGGTCAACTGGCCGTCGGGGAGGATCAGTTCGAGTCCGAGCACGTGGTTGGTGGTGACGCCGTATTTGAGGGTGTGGGGTCCGCCGGAGTTGGTGGCGACGTTGCCGCCGATGGTGCAGGCGGACTGGCTGGAGGGGTCGGGCGCGTAGAAGAGGCCGCGATGCTTGACGGCGTTGGTGACGTGCGCATTGACGCAGCCGGCCTCGACCAAGGCCCGTCGGTTGCGGAAGTCGAGGTTGAGGATCCGGTTCATGCGGCTGAGCACGATCATGACGCCGCCGGTCACCGCGAGGACGGCGCCGCTGAGGCTGGTTCCCGCCCCGCGCGGGATGATGGGGAGCTGATGCTCCGCGCAAAGCTTGACCACGGCGGCCACTTCCTCGGTGGATTTCGGGAGGACGACCGCGTGGGGAAGCATTTTCTCCAGCGTGTAGGCGTCGCATTCATAGACGACCAATTCGCCGGGGTCGGAGAGGAGGCCGTCCGATCCGACGATGGCGCGCAGGGCAGAGAGGATCTCCGGCGGAAGGGCGCGAAGGTCGGTGGAGGGGGTCATTTCGGGCGGGCCGATCAATCGGTTTCGACGCCGATATGGCGGTTGATGGCGGCCTTGATCTTGCCGCTCCAATCGTCCAGGACGTGCTTGTCCCGGCCCTCGATGAGAAGGCGGGCCTTGGGTTCGGTGCCGGAATAGCGCAGGAGGACGCGGCCGCCGTCGGGCTGGACCTGTTTTTCGGCCTCGGCGACAAGGTCGAGCACGCCGTCGAGCTTCTCGAAGGGAGTTTTTTCGCGGACGCGGATGTTGGTGACGACCTGGGGGAAACGGGTCCAGCCGCGGGCGAGGCCGGAGAGGAGGCGCTGCTGCGATTTCATGATGCGCAGGATCTGGAGGGCGGCCACGAGGCCGTCGCCGGTGCTGGCAAAATCGCGGAAGATGAGGTGGCCGCTCTGTTCGCCGCCGAGGTTGTAATTGTTGCGGAGCATCTCATCGATGACGTTTTTGTCGCCGACGGAGGTGCGGATGACGCTGCCGCCCAAGGCCTTGATGGCGGCGTCGACGCCGGCGT
>CAZSXX010000059.1:0-15956 GCA_964611245.1 uncultured Verrucomicrobiota bacterium | reverse complement strand
GCGGGCGCGAAAAAAATGGTGACGAAATTTCCAGCGCTGAGGCCGGTGATGGGGCTGACCGCGGGGATTGTGTTCGCGAGATGGGCGGAGGTGTGGTGGCCGGCGGGGTTTTTGGCGGCGGGGGTTTTGTTGGCGGCGGCGGCGCGGTGGCGGGGGCCGAGGGCGGTTTTGCTGGGCGGGTTTTGGGTGGTTTTGGGGGCGTCGTTGTTGAGTTGGCGTATGGATGACGGAGACGGGCGGGATTTGCGGCTGGTGTTTGGGGGGGAGCCGGAGTTGGTGACGGTGCGGGGGGTTTTGCGCGGGGATCCGGAGCGGCGGGTGCTGGAGCGGGACGCGAAGACGCGGCACCGGACGACGGCGCGGGTGGCGGTGAGGGAGGTGGGCCAAGGCGGGGAATGGCGGGCGGCGACGGGGGATGTGGCGGTGATGACGACGGGGTTTGTGGGGGAGGAATTTGTGGCGGGGGCGGGGGTGGAGGTTTATGGGGTGTTGGCGCGGCCGGAAGGGCCGATGGCGCCGGGGCTGTTTGATTTCGGGAATTATTTGCGGTGGCAACGGATCTTTTTCTCGTTGCGGGCGGAGAGCACGAACGATTGGAAGTTGGCGGCGCGGGCGGAGGGTTGGAGCAGCGCGCGGTTTTACCGGGGCTTCAATGAATGGGCGAGGCGGACGTTGCAGCGGGGGATTCCGGAGGACGAGAACACGCGGCTGTTGTGGGCGATGGCGCTGGGGTGGCGTCCGGGGCTGAGCAACGAAGTGTCCGAGCCATTCATGCGGACGGGGACGCTGCATGTGTTCGCGATTTCGGGGCTGCACATCGCGATGATCGCGGGAATGCTTGTGGGATTTCAGCGCGGGCTTTGGTTTCCGAAGGCATTCGTGAATCTTTGGATCGCGAACACCCCGGAGGTGAATCTTGGATTATCACGCGTCGCGGCTGGCGCCATCACAATTCCGTTGATCTGGTTCTACACGGCCGCGACCGGATGGCAGGCATCCGCGATCCGGGCGACGATCATGAGCACGGTCATCATCATCGGCTGGGGCCTGCGGCAGCCGGGCAACCTGCTCAACTCCCTTTCGATCACCGGATTAATCATCTTGGTCCTGCAGCCCGAGCAGTTGTTCCAAGTGGGTTTTCAATTGTCGTTCCTGCTGCTGCTGAGCATCGCGGTTTGGCCGGGAATGGGTCCGGACGCGCCGTGGCATGCGCTGTCAATCCACCTTGGGGAAAAAGCGCCAGGCGAGTTTGAATTCAAACCAAAGGTGAATTGGTGGACACGAATCCTCGCCAAAATCTTTGGGTTCTCTACGGGCCACGACCCGCTTTTGCCGAGGGACTTGCGGCCGAAGGGGCGCCGACTTCCGGACGGCGCAGCCGCCTGGATTCTCGGCGGATTCAATCTTTCGATTGCGTCAATGGTGGGTTCGCTGCCGGTCATCGCGCTTTATTTTCACCTGATCAGTTTTTCGAGCGTGTTGGCGAATCTGGTGATTGTGCCGATCAGCGGGATTGCGCTGGGGGGATCGCTGGCGAGCATGGCGCTTGCGCCGATTCCGGGAGTGTCGGAGGGATTGAATTGGATCAGTTGGTGGGCGATGCGGGTCATGGTGGAGATTTGCCGGGGGTTGGAGGAGCATCGGTGGACTTATGAGTATGTCGCGGCGCCGGGGTGGTTTTTGGTGGCGGCGTATTATGGGATGTTGGCGGCGCTGGTGTTGGGTTGGAGGATGCGGTTCAAGGTTGGGTGGGCGGCGGTTTTTCTGGCGGCCGCGGCGGGAGCGTTTTGGAAGGAACAGGGAATGACGCGAATCACGGCGCTGCCCGGGACCGGGGTGATTTTCGTCGATGCGCCGGGGAACAAAAACGATTTCTTGGTGGATTGCGGGAGGGACCGGGAGGCGGCGGCGCTGGTGAAGCCGTTCTTGCGGAGCCAGGGGGTGGACCGGCTGGCGGGGATATTGTTGACGCATGGGGACGTGGCGCATTGCGAGGGGTACGAGCGGCTGGCGAAGGAGTTTGACGTGGAAATGACCTTCACCAGCGCCGCGCGTTCTCGTTCGCCAAAATACCGGGAGGTGATCCGGATGCTGGAGGAGGTGCCGCGGAAATGGAGGAAGGCCGCGGCGGGCGACGAGGTGATGGGGTGGACGGTGATGCACCCGCAGGCCGGGGGGGATTTTGGGAAGGCGGATGACGAGGCGGTGGTGTTGCGGAGGAGGCTGGAGGGGCGGGACGTGATTTTGCTGTCGGAACTCGGGCGGGATGGGCAGCAGAAAATGCTGGAGAGCGGGAGGGAGCTGCGGAGCGCGGTCGCGGTGGGAGGGGCGCCGACCGATGGGGCGATCGCGCGGCCGGAATTGATGGCGCAGATTGCGCCGGAGGTTTTTGTGCTGACCGGCCATGACGCGAAGGCGCAGCGGGCGGAGGAGGACCTCCGCGACCGGGGCGAGCGGACACTCACGACGCGGGAGGGCCCGGCGGTCACGATCACCGCGCGCGAGGGGCGGGTGACGCTCGAAACGATGGCGGGGGCGAGAACGGAGATTGGGCGGTGATCAGATTTTTTTGAGGCGCGGCCCCTTGGGGGTGTCCTCGATCCGCCAGCCCTTGGCTTTGAGCTCGTCTCGGATGGCGTCGCCGCGGGCGAAGTTTTTGGATTTGCGGGCGGCCTGGCGCTCGTCCAGCAGCGCGAGCAATTCGGGCGGGGCTTCCACGGCGGGTTTGGCGCCGAGGCCGAGGACCGAATCGAGCGATTGCCAGGTGGCGAGCGCGGACGCGGCCTCCATCGGGGCCAATTTGCTTTCCGCAAGCTGGCGGTTTTTTTCGCGCACCCAATCGAAGATCACGCCCCAGGCGCCGGAGATATTGAGGTCGTTGTCGAGTTCGGCGGAGAACGCGGCGAGCAATCCGGGGTCGGGCTGGGCGGAGGCGCCGGCGGCGCGCTCGGTGAGTTTGGCGACGAGCTCGTCGATGCGGGCCAGATTCGCGCGGGCGCCGGCGAGGCCCTCGAAGGTGAAATTGAACTGCTCGCGATAATGGGCCTGGATGAGCAGGCAGCGCACTTCGCGGCCGGAGAATCCCTTGGCGACGAGGTCGCGGAAGGTGAAGAAGTTGCCGAGGGATTTGGCCATCTTCTTGCCCTCGACAAGGAGGTGGGCGCAATGGACCCAATATTTCACAAAGGGCTCGCCGGCGGACTGGACGGCGGCGCCTTCGCTCTGGGCGATCTCGTCCTCGTGGTGGGGGAAGATGAGGTCCTCACCGCCGAGGTGGAGGTCGAAGCTGGGGCCGAGGAGCTTCATGCTCATGGCGCTGCACTCGATGTGCCAGCCGGGGCGGCCTTCGCCCCACGGGCTGGGCCAGAAGACGTCGCCATCCTCCGGGACGCGCGCTTTCCAGAGGGCGAAGTCGGCGACGGATTCCTTGGCGTATTCGTCGGAGCTGACGCGCTGGCCGGAGCGCATCTCCTCGAAATTGAGGTTGAGCAACTGGCCGTAGCGGCAGCCGCAGCCTTGGTACTTCTCGATGCTGAAATAAACAGAGCCATCGGCGGCGCGATAGGCGATGCCGCGGGCGACGAGCTTTTCGACAAGGGCGATGATCTCGGGGATGAACTCCGTGGCGCGCGGCAGGTGATGCGGGCGGAGGCACTGGAGCGAATCAAAATCCAGGAGGAAGGCGGCCTCAAATTCGCCTGTGTATTCGCGGAGCGGGCGGCCAGTGGCCTGGACGGCCTTGATGATCTTGTCCTCGACGTCGGTGATGTTCATGACGTGCTCGAGGGCGAAGCCCTTGAACTGGAGGTAGCGGCGGAGGAGGTCGGAGGAGACGAAGGTCCGGAAATTGCCGATGTGGGCGAAGTTGTGGACGGTGGGGCCGCAGCAATAGACGCGGAGGCGGCCGGGTTCGCGGGGCTCGATTTCCTCGACGGAACGGGATCGGGTGTTGAACAGCTTCAAAGCCATGGGCGCGCATTTTCCATGAAGGGAGGGGGGCGAGAAAGCCCAAAACAGAATTGGATTTGCGCGGGAATTGAGGCGGCTGGAGCGAGGGATTGGATTAGAGCGCTGTGAGCAAAAGGCGACAGCAAACCGGGAGCATGAATATAACGGGGGATTGGCAGAAAACTTTTTCACGCGGTTAAACCCTTTATTAACAGGTGTTTTGGAGGGGGGTGGAAATTGGAATCCGGGGCTTGGCGCCGCCGTTGCTAAAGGCCTACCCATGCTCGGGCGTCGTGCCTCGGCGGGACCTTATTTACCAAATTATGAAGAAAGTCGAAGCGATCATCAAACCATTCAAGCTGGAGGAAGTGAAGGATGCCTTGGGGGACGTGGGCATTGAAGGCATGACAGTGTCCGAAGTGAAGGGGTTCGGGCGGCAGAAGGGCCACACTGAAATTTACCGCGGGAGCGAATACACGGTGGACTTCCTGCCGAAGATCAAGATCGAGCTGGTGCTGCCGGACAGCCAGGTTGAGTCGGCGGTCTCGACGATCGTGAAGACGGCGCGGACCGGGAAGATCGGCGACGGCAAAGTTTTCGTCTCCAATGTCGAGGAGGCGATCCGAATCCGAACGGAAGAGAAAGGCGACGCCGCGGTGTGAGCCGCCGAAGCGCAACCCCAAACCAAGTGACTCCATGAAAAAATTATTGCTCTCCATCCTGATGACCGCGGGCCTCGCCCTCGGGAACGCCCACGCCGCGGAGGCGACCAACGCGGCGCCGGCCGCGGTTGAGGCCGCGCCAGCGGCGGCGGCGGACGAACTGGCCGCGCCCAACCTCGAACAGCGGATCGCCGACATCGAGGCCTACATGAACAACGGCGCGCGGCCCTCCGCCGAGGCGAAAGTGAAATCGAACGTGGCCGGGCCAGGGCCCGGGCACAACGCGTGGCAGATGACCTCGGCGGCGCTGGTCCTGTTCATGACCCTGCCCGGCTTGGCGCTTTTCTACGGCGGCTTGGTGCGGAAAAAGAACATCCTCTCGGTGCTGGCGCAGTGCATGGGGATCGCTGGGATGGTGACGATCCTGTGGTGGCTGTGCGGGTACAGCCTGAGCTTTGGGGCCGGCAACGCGTTCATCGGCGACTTCTCGATGGCGCTCTTCAAGGGAGTCGATCCCTACACGGTGGGACAAGGCTACCACTGGATCAGCGACAGCATCTGGGCGATCTTCCAGTTGACGTTCGCGATCATCACCCCGGCGCTGATCGTCGGCGCCATCGCCGAGCGCATGAAATTCTCGGCCATCCTGCTGTTCGTGGCGCTGTGGATGTTCGTGGTTTATTTCCCGCTGGCCCACATGGTGTGGTCCACGGGCGGGTTGATGTGCGGGCCGTTGAACCCGAACGCGGCGATCAAGGCGCTGGACTTCGCGGGCGGCACGGTGGTGCACATGAGCTCCGGCTGGAGCGCGCTGGTGCTGTGCATCATCCTCGGGAAACGGCGCGGCTTCGGCAAGGAGCCGATGCCGCCGCACAGCATGACGCTTTGTATGGTGGGCACCGGGATGCTTTGGGTGGGCTGGTATGGCTTCAACGCGGGCTCGGCGCTCGGGGCGGACGGGATCGCGGTGAACGCGTTCACGACGACGACATTGGCGGCGGCGACGGCCGGGTTTGTTTGGGCCTGCACGGAATGGCTGTTCCGCGGCAAGCCGAGCGTGCTCGGATTCTGCTCCGGCATCGTGGCCGGGCTGGTGGTGGTGACGCCCGCCTGCGGGTTTGTGACGGCGAATGGCGCGATGATCATCGGCATCCTGGCGGGCATCATCCCCTACCTCGCGGTGGCGAAGCTGAAGGCGATCTTCGGGTATGACGACGCGCTGGACACGTTCGGAATCCACGGGGTGGGCGGAACGCTGGGCGCGATCCTGACCGGGGTGCTCGCGAACGAGAAAGCGAACTCGGTGGTCGCGGGCCTGAAGGACGGGCTGTTGATGAACCAATTCAAGGCGATCTTCGTGACCGTGATCCTCTCGGTGGTGGCGACGGCGGTGATCGCCTACATCGTCAAGGCGGTGGTTGGGCTGCGGGTGGACGAGGAAGTGGAAAGCCTGGGCCTGGACCTCGCCGAACACGGCGAGGAGGGATACCACACGAACTGACCGATCGGCGAAATCAAACACCCGCGCCGGTTCGCAAGAGCCGGCGCGGTTTTGTTTTTTCAGGAACGGCCGGCGGCGGCGATGAAGGGCTGGAGCTCCTCCATGAGGCGGGCGAAGCCCTCGAGGGTGACCTGTTGGGCGCCGTCGGACCAGGCCTCGGCCGGATTGGGGTGGACTTCAATGAGGAGGGCATCGGCGCCCATGGCGACGGCGCCTTTGCACATGGCGACGACGAGGTCGCTGCGGCCCGCGCCCTGGCTGGGATCGATGACGATGGGGCAGTGGGACTCCTTTTTGATGATGGGGATGGTGGAGAGGTCGAGGGTGTTGCGGGTGTAGGTCTCGAAGGTGCGGATGCCGCGCTCGCAGAACATGAGGTTGGGGTTTTCGTTGGCGAGGACATATTCGCCGGCGAGGAGCCATTCCTCGATTTTCATGGAGAGGCCGCGCTTGAGCAGGACCGGCTTGCCGGTCTTGGCGGCGGCGATGAGGAGCTGGAAATTCTGGGCGTTGCGGGCGCCAATCTGGAGGATGTCGGCATACTCGGCGACCATGTCGGCGTGGTCCTCGGAGAGGAGCTCGGTGATGATGGCGAGGCCTGTTTCGCGGCGGGCTTTGGCGAGCATTTTGAGTCCCTTGAGGCCGAGGCCCTGGAATTCGTAGGGGGAGGTGCGGGGCTTGAAGGCGCCGCCGCGGAGGACGGTGGCGCCGGCGGCCTTGACGGCGTGGGCGGTGTCGAGGAGCTGTTTCTCGCTCTCAACGGAGCAGGGCCCGGCCATGACCTGGAATTTCGGGCCGCCGATGACGGCGTTCTTGCCCACCTGGACGGTGGAGTTGCCTTTGTGGGCCTCGCGGGAGACGAGCTTGTAACGCTTTTGGACGGGCATGACGCGCTCGACCTGCGGGAGGGCGACGAGGGTTTCGAGGGTGCCGTGCGTGCGCTCGTCGCCGATGGCTCCGATGACGGTGCGCTCGACGCCGCGCATGATGTGCGGCTTGTAGCCGAGCTTCTTGATTTCCTTGAGCACGACGGACTCCTCTTTGGGGGTGATTTTGGGCCTGAGAACAATGATCATAATTTTTTTGGGCCGACGGAGCCCCGACTGCGCCTCAATAAAAAAGCCGCAGGCGGGTTCACCTGCGGCTTCGGTTAAAATGCTGCCTATGACAGCCCGAAACGCAGGGAACCGGGGCTAAAGTAGCCCCAGGAAAACTCGCTGCTAAATCGGCTGTGCACTGTCATGCGGCAGGGGCACCTTACGCGGGCCGGTGTGGCGGCGCAATCCGATTCTGCGGGTCAGCGGGTTGGGTTCCGGATGCGGGCGGAGCTTTTCGCCTGGAGCCACTCCAGGTCGCGGTTGCGCGGGGAGCCCTCGAAAAGGACCGCTTTCTGGGTGCGGGGATCCTGCCAGCGGTGGATCTCGGAATGGCCATCGGCGAAGGAGAGGCTGCCGGCGTTGTTGTGGAAGGTGCCGGGGACATCGACGAAGGCGGCGGAGGCGACGTTGCGGGGGTCGTAGGTTTCCATGGGGACGGCGAAGAAGGCGTCATTGATGGTGTTCTTGCTTTCGTCGAGGATGACCCAGAGGGAGGAGGGGTTGGGGCGGACCATGTCGGAAAGCTTGTTGAAGATGAAAAAGCCGTCGGTCCAGCCCACGCCCATGTAGCAGTTCATGGAGACGCTGCGGACGACGGGAATTTTGCGGTTGAGGCGGCGGGGGTCGCCGGGGCATTTGTAAACCTGGTAATTGCCGGCGAGGAAGGAGTTGAGCTTGCTCTGGCGGAGGATGTTGATGTTGGTCCACTCGGGGTTGGGGTTGCCGTTGTAGACGTCGCCGTTCATCCATTCGCGGGAGTTGAGGACGCGGTCGTTGTTCTCCTCGGCGTAAAGGAGCCAGGCGAGGGTGAGCTGCTTGGTGTTGCTCATGCACTGGGTGCCCTGGGCCTTGACCTTGGCCTTGCCCAAGGCGGGCAGGAGCATGCCGGCGAGGATGGCGATGATCGCGATGACGACCAGGAGCTCGATGAGCGTGAACGCGCGGAGGCGGGATGAGGCGGTGGGTGCCATAATCAGGGGGGAATTTTTGGTTGGGCAAACGGTAAATTCAGGAGGCGGCCCGGACAAGGAGGAAATGGCGGGCGGCGGGGACGGCATTGCATTTGGCGGGCCAGTTTCGGTATGTTGGGGAGATGTTGCCGACGCAAGATTTGAATGTGGTGGAGTTGAAGCGGTTGAGCCCGCCGCGCGCGCTGAAGGAGCGCATGCCGATGACGGAGGAGATCAACCGGGCGGTGGTGGAGGGGCGGGCGACGGTGAAGCGGATCCTGGCGGGGGAGGACGCGCGGGCGCTGGTGGTGGTGGGCCCCTGCTCGGTGCACGACCCGAAGGCGGCGATTGAATATGCGGGGCGGCTGGCCCGGCTGCGGGACGAGCTGAGGGACCGGCTGTTCATTGTGATGCGGGTTTATTTCGAGAAGCCGCGGACGACGGTGGGATGGAAGGGGATGATCAATGACCCGCACCTGGATGGGACGTATGACATCGAGAGGGGGCTGGAGCAGGCGCGGGGGCTGTTGCTGGAGATCGCGAAGCTGGGGCTGCCGGCGGGGACGGAGTTTTTGGACGCGATCGTGCCGCAATACATCGCGGACTTGGTGAGCTGGGCGGCGATTGGGGCGCGGACGACGGAGTCGCAAACGCACCGGGAGATGGCGAGCGGGCTGTCGATGCCGGTGGGATACAAGAATGGGACGGACGGGAGCCTGCAGATCGCGTTGGACGCGATGCAGGCGGCGCGGGCGCCGCACAGCTTCCTGGGGGTGGACCAGGATGGGTTCATTTCGATTGTGCGGACGAAGGGGAACCCATTCGGGCATGTCGTGTTGCGGGGCGGGAGGGGGAGGACGAACTTTGACCCGGAGAGCATCAAGGAGGCGGCGGCGGCGCTGGTGAAGGCGAAGCAGGAGCCGGTGTTGATGGTGGACTGCAGCCACGCGAACTCCAACAAGCAGCATGCGCAGCAGGAGGAAGTGGCGCGCAGCGTGATCAGCCAGCGGGCGGCGGGGAACAAGGCGATCATTGGGTTGATGATCGAGAGCTTCCTGCATGAGGGGAGCCAGCCGACGGGACCGAAGGCGGAGGATTTGCAGTATGGGGTGAGCGTGACGGACGCCTGCGTGAGCTGGGAGACGACGGAGCGGATGCTCCGGGAGGCGCACCAGCGGCTGGGCTAGGCGGTTTCGTCGATGGGGTCGAGGGCCAGGGGCCGGAAGGACTCGCGGAATTGCCGCGACAGGTTGGCAGGCGACCACGTCGAGCCATACGCGCCAAGGGCGGTCAGCGCGCCGAGGAGGTTGTTGAGCAGGTCTTTCTGCGTGTCGAAAAGATCGCCGTCGCCGAGCTTGAGCATTCCTTTTTCGGGGCCGAGGGCGAGGGTGCTGGCGAACTCGACAAGCTCGTGGAACGCGCCAATGCCAAGGATCAGAAGGAGGGTGCCCGCCCAGAGTTTGAGGCCGGTGAGGTTGAAATTGTAGCCGATGGCGCGGGCGAGGGCGAAGCCGCCGGCGACTCCAAAGAAATAGTGGACGTAGGAGTCAAACTCGATCCCGGCCCAGGAGGTGCGGTAAAGGCCGAAGGCGCCGAGGTTGTGCAGGACCAAGGCCAAGGCGAGCAGGGCGAAGTGGCCCGGGTGAAGGGCGAGCTTGCGGCGGGCGGCCACCAATCCCCAGAGCATGGGGGCAAGGAAGACAATGGCCCACCGGTAGGTCGACGGGCCTTGGGCGGCGGCGGTGATCCCGATGAAAACCGCGGTGGTGATGGAGGCGATCCAATAGAAGGGGTTCCTCATGTGCCGGAGGGATTGACGGTCAATTGGCTTTCGACCCGTTGGACGCCCCGAACACCGGAGGCGGCCTGCTCGAAGGCCGCGCGATCCGCCTCGGAGGAGACGGAGCCACTGAGGGTGACGACGCCATTTTTTGCGGTGACCTCAATCGGGAGCGGCCGCTTTTGTTCCCCGGCGCGGGGGGCCCGGGCTGGGTTCGAGTTGAATTTGGCGGCATGCGCTTGGGAAATGGCGTCCAGCACACGGGCGGCGAGCCCGGCCTCGGCGCTGGCGGCGGAACCGGACTGCGACTGAGCGGGGTTTCCGGTGGATGGCCTTGGCGCGCCTTCGATCAGGGTCGGATCCTGCGTGCGGACATGCTGGTCCGGCCCGGGATTGACCTCAAGGCCTTTGCCTTCGCGGTTGGCCAAGGGCGGCGCGGGCACGAGGGCCTCCGGCAGCGGCGTGGCCGGGGCGGCGGAAGGCGGACGGTTGTCGAACGCGCGGGCGCGACCGTTCGGCGGCGGCGATGGGTCCGACGCGGCGCGTCTGGCGGAGTGATTTTGGCTGGCGCATCCAACCAGGAGCAGCGCCGCGGCCAGGGCCGGCACAATCTTCATGTTCATGACATCTCCCACGTTCCCCCCAAATTACGAAGGGGGACGGGCCCGGGACAAGCCGGTGGCAGGCGGGATGCGGAATGGGAGTTGGGATGGAGGGGCCTCGGGGATTGGATGGGTTTTTATTGGTCAACAGGGGGTCCCGGGCCTATTTTGGGGCGGCATGATGCTGGTGCTGGATAACTACGATTCGTTCACCTACAACCTGGTGCAATACCTGGGCGAGATGAACGTGACCTTGCAAGTGCACCGGAATGACGAGATCACGCTGGAGCGGATCGAGGAGCTGAAGCCGGAGCGAATCCTGATTTCGCCGGGGCCGTGCTCGCCCAGGGAGAGCGGGCTTTCCAACGATGTGATCCGGCATTTTGGGGGCAAGGTTCCGATTTTTGGGGTCTGCCTTGGGCACCAGTGCATCGGCCACACCTTCGGCGGGGAGGTGGTGGTGAATTACCGGATGATGCATGGGAAGACGTCGCCGATCAAACATGACGGCAAGGAGCTTTTCGCGGGGATGCCCAATCCGTTCGCGGCCACGCGGTACCATTCGCTGGTGATCAAGCGGGAGACGTTGCCGGGCTGCCTGGAAATCACGGCGGAGAGCGACGAGGGCGAGATCATGGGCGTGCGGCACAAGACGCTGCCGATCTGGGGGGTGCAGTTCCATCCCGAAAGCATCCTGACGGAGGACGGAAGGACGCTGCTGAAAAACTTCCTGACGCTCGGATAAGGCGGGCGGTTTTGACCTCAAAAGGCGAGGGAATGATTGCGCCCTCCGTCTCGGGCGCTACAGTAAGCACTGTTTATGATCCCTTTTCTTCGCCTCCTCATTTTCTCGGCCCTTATCGTGGGCATTTCAACGTCGCGTGGGGCCGAAGTGCGGCTGGGCGTGGCGCACACCGGGACGGAGGCGGCCGTGCAGCTTTCCGGCGAGGCCGGCACGGAATACCTGCTCGAAGCGGCGGCGGGTTCGGCGGAGAACTGGGAGCCGGTCACGTCGTTCGTGCTGACCGGGGAGAACCAGCTCTGGCGGCAGGCGGCGGCCAATGGCGGGAGCCGGTTTTTCCGCGCGCGCACAGTGACGGAGGCGGACCGGATGGAGGCGCCGAATTTTCGGCTGATCGACCAGGACGGGAAATCGCGCGAGCTGCATTATTACGAGTCCTTGACGACGGTGAAGGCGATCGTGGTGGTGTTCGCGGAGGGGAATTACGGGGCGTTCGCGCCGAAGATCGCGGCCCTGAAGGGGAATCCGCAGTTCCAGAACAGCGTGCTTTTCTGGACGGTGGAGACCGGGACCGAAAATTCGCGGACGAACATCCTGCGCGAGGCATTGGCGGCGGGGATCACCTGGCCGGTTTTCCACGACCCGCTGCAGTTGGTGACGCACAAGTATGGGGCGCGGTTCAACGGGGAAGTGTTTGTGGTCTCACGGGCGGGGATGCAGGTTGTTTACCGGGGGAAAATCGATGACACAGGCGGCCCGGGCCCGGCGGCCAATCCGTACCTGGCCATGGCGTTGACCAACGCGGTCCAATTTGAGCAGGTGATGACGACGCGGATGGAGCCGGAGCAGAATCGAATCACGCGGGCGGAGCGGCAAGTGGCGGATTACTCGACGGTGATCGCGCCGTTGCTGCAGCGAAGGTGCGTCACGTGCCACAGCCCCGACAACATCGCGCCGTTCGCGCTGACGAGTTACGAGGCGGTGGTGGAGCATTCGCCGCGCATGAAGCATGAGGTGCTGGCGGGGAACATGCCGCCGTGGCACGCGGACCCGCTGCACGGGAAATTCCGCAACGACATTTCCCTTTCGCCGACGGAGAAGGCGCAGTTGATGGATTGGCTGGAAGCGGGCCTTCCACGCGGGACGGGGCCGGACCCATTGACCGACCCGCCGCCGCCGCGGCCGAAATGGCCGGCGGAACTGGGGGAGCCGGACCAAATTGTGCGCGTGCCCCGGCAGACCGTGGCCGCCAGTGGGACGATCGCCTACCGCTACATTTACGCCAACGCCACGAACACGGTGGACCGGTGGCTGAAGGCGGCGGTGGTGCTCCCCAGCAACCCGCGCGTGGTGCACCATTACATCACCTGGGAGGGGCACCTGAACTTTGGGTTGAACGGGCTTGCTTCCTACGCCCCGGGGCGCACCGAAGGGGCCTATCCGGAGGGGACGGGCATGCTCCTGAAAGCGAACATGCCGATGACCTTCAACCTGCATTACACCGCGACCGGCCAACTGGAAGTGGACGAGCCGGAGTTGGGCCTGTGGTATGCGGACGCGCCTCCCGCCAGGCCCCTGAAGACCATCCCGGTGCTCAACAGTTCGTTCACCTTCGGACAGATGTCCATCCCGCCGAGGGACCCCGAGTTCCAAATGAGCGCCACGACGACCTTCTCGAGAAGGTCGCTGCTCCGCTCATTCAATCCGCACATGCATTTCCGGGGCCTGCGCATGCGGTTCGAGCTGACGACGCCCACCGGGGCGAAACAGGTCCTGCTCTCCGTGCCGAAATATGATTTCCACTGGCAGACGATCTATTACCCGGAGCAGCCAATCGATGTGCCGGCGAACTCGACCGTGACCGTGATTGGGGCGTTCGACAACTCGGCCCAGAACCATCACAACCCCAACCCGAACATCGCGGTGAAATGGGGCGAGCAGTCGTGGGACGAGATGTTCATCGGCTACATCGAATACACCGATTATTGAGGGGCTACGGCGCCTCGCTGACGCGGATGCGGCGGTATTCCATCTGGCCTTGGTCGCCCTCCAGGCCGATGGGGCCGGTGGCTGGAAGTTTCATGGCGGTTTCGAGAACCTCGCCATTGCAGAGGCTGAAGGCCACTCCGTCTTTGACGGTCACCTCCAACTCATTCCAGTCGCCCGAGCGGTAATTCTTCAGCTTCTTGTATGGCCCCGCGAGCGGGTAATCGCGGCATTGAAGTTGGTTGCCGCGGAGGAAGACGCCGCTGTCGGCGTTGGGCGTGGCGCGGAACTCGAGCCGGAGGGTGAAATCCCTCGGGAACTCGCGCGTGGTCCAGAGCTGCTGGATGCGCCGGCCTTCGGGAGGGGTGGCGACGATCAGGCGGCCATTCTTGGCGATGTACCGGCCATCGGAACTGCGGGCCTGGCCATCGAATGGGACCGCCGCGATGACGATGGGCCAAGGCGGGGCGTTGGGGTCGCTGGCTTTCCAACGACGGGCGGACTCCTTGTCGGCCTCCGTGCTGGGCCGGAAGCCCCAGCCGGTGAGGTTGGTGCCGTTGAAAAGGCTGACGAACCCGGGCTCGGGGGTGAATTGGTAGGGCTCCGTTTCGAGGAAGCCATGGGTGGCGAGCAGCGGACGGAGGGCGGCGGCCCATTTTTTGTAGCCCGCCTGGTTGGGATGGAGGAGGTCGGGGAACTCGGCGGGAAGGGCGTCGCCAGCCGGATCCGCGAAGAGGGGCCAAGTTTCCAGTAGGGTCACCTGGGCGTTGCCCTTGATGGCGGCCGCGTAGAGTTGGTTGAGCCTCTTGATCTGGCTCGCCGGGCGAGATTTTGCCTCCGCGCTGGGGAAGACCTGGCAAAGGATGATCGGCATGGTGGCGCTGTGCTGGGAGAGGGCGGAAAGGATCAGGTTGAGATTGGTGGTGATCGTTTCCGGGGCGGCTTTTTCCTCGAGGTCGTTGGTGCCGATGAGCAGGACGACGGCTTTGGGATCGAGGGCGAGGACATCCTCCTTGAGGCGGACGAGGACGCCCCGGGAGGTGTCGCCGCTGATGCCGCGGTTGGCGATCTTCAGGCCCGGGAAGGCGCCGCTGAAATCATCGCCCCAGCCCTGCGTGATGGAGTCGCCGAGGAACACGACGGCGTTGCGGTCGGCTTCCACACGGCCCGCCCATGCGGCGCGGCGGTTGGCCCAAAGATTCTGGAACCAGCCGGCGCGGCGGATGGGGCCCACGCCGGGCAGGCCTTCATCGGTGGCGGGGATTAGAAAGCGGGGATCGGGCTCGGCCGCCGTCGAGGAAACGGCGGGGAGCATGAGAACGAACGCGCAACAGAGGATGGGCAGGAGCCGTGGATTCATGGCCGGAATCATGGCAAACGAAGGCCGGAGCGCAAGCGAGGAGGTGGCGACGGTCCTTGGAGATTGGGCGGAACAGCCGTGGGAGAACAAAAACGGCGCCGGATCGCTCCGGCGCCGTTTTGGATGAATCAACTTGGGATCAAGCGGGCGCGCCGTCCTTGATGTGGACGACCTTGTAGCCGCCGATCGTCTTGAAATAGAGGAGGAGCAGCAGGTAAATCCCGGCCATGGTGGCGGGGATCCATGAGTCGAACTTCAAGGTCTTGCGGTCGCCGGCGATGCTGGCTTCGTGGACCGTCTTTTCCGCCGGGGTCAGCTTGTCGATGGCGGCGGCGGCGGTGCCCCCGGCCTTGGTGGATTCCTCGCGGGCATTGGCCAGCTTGGTGGAGATGGCCCCGAACTTTGCGCCGTCCAAACCGGTGGCCGGAGGGAGGAAGAGGAACTTGCTGGGGGCGGGCGCCTTGTAATCCGCGTAAACGGCCGGGTTGGCGGATTCCAGGGCTTCACCGGCGAAACGGTCCTTCATGTAACCGAGGCCGGGGCCGCCGATCAAACCGGCGGAGAGCATGCCGATGCCCCCCATGATGGAGATGGCGATGGCGCCCGTCCGCGGGTAGCGGTCCGAGGCGACGGCCAGCATGGTGGGCCAGAAGAAGGTCTTGCCGACGGCGTAGATGCCGAGCGCCAGGAGGGCGCCGCCGAAGGTGGTGATGCCGCTGGAGAGCTGAAGGCCGACGAAGGCCAGGACGGCGCAGATGAGCAGCAGGCCGACCGGGGAGATGCCGAGCTTGGTTTCGATGAAATGCGCGCAGAACCGAAGCGCGAACATGATGACCGAGGTCCAGATGAAGAGCCAGCGGCCCTGCTCCGAGGAGAACAGGTTGCCGGTGATGTTCTGGATCCAGCCGTCGGTCCCGAGCTCGACCGCGCCGACCATGGCGTGCGTGACGAAAAGGACAAAGAGCATGAACGAGCCGAAGGAGAACTTGGTCATGACCGCGACGGCGATGACGAGCACGCCGGAGATGGCGTAGGAGGCGCCCGCCGGAAGGCCGAGGGGACCGGAGAAGAACAGGGAGAGCAGGTAGGCGATGACGAGCGTCCCAAGGATGCCGACATCCTTGAACATCGCGCCGAAGCTGACGCCGCGCTCGGAGGCCTCCGATTTGGGCATTTTTTGGCCCATGAACATGATGCCGTAGGCGATGGTGGGGATGAAATAGAGGGCGAGCTGGATTTTCCAGGGGAGGTGCAGCTTGTCGTCGAGGACCCAGCCGGCGACGGTGCCGAGGATGTCGGGGATGCCGCCCTCGTCGAGGTAGCCGGCG
>CAZSXX010000058.1:15533-15997 GCA_964611245.1 uncultured Verrucomicrobiota bacterium | reverse complement strand
CATCACGCAGCCCTCCGCGACGATCAACCCCGACCACGCCGGAAGCCTGATCCGGTTTGGCGATGGGACGGAACTGAACGGCGCCGTGAGCGTGTTGAACGACGAAAGGATCGAGGTGCGGCTGCCGGGCGGGCTGAAGGAGACGCGCCCCCGGAAAGAGGTGGCCTCGATCGAGCCGATGAGAGCTTCCCTGATGCCGGAAGGGCTCGGCGCCGCGCTTTCCCGTGAACAGTTGGAGGACCTGCTGACGTTCCTGATGAGCAATCCCCTGGAGGCCACGCGGATCACCCGGCTGGATCCGCCAATGCCCCCCGCGCGGACGCGGGCAGAAATCGCGCCGTTCTTGGCCGGCGGGAACACAGCCGATCCCAAACCCCTGCGGCTGCTGCTGTGCGCCGGGCCGAAGGACCATGGAGTGGACGAGCATGATTATCCGCTGTGGTTGGAACGGTGGAGCCGGCTGC
>CAZSXX010000058.1:13166-15523 GCA_964611245.1 uncultured Verrucomicrobiota bacterium | reverse complement strand
GCGGGCGTGTCTGTCACGACGAACATGGGATTTCCGTCGGCGCAGCAACTGGCGGGGGCGGACGTGGCGATTTTTTACTCGGCGAACCCCGGGTGGGACCTGGCGGCGGCGGCGGCGCTTGACGAGTTCCAGGGCCGTGGTGGCGGGCTGGTCCACATCCATTTCGCGGTGGAGGGGCACAAAGAGCCGTTGGCGCTGGCGGAGAGGATTGGGCTGGCATTTTCCGCGTCGGCGTTCCGGCATGGGGAGATGACCTTGACGTTCAACGATCCGGCGCATCCGATCACCAAAGGGTTCTCGAAACTGCGGTTGATCGACGAATCGTATTGGTCGATGCGAGGAAATGTGAAGCGCCTGCACAACTTGGCGGATTCCGTGGAGGGCGGCCAACCGCAGCCCCAATTATGGACGTTGGAACGCGGGCGGGGGCGCGTGTTCGTTTCAATTCCGGGGCATTACATGTGGACCTTCGACGACCCGTTGTTCCGTGTGCTGCTGTTGCGCGGGATCGCGTGGACGGCGCGGGAGGAGAACGTGGACCGGTTTGCGGAGCTGGCGACAATCGGCGCGCGGGTCGCCCCGTGACGACCCGTTTCCGTGGCGGTGACGTTGGCCGCGGCACGCACCTCTCCGGCGGCCCATCAGTCGCCGGACCGCACGGTGGAGTTCCAGCCGAGCTGGCGCGCGGTTTCAATGGCGTAGGAGGAATCCACGGTTCCCCCGACCAGCGTGATTGAATGCCGCTCCGCCGCCAGAGCGAGCGCTTCGCGGAGGTCGAGGACGCGCAGGACGTTCAAATAATCAGGCCCATCGCGCAGTGAGGCCGGCAGGCCGCGCAATCGGAGCGCCGCGCCATGCGGGGCCATGATGGAGGCGAAAAGCAGATTCACGGCGGAATCGCCTTCGGCCTCAATGAGCGCACCGGGTTCGCGCAGGGTTTGCAAGGCGTGGGCCATGTCGAAGACGCGCACGGAATCCAAGGTATGCCCCACCAGCATGAAGCGGCGGCGCAATTGGGTTTGCGCTTTTTTTTCCAAGGCGCCAATCGGGCGGGGATCCTCCATTTTGAACACGCCGGAAGCCGTTTTTTTCAGGAATTGGGAAGGTTCCACGGCGCCGGAGGCTGGCCAGTTGCGGAAGACTTTTTCCTTCAAACCAGCCATCCAGATTTGGCGCTGGCGGCCCCATTCGGAGGAGGTGGCGATGGAGGGGCCGGGGGCGGCTTTGGGAATGAACCACTCGTCCACGGTGGTGTTGCGCTGGTCGGCGGGCAATTCGCCGAAGACGCGGAGTTGAGTTGGGGTGAAATGGTTGGTGGCCGGAAGGTCGATGAGCGGTTCCACGCCGCGGAGATGTCGGTTGAACCAACGGAAGACGGGGATCTGGAGGTCTTGGGTGTCCTTGTGCGGGCCGGGGCCGATGACCAAACCGAGGTTGTTGGGCTGGCCGAAAAGGCGATAGAGGCCCGCCACTTTTTGATGGAGGCGGACGACGCCGTCGAGGGGGAAGATGGAGTCCTGGTCGGTGTTGACGATGAGGAGCGGCTTGGGCGCGGCGCAGGCGGCGAGCATGGGGTAATCCCAGCCGTGGGTGTTCACGAAAAACATGCAGTCGCAATGGCCCTCGACGGCGCCGTCGACGACGTAATTGCGCAGGTCGGTGATGCCGGCGACCGGCGCGGCGGCCTTGACCCTGGGGTCGAGCGCGATGGCGCTCCAACTGTAGGCGCCGCCGCCGGAGCGACCGGTGACGCCAAGGCGAGACTTGTCGATTTCAGGACGGGTCTCGAGGTAATCGAGGGCGCGAATGCCGTTCCATGCCTCGACAGCGGCGGGGGAGTAGCCGCGTGAATTCCACCACCAACGGCCCTCGCGGTAGGTGCCGTGGTGCAGGCCGGGGATCTCGCCAAGTTGCAGGGTGTCGATGACCAAGCAGGCAAAGCCATTGCGGGCAAACCATGCGCCGTGATGGCCATAGCCCGCCTTGTTGCCAAAGCTGATCCCGTTGGTTTTGACTTCGCTGTGCCCGCAGACATAGAGGATGGCCGGAAGGGGCGCGGTGATCTGCCGGGGCAAGTAAAGGTTGGCCGTTACGTACAGGCCGGGGCTGGATTGGAAATGGATTTTTTCGACGGCGACCTTTTCGTGCTCAATGCGCCCAGTGACCACGGCGCGCAGGTCACCCCGCTCGGGCATGGGGGAGAGGCCGAACATGTCGAGGACTTCGACCTGAAGACGGGCGCGCTTGGCCGGGTCGTGAAATTCATCCAATGAGCGCTGTTCAAGTCGTTCGACTTCCGCCGCGAGAAATGGATGGACCTCGGCCCGGACCGCTCCCCCCAGGAATGCGGCCATCAT
>CAZSXX010000058.1:0-13156 GCA_964611245.1 uncultured Verrucomicrobiota bacterium | reverse complement strand
CAAAGAAGTTTCATGCGAGATGGGGGCAAGGATGGTTGAATCAACGGCGGTTCACAAGCCCACGGGGTTTGGCGCCACGATTGGAACTCCGGTTCGGAGGGATGCCGGAGAGATACCCAATGGGAATCAGTACGAACCCCCGATAGCGGGCGTGGGGTTGCGGGAGCACTGTCGATGAGTAATTCTTTTCTATCCAGCTCTGGCAGGGATAGCGACGAATGGCGGTCCGGGCGGTCGTTGCCGGGCGATGAATGATGCGGAACGGGTCTAGCCGTGCCGCAACAAGCAGCCTGTTCGATAGCCACTTGTCCGGGTCCAAATCCAACCGCCGTTCATCGGTGAATTCGGCCGCAAGGCCGCCAGTAACCAGTTGCCCAGTCCCGACTGTTCCGGGACTGGGTTTTTTTTGACAATTCGGGCCCAAAGGACCAACCAGAAAAACAAGAAAGCAGGCAGCTTACGCCGCCTGCTTTCCCGGTTTGTTTTGTTTCCGAGTCTCTCTCTCTGAGACGTTTTTTGAGGCGGCCGCCAGGATAGGTCGTGGGGCCTCCCAGAAAACTTGATCAAACTGGATACTTTCCGGAGGGAGCGCCATCGGGAAAGAATCCTGAAAGCAAATAGGTGCCGGGACCGGTCAGGCCAAGGTGCCATGCTGGACCCAATGGGCAGCGCCCTGAGAAAGGGCGGCGGCGTCGCGCAGGTTCAACTTTTCCTTCAGGCGCTCCCGGTAGGTCTCGACCGTTTTGGGGCTGATTTTTAGGGTTTCCGAAATCTCGCGATTGCCGCATCCGGCGCCGATCAGCTGGAACACCTGCAATTCACGGTCGGAGAGTTTGGCCAAGTCCGGAACGATGGAGGCTGGGTCCGGGAAGAGGTTATGGAGAGCGCGGGCGGCAACCTGCCTGCTCACAAAAATCTCGCCTTTCATGACGGCATGAATGCCGCTCAAGACGCGCTCGGTGGCTTCGGATTTCATGATGTAGCCCCGGGCGCCAGCCCGCAGGGCGCGGTGGGCGAAGGTGTTTTCGTCCCGATGGGTGAGGCAGAGAATGCGAAGGGCGGGATTATCCTGAGAGATTTCGGCGCATAGGTCCAAGCCGTCCCCATCGGGGAGATGCAGGTCCAAGAGGACGACATCGGGCTTCAATTCGAGGATGGCCTTCCGGGCTTGGCCCAGGGATTCGGCTTGGCCACAGCAAGCAAGGTCGGATTGCTGGTTGATCCATTGAATGATTCCGGTGCGGAAGAATGGATGGTCATCCACAACGAGGACTTTGATTTTGCGGACGGGACTCATGACATGCTTGGAAATGTCTCGAGCGCGGAACCGGACTCGAAGGGAACTTGGCAACTGACGCAGGCGCCGCCGCCGGGGCGGCTTGACACAGTGACGGACCCGCCGAGGTTTTCAGCGCGATACCTCATGATTCGGACACCCAGTTCCTGCTCCGCAGGGGCGGAGATTTGCTCTTCTCCAGATCCATCGTCAACGATAACCAGTTTCAGGCATCCCGGCTCCGGAGTGAGGGTGATTTCAACGTTTTTGGCCATTCGTTTCTCCACAGCCCGGCGAACGGCTTCTTGCGCGATGCTATAAAGCAGGCGGGCACGGTTCAACCCCAATTGCGGGGGATCTTTGGGGACTTGAACGATACAGGTGATTCCAAAAGCGGTTTCGATTTCGGCGCCCAACCGGGTCAATCCCGGCTCGAGGTTTCCGGTGTCCACGGGGGCAAGAAGGCGGCAGAAGGCCCGCAATTGCTTTAGGGATTGGTTCAGAAAGCCGACGAGCTTTTCCGACTCGGCCGCTTCGGGCTCACCGCGTTTGCCCAGGCTTTCCGCGATCGCCTTGGCCATGAAGGCGACGCCAGCCAGATGCCCGGCAAGCTGGTCGTGCAACTCCGCGCCCAGGCGCTGTTGTTCCCTCGAGCTGATTTCGGTGACGATGCGCTCGACTTCTTTCCGATTTTGGATTTCCGATTCGAGCGCGGCAGTGCGCTGATCGACCAACTTCTGGAGGTTCTGGGTCAGGTTCCGGACCAAATCGAGAAGGAGGGCAATGATCGTGAAGATGCCCATCCGGACAGCGCCATTCCAAAAAGGTATCCACTGGTTGGAGTAGGGCCGTCCGTCCTGGATGTCGAAATAACTCCAAACAATGGCGCTCAGCAACGAAAACACGATCCCAGCACGGCGCCCGGCGAGCAGCGCGCTGAATCCGACGGGAAACAGGTAGAGGATGGACAGGGCGAGCTCTGGGCCAGTCACCTCGTCGAGCCAACCAACGAAAGCGAGGCCGACCAAGCTCCAAACAACGACCGCACCCCGCCGATCTCCGGCTGGAATGACCGTGGCCTTTGCTGGAGGATGGGGATTCACAGGCGGAGGGCATCGTAGGGCGGGGAGCGGAGGGCGCAAGGAAACTAGTATTGGAAGCGGCCAGCCGGAGAATATTTTGTCGGAAATGGGCGGAGGGGCCCGTTATCCTAGTGTAATGGCGGGAGATGACCACGAATTGCTGCGGCAGTTTGCGAGCGAAGGATCGGAGGACGGGTTCACGGTCGCTGCGCTCGTCCGCATCCACTCGCCCGAAATCCTCCTGCGAAACGCGGGGGGCCTTGATCCGGCAGAACTGGCCATATAAGGCGGTGGAGAAACTAGGGGCACTGGCGATGAACCGGACGTTGATGGCGCCGATCGGGAATTAGGGGCCCGGGGATTGTCGAAGTTTTTTACAGGGGCGGGTTTGGCAGGAATGCCATGGAAGTGGCCCATTTGCAATAAGTTGTGAGTTTTTTTGGATTGAGAGGAGTCGGTGCGCGATCACTGGCGTCGGGATTCGTTACGGTATGGGAATCTTTCGGAGGCAGCCGAGAGGGGGCGGAAAGATGCAGGTAATTGATATTGAATTACTTACGAATTTTTGGCAGTCGAGGGCTTGAAACTTGCTCAAATCTGAGAGCCTTGAAAATCACCAAATATCTCAGGACCGGTGCGCTGTTGGCGGCCCTGGCATTTAGCGGCGGAAACGCGCGGGCGACGATCATTGAATATGTCACGTTGAATTTCGAATCCGGTGGAACATGGGCTGGCACGATCACGTTCAATGACGGTTATGAGGGAATGATCGACACGTCGGGCACCCTTACTGGCGGGATTCACTCGTATGCTGTCGAGACCACTTGGACTTACTGGGAGGGCATTGGGTTCACGAATCCGTTCGATTCGAACTTCGATGGGTTTTACGATGATTACTTGGCCGGCGGACCGGAAGGGGAGCTTTTTCCATTGATATACATCGGTTTGAGCTGGGACGCCGGTCTTTCCGCGGTTGTCGGCGGGATCATTTTTGAACCGGTCAACGATCCGTACTTCAATGGATGGGGCGAGTTTGACGACTTGATTGTCGGCTACCAAATTGGGCCGGTGCCGGATGGGGGAGCGACTGCCGCGCTCTTGGGGATGGGGATGTTTGGTGTGGTTTGGGTGAAGCGACGATGGTCGGTTTGATCGGAGATTTGTCAAACGTGCGCCGAGGGCTCATTTCCGAAAGGCGGAGCTGGTGTGGAAGGGCGCACCCTGACTAGCTGAATATCATGCTGCGTTCTTGGGCACTTAGCTCACGCCATGAACCTGGAGGCAACCCATGCAAATGGAAATCGCCAATGGCCACACGAATGAGGCGCAGGGTGGGATGGCCGACGGCGGCGGTCATTCGGCGGACTTGGCGATTTTTTCCTTCCACCAGTTGCAATTCAAGCCAGGCAGTGGGAATGGATTTACGAAATCGAATGGGAGGATTCCGGGGAGGAGGCTCCGGATTCGGATCCACCATGCGGGCCTTGCAGGGGGCGCATTTCCAGCCTTGAATGGCCGGCCCGGCAGCGATCGCGGAAATTGCCGCTGAATCGGGCACCCGTTCGACTTGCGCCCAGTAGGTCCGGAGATGGCGGTGGGACGGTTTCAAAAGACTGGCGTTCAACGCGGGTTCGTCGCTCAACAAAAGCAATCCCTCGGAATCGGCATCCAACCGGCCGAGGGGGTAAACGCCCTTGGGGAAGCCAAACTCCCGCAAAGGACGGTGGGGGGAGCCGTCGGGGGTGAATTGGGAAAGCACGCCCCATGGTTTGTTAAAAGCCAGCAACACTCCAACCAGCTTACAAAAGCAAGTGTTTTGGCCAAACCTAAATGGATTTTCGACGGGATGGATTTCAGGGCTGGCGCTATTGCAAATAGTCCCAAGCTTCTGCAAGGTCTTGGCCGAACTATGCAAAAGAAAGCACTGATCACCGGCATCACAGGCCAGGACGGCTCATACTTGGCCGAGTTGCTCCTCAGCAAAGGGTACAAGGTGTACGGGATCATCCGGCGCGCGAGCACTTTCAACACCGGGCGTCTCGACGGAATTTATGCAGATCCGCACTCCGGCAGCGCGAATCTTTCCCTGGAGTACGGCGACCTTTCCGACGCGAGCAACTTGGCCCGTCTCATCGGAAAAATTCAGCCGGATGAGGTTTACAACCTGGCGGCGCAAAGCCATGTGCGGGTCAGCTTTGATTCCCCGGAATACACGACCGACATCACGGGGACCGGGGCTGTCCGGCTGTTGGAGGCGATCCGCGAGACCGGGATCAAGCCGCGGTATTACCAAGCTTCGTCGAGTGAGATGTACGGCCAAGTGCAGGCGGTGCCGCAGACGGAAACCACGCCATTTTATCCCCGGAGTCCGTATGGTTGCGCGAAGGTTTACGCCTATTGGATCACGGTCAATTACCGTGAATCTTACGGCCTCCACGCGAGCAACGGGATCTTGTTCAACCACGAATCGCCGCGCCGAGGGGAGACGTTCGTGACGAGAAAGATCACCCGGGCCTTGGCGCAGATATTGGCGGGGTTGCAGGACAAGCTGTATCTTGGGAATTTGGACGCGAAACGGGACTGGGGTTACGCGAAGGAATATGTCGAGGCGATGTGGCTGATGCTGCAGCAGGAGAAACCGGACGACTATGTGATCGCCACGAACGAAACGCATTCCATCCGGGAGTTTCTCGACGTGGCGTTTGGTTACAAAGGGCTGGATTGGCAGAAATACGTGGCGATCGATGAGAGGTATTACCGACCGGCGGAGGTCGATTTGTTGATCGGCGATTACGCCAAGGCAAAACGGCAGTTGGGCTGGGAGCCGAAAACGAAGTTTGATGAGTTGGTGAAGCTGATGGTGGACGCGGATGTGAAGCTGCTGCAGGACCATCGCGAGGGGCGCATCAAAGTGAATTCCTAGGCCATGCCGACGGCGCTCATCACCGGGATCACCGGGCAGGACGGTTCATACCTCACCGAGCTATTGCTGGGCAAGGGATACGAGGTGCATGGATTGGTGCGGCGCACCAGCAGCCTGGACCGGTCCCGGTTGGACCACCTGTACAATGATCCTGAGATCTACAATCGGCGGCTGTTCCTGCATTACGGCGAGCTGAGCGACACCACGCCACTGCGGCGCACCCTGCAAAAGGTGATGCCCGACGAGATCTACCACCTGGCGGGGCAAAGCCATGTTGGGTTGAGTTTTGAGATTCCAGAAACCACCTGTGAAATGACGGCTCTTGGGACGCTGCGGCTATTGGAAATGATCCGGGACCTGAAAAAAACGCCGCGGTTCTTCCACGCTTCCTCGAGCGAGATTTTCGGCGAACCCGTGGACGCGCCGCAAAACGAAACCACGCCCCTTGCGCCCGTGAACCCTTACGGCTGCGCGAAAGCGTATGCGACGCAAATGGTGGACGTGTACCGGCGCGCCTTTGGTTTTTTCGCGGTGAACGGGATACTTTTCAACCACGAGTCCCCTCGGCGCGGGGAGAATTTTGTCACCCGAAAAATCTGCCGGGCGGCGGCGGCGATCAAATTGGGCCAGCAACCGTTTCTCACGCTGGGCAGCTTGACGGCAAAGCGCGACTGGGGCCACGCCCGGGATTATGTGGAGGGAATGTGGATGGCCCTGCAACATCCGGAACCGGCGACATTCATCTTCGCCACGGGGAAACTGCACAGCGTGCAGGATGTTGTGGAGAACGCGTTCACAACGGTGGGCCTGAACTGGCGGGAATTTGTGAAGCAGGATCCTCGCTTCATGCGGGTGGTGGAACCGATGCAATTGGTCGGGGATCCGAGCAAAGCCAAGCGCGTGCTGGGATGGGAGGCGAAAACGCCCTTCAAGGAATTGATTGCGGAGATGACCGAGGCCGAAATGTCGGCCTTGAAACGTTAGGCTTTGCGCCTGCGCCACCAAGCGCTCGCCACAACCATCGCGCATCCAAACGCGGGGCCCAGGTTCGATGGGCTTGGTTCCCCTGCCCTGCCGCATTTGCCGGACAACACGCAAAGGTCCGCCGCCGAAAAATCGTCGAGAGGCGCGGGCGCGGCACTGGCCAGCCCATGCGAGCCGACCGCAATGGCGGCCACAAGGAGGACGGCGCGAAACATGTTCAAAGAGTAATCCATCCGGCATTCCGCGCAACTGCGGCGGCGGAATTTGGCGCAAAAAAAACGGGCTCGAAATTGAGCCCGTTTTTTTGACGAAATAAAATGGTCAGGCTTTGCCTTTGCCCTTCTTCTCGGGCTTGGCGGCAGCGGGGGCTTCAGCCTTTTCGGCGGTGGATTTCTGGCGGGCATGGCCGCGCGTTTCACGGGCTTCGCGATTTTCGCGCCCGCCATCGCGGCCAGCGGGCGAGGCGGCTGCGTCCGGGGCGGCCACAGGAGTCAGGCTCTCGACTTTGACCTTGAGGGTGGACTTCACGTCCGCATGCAGCCGGAGTTCAACTTCATGGTCGCCCAAAGTCTTGATCGGGCTTGGCAGGTGAATTTTCTTTTTGTCGAGGGCCGCCTCGTATTGATTCTTCAACTCGTCGGCGATGGTCCCGGCGGTGACTGAGCCGAACATCTTGCCGTCTTCCCCGGTCTTGACCTTGATGAGGAGGGTCATCTTCGAGAGAGCGGAACCCATTTCGGTCATGTGGTTGAGCTCCTTCGCTTCGCGTTCGGCCCGGCGTTGCTTGAGGGACTCGAGGCGACGCTTGTTAGAGCCGCTCAAGGGAATGGCCAGGCCTTGAGGAAAGAGATAGTTGCGCGCGTAGCCCGCGGCGACTTTGACCTGGTCGGATTCACCGCCCAGCCCAACAATATTGTGTGTCAGAATGACTTCAGTTTTCGGCATGAGATTGCGTGGTTAAATTTGAGAGATGGTTAAAATGGGACGTCGTCTTCGGAATCGGGAGGCATGGGCTCATCGGTGACCGGGGGTGGGGCTGCTGGGCGGCTGGCCGAGGGGCGGGGCTGCTGGCGGCTGGCATCCGGAGCGGCGCCCGAAAAACCCGAGCCTCCCTCCCGAACCGAGCCACCAGTACCGAGGAACTGAAATCCTTCGACAACCACTCGAAGTTTACTGACCTTCTGATTGGTGGTCTTGTCATCCCAAGTGTCGAGCTTAAGCCGGCCTTCGATCAGGATCGGTTGTCCTTTTTTTAGGTACTGGCAGATTGTTTCAGCCTGCTTTCCCCATGCATCGACGTCGACAAAAGTCACCTCCTCCTTGGTTTGGCCCGCTTCATCACGCCATTGGCGATTAATTGCGATGCCAAGCCGAGCGGTTGCCGTTCCTTTTGGCAAATACCGCAACTCCGGATCCCTAGTCAGGTTTCCGGCGAGGATAACTTTGTTGAAATTGGGCATCTGCTCCGAGGTTTACGCTGCCGTTTCGAGCTTCGGGGCGGGGGCGTCGGTGAACATGACGCGAAAGATCTCGTCGTTAAGGCCGAAGCGGGCTTTGAGGCCGGCGAGGGATTTGGGCTCGGCCTCAAAAATCACGTTCACGTAGAAGCCGGCGGTGTATTTCTTGTCGGCGATGCGGGAGAATGGACGTTTGTCCATCTTCTGCACGGTTTCGACTTTGCCGCCAGCCGAGGTGATTTCAGAGGAAATGACGTCGATCACTTCCTTGACTCCCTCTTCCTTGCCGGCAGTGTTTAAAATAAACAGACCTTCGTATTTCTTCACTTCTCGTCTTTCGTTCCGGGGGCGCTCACCGCCCCGTTAAATTCATTCATCGCTTTCAGCACACCCGACGCCAGCCAACACTCGGCCTGGGCCGTGGCCCGGTCGAGCATCATATCCAGCGTTCCGGACTCAGCCGAACCAAATTTTCCGAGCACATGCCCGGTGATCTCGCGGACCTCGGTCCGCTGCCGGCCGATTCCCATGCGGAGCCGCGCGTAACCGCGCGAACCGAAGCGGGCCTCGATCGACTCCAAGCCATGATGGCCTCCGCTGCTGCCATCAGGCCGCAGCCGCAAAGCCCCAAACGGCAAATCCGCATCGTCCACCACGACCAGCACCCGGTCCAATGGCAACCGAAAAAAATCGACGACCGCCCCGACTGCCCGGCCGCTCACATTCATGAACGTCTGCGGTTCGCACAGCAGGACTTTTTTTCCCGCAACCTCGACTTTGGCCAGCCGAGATTCGAAGCGCTTTTCCAAATTCCAACTGGCCCTGTGTTTTTGGGCGAACCGTTCCACCGCCATGAAACCAATGTTGTGGCGGGTGCGGGCATATTCCAGCCCTGGATTTCCGAGCCCGACGATTAAATAAAGCGAATCCATTTAACCGCGCCCGGAAAACCGGCCGCCGCGCGGAACCCCACGCGGCGGCGCACAAATTATTTCTTCTTCTCGGCGGGCTTTTTCTCAGCCCCTTTGTCAGCGGCTGCTTTGTCGCCCGCTTTGGCTTTGTCGCCCGCGGCAGGAGCCGCAGCGGCGCCTTCTTCCTTCTTCTCCTTGATCATTTCGGGCTGGACGCCACCTTCCGCGGCGGCCGCGGCGGCTTCCTGGGCCTCAGTCAACGGAGCCGCGACGGCCAGGACTGAAATCTTTTTGTCGCCCATGATCTCGACGCCTTCGGGGGCCTTGATGTCACCGATGTGAATCGACTGGCCGATTTCCAAATGGCTGACGTCCACCAAGATGACCTCCGGCAGATCCTTCGGAAGGGCGCGGACTTTGAGTTTGAAAAGGACGTGCTCCAAGGTTCCGCCCCCAGTTTTGACGCCGACGGCCTCGCCCGTGGATTCGACAGGGGCCATAATGGTCACCTTTTCGTCCGGCTTGACCTCGTGAAGGTCAACGTGGAGAACTTTCTGGGTAAGAGCGTGATGCTGAACCTCTTGGACAAGAGCCAAGCGGCTGCCGCTGGCTCCATCCACTGTCAGGTCCACCAAAACGTTTTCGGAAACAGAATGATGGATGAGGTTTTCGATGGCTTTGACGGCAATCTCAAGCGTTTCGGGTTTGGCTTGGCCGCCGTAGATGACGGCGGGAATGCGGTCATTGGCGCGAACGGAGCGGCTACCCTTCCGGCGGGTTGCGGTCCGCGGAAACGCTGATAAAGATACTGATTTCATGTCTTAAATAAAATATTCGCTCAAGGAGCGTGTCTTGGCGGACGACTAACTCGTGCGCCCGCCCTTAAATTCAAAGAGCGAAGTCACAGACGAATTGCTGTGAATTCGCTTCATAGCTTCACCCAACAAACCGGCCACCGACAGCGTGGTTATCTTCACCCCGTCGATGGCAGGGCGGAGAACAGTATCAGTGGTAATCAATTCGTCAATATTCGATTTTCGGAGGCGTTCGATGCCCAAATCATTGAGGATGGCGTGGGAAACGCATGCCATTATGCTTTTGGCGCCGCGCGACCTGAGCAGCGTGGCGGCGGCGGTTAGGGTGCCGGCGGTTTCGGTCAGATCATCAACCATCAGGACGGTCTTGCCTTCGATTTCGCCGATGACATCCATGGACTCGACTTCCGTGGCGCTTTTGCGCCGCTTGGCGACAATGGCGAGGCCGGAATCGAGAACGATCGAATAGGCGTGCGCCATTTTGAGGCCGCCGACGTCGGGGCTGACGACCACCAGATCCTTGAGTTGCTTGGATTTCAGGTACTCGTACATGACCGGCGCCGCGTAAAGGTGGTCCACCGGGATGTCAAAGAAGCCCTGGATTTGCTGGGCGTGGAGGTCCATGGTAAGAACCCGGTGGGCGCCGGCCGCCACGAGGAGGTTGGCCACCAATTTGGCGGTGATGGGAACGCGGGGCTGGTCTTTGCGGTCCTGGCGGGCATAGCCGTAGAATGGAAGGACAGCGGTGATGCGCATGGCGCTGGCGCGCCGGAGGGCATCCATCATGATGAACATCTCCATCAGGTGATGGTTGGTCGGGGGACTGGTGGATTGGACAAGGAAGACATCCTCGCCGCGGACGTTTTCCTCGATTTTCACGAAGGTCTCGCCATCGGGAAAGGACGAAACGGTGCATTGGCCAAGCTCGACGCCAATGGACTTGGCGATGGACTTGGCCAGCGGCGGATTGGAGGTTCCACTAAAAATCTTCACAGCGCAAAACCGATAAAGAACCGCAATGATCCAAAAAAAAGAAAACCACCCTTTTTTGGTGGTCTGATTCTTTCGACGCTGGACTGTAACAAGGCAAGGGATGGCAGCAAGAACGTTTTCGGCCATCAACGAAAATTGGCGATTGAAAAGGGGGATTAGGAAGCGGATGGGCGGACGTCCACGAGCTTCAGTTGAACGCGGGTGGATCCATTGTAGGTGTTCAATTCGGGGACAACGGCCAGGTCGAAGAGCCCGTCGGGCAGCGCGCCGCAGTTCCACCAAACAACTTGGTGGGGGTCGCCGCCATCCGTGACGAGGAACCGGGCGTGTTTCTGTTCGGCGCCCATCCGGCGAATGGCACCGTGCAGGCGCACCTTGCGGACGACAACCTGGACGTGAGGGTTGCCAATGCCAAAGGGGGCGAGTCGATCGAGCGCGGTGACATCGGCCAACGTAAGGTCGGCGAGCGTCGCTTCGGCGTCCAAGCGAATGGTCCTTTGCAGCAATTGGGGGTTCAGGGAGGCGCGCGCAAACTCGTTCAGACGGGCGCGCAACAGTGGGAGATTGGCGGGAAGGAGCGAGAGGCCCGCCGCCATGGCATGGCCGCCGTGGGTTTCGAGGAGGTGTTCACATTGGCGCAGGCCTGCGGCGAGATCAAAGCCCTCGATGCTGCGGCCGGAGCCACGCCAAGTCACCCCGTCGCTGCCGACAATGATGGTGGGCCGGTGGAATTCCCGCTGAACACGGGAGGCCACGATGCCGACAACGCCGGGGTGCCAATCCGCGTTGCCCTCGACAATGACGAAGTCTTCCGCGGGATTGAACCGGGTCCGGAGCGCCGCCAGGCATTCGTCCGCGATTTTTTGCTCGAGGGCCCGCCGCGCCGTGTTCTGCGAATCCAGGGAAATGGAGAGCGAGCGAGATCGGTCGGGATCCGTTTCGCGGAGGAGGTCCAGGGCGGCGGCGGCGTGTTCCAGGCGGCCGGCGGCGTTGAGGCGTGGCCCGAGCTGAAATCCGATTTCGTAAACGCCACAACGATCCTTGATCTGCGACACGGACTTCAGGGCGATCAGCCCAGGCCGGATGGCTGCTTCCAAACGCAGGAGGCCAGCCGTGACGACGGTCCGATTTTCGTCAGTCAGCGGAACGAGGTCCGCCACGGTCCCGAGGGCGACCAAGTCCAGAAAGGCACGGACATCGAACCGCTCCGCTTCCGGGCAGTTTTCCTCGCGAAGCCGTTTGGTCAGGGCGTGAGCGAGCTTGAAGGCGAGGCCAGCGGAGCAAAGCTCACGGAACCGGCTCCCGCGCTGGGGATTGACGAGGGCCGCCGCCGGCGGGGGCGGGGAGGCCACCTGGTGATGATCGAGGATGATGACGGTGATGCCGGCGGCGTTGAGGGCGGAGACAGAATCGAAGGAGGTGGAACCGCAGTCCACCGCCAAAAGGAGGCGCGCGCCGGTTTGCCGGACCGCGCGTTCGGCGGCTTCCAGATTCAGGCCATAGCCATCCTCGAGGCGATGCGGAAGGAAAGCGGAGGCTTTCCAGCCAAAAAACTCGAGCGTTTCCAGCAGGATGGCCGTCGCAGTGACGCCGTCCACATCGTAATCGCCAAAAATCACGACCTGCTCCCCTGCCCTGCGCGCCGCCATGAGAGCATCGATGGCCTCGCCCATTTGCGGGAGAAGAAAGGGGTCGGCGAGATTCTTGAGGCGCGGGGCCAGGAACAATTCGGCGGCCGCGGGGGCGCCCACGCCCCGATTGACCAAGCAACGGGCCAGCAGGAGGGGGAGCCCCAAGACGCGGCTGAGGTCCTCCGCGGCGAAAGTGGGCTCCGCGACGGACCAACGCCGGGGGACCGAAAATGGAGTTGGCGGCATCCCTATTCGTGGAGCGATCTTGGCTCGGGAAGGAACATCACGACGAGGATCGTCGGAATGAAAAGAAAGCCCGCGCAAAGAAGGGCGACGCGAAAGTCGCCCACTTTCGAGTAAAGGCCAAAGAAGATGGTGCCAACCGCGGCGGCGATGCGGCCTATGTTGTAGCAGAATCCGGCGCCCGTGGTGCGGAGGAGGGTTGGAAACAAGGGCGGGAGGAACATGGTGAAGAGGCCAAACATGCCGGAGAAAAAGCCGACGATCGGAGCGCAGACCAGCATTTGCCCGTGATCGCGGGGGATGTAATAGGTGAAAATAAACGCGAGCATGAAGCCGAAGGACATGATGGCGATGGCGCGGCGGTAGCCCAACATCCGCGCCAGCCAGCCGGCGAAGAAATTGCCGAAAATGGACACGCCGATGATGAGGAAGAAGCTGAGGGTGACGATGTCTTTTTGCTGGCTGGGCGTCAATGTGGCGACGCTGGGGAGGAAGCGCATGTATTGGGTGTTCCAGAACATGAACGCCCACCAGGCGGTGAGGGATGAGGCGCAAACAATGATGGTGAGCACCGTGGTCCGGCGGACTTCCCCACGAAACAGGTCGGCGGCGCCCGGTCCTTTTGCGGCGGCGGACTTCTTGGCCAAGGTCCATTCCTCGGGCTCGGGCACGGATTTACGGATCCAAAAAACGAGGAACGCAGGAAGGACACCGACGAGGAAGACGCTTCGCGGCCACCCGGGGAGGTCATCGAGTAGGAAATTCGCGGCGCAGGCCAGAAGAACGCCGAGGTTGACGCCGGTTTGAAGGACAGCGGCAATCCATGGCCGCCATTTTTTCG
>CAZSXX010000057.1:0-16022 GCA_964611245.1 uncultured Verrucomicrobiota bacterium | reverse complement strand
CGTGATTTGCCGCCGCGCCTTCGCGATCGCCTCCTCCCGCGTCCCATCCAGCTCATATTTCCAGCCCACCAGCTTCGCCTCCGGGAACCACCCGCGGAGCTGCGGCAGCACTTTCGTCGTCGGCGTCAGCCGCAGTGTCAATTCCCCGGTCCCGCGCGTCGGAATCTTCGCGGCGGCTGGGCGGTTGCCGACCTTGAAATCGCACAGCGCCGCCGCGTGAAAAATGGCGCCAACCCCCTCCGGCGCCAGCCCGCGCAGTTTTTCCGAGAGGTCGTCATTGGTCGAAAATGGGACACTTTGAAAAACCCGCAGTGGATCAGGGCAGGTGGCCTGCTCTCCCTTGAGGCAGAAAACTTGGTGCCCCGCCTCGGTGAACGCGTTCGCGAGACGGATGCCCAGCCGCCCGGTCGAAAAATTCGTCAGGCGCCGGACTTGGTCAATCGGCTCAAAGCTGGGCCCGCAGGTGACGACGATCTTCATGGGATTATGTGGCACGCCGCGAAATGCCCGGGCGCGATTTCACGCAGGGCCGGGTTCGTTTCGCGGCAGATTGGCTGCACCAGCGGGCAGCGCGTCTGGAACGGGCAGCCGCTGGGCGGATGCAGAGGGGAAGGGAGGTCCCCTCCCACCGCCGCGCGCGGCTTCTCCCGGGGGCGGATCTGCGGGATCGCGCTGATCAGCGCCTGCGTGTACGGATGCGCGGGCGCCGAGGTCACCCGCCGGGCCGGGCCGATTTCGACCGCGTGCCCCAAATACATCACCATGATCTGATGGCTGATGTGCTCCACCACCGCCAGGTCGTGCGCGATGAACAGCAGCGCCACCCCGCGCTCGCTTTGAATCTCCTGCAGGAGGTTGATGATCTGCGCCTGCACGCTCACGTCCAGGGCGCTGACCGGCTCGTCGCACACCAGCAGGCGCGGCTCCACGGCGATCGCGCGGGCGATGCCGATGCGCTGGCGCTGGCCGCCGCTGAACTCATGCGGATGCCGGTGGAAATGCTCCGGCAACAGCCCCACGGCCTTCAGCAGCGCCCGCGCGCGCTCCTCCCGTTCCCGGCGGTTCTCCCCCAGGCCGTAAATTTCCAGCGGCTCCGCGATGATTTCTCCGACGGTCAGCCGGGGGTTGAGCGATCCGTAGGGATCCTGGAAAACCATCTGAAAGCGCCTCCGCGTCGGCCGCAGTTCCCCCTGCGACAGCCGGGTGATGTCCACCCCCTCGAACTTGATCTGGCCCCCGGCCGGCTCCAGCAACCGAACCACCGCGCGCCCCAACGACGATTTCCCGCATCCGCTCTCGCCCACCAATCCCAGCGTCTTGCCCTCCTCGAGCTGGAACGTGACGCCGTTGACCGCCCGCAACGCCGCCGTCTTGAAAAATCCGCGCGGAATTTCGTAGCGCACCTCCAACTTGTTGACCTCCAGGAGAGCCATCAACTTGCGGGGGTTCGCTCCCAATAATGGCAGCGGACCCGTTCCCCAGGCCTGGGCTCCAGCAGCGGGATCGGGTGTGTGGCGCAATCCGGCTGGACCTGCGGACACCGGGGATGGAAGCGGCATCCAGTCGGCAGTTCCGCGGGCGAGGGCACCGCCCCCGGGATCGATTGCAGCCGGGCCACCGTCCTCCCCAGCTCCGGGATCGACGCGACCAGCGCCCGGGTGTACGGATGCTTCGGGCGGTCCAGCATCTCGCGCGTCGGCCCAAATTCCACGATCTGCCCGGCGTACATCACCGCGACCTTGTCCGCGATCTCCGTCAGCAGCCCAAGGTTGTGCGTGATCAACAGGATTGCCATCCCAAGCCGCTGCTTCAGGTCCCGCAGCAGCTCAAAAATCTGCGCCTGGATGGTGACGTCCAGCGCCGTCGTCGGCTCGTCCGCGACCAGGAGTTTCGGCTCCGAGGCCAGCGCCATGGCGATCATCACCCGTTGCTGCATGCCGCCGGAAAGCTGGTGCGGGTAGTCCCGCATCCGCGCCTCCGCCGCCGGTATCCCGACCAGAGTGAGCAACCGCACCACTTCCGAGTCGGTCGCGGCTTCCGGGCGGTGCAGCTTGAGGCTCTCCATGATCTGCGATCCAACCCGGAAGATCGGGTTCAGGGAAGCTCCGGGATCCTGGAATATATAACTGATCACTCCCCCCCGGACCGCGCGCAGCTCCGTTTTGGACATCGCGAAAACGTCCCGGCCTTGGACCAAGATTTGGCCGCGAGGATAAATGGCGGGCGGGGTCGGCAGGAGGCGCGCCAGCGAAAGCGCCGTGACGCTCTTGCCCGAGCCGCTTTCCCCCACCAGGCCCAGCGTCTCCCCAGGCTCGATCGAAAATGAAACGTCCTCCGCCACACGCACCGGCTCGGCGGCGGTGGCGAACTCCAAGGTCAGGTGACGGACGTTGACCAGCGGCACGCGGGGCAGTTTACGTGGGCGCCGCCATTCGACGAGAAAATTTGCGCCCTTTGCCCGGCGTTGACTTGGGGGGAATCGGCGGGCTAGGTTTCCCGGCATGTCATTCCGTCGGCTGGCGCGCGCATTCACCCTGATCGAGCTGCTCGTCGTGATCGCCATCATCGCGATCCTCGCCAGCATGCTGCAGCCCGCCATGAGCCGCTCCAAGGAACGGGCCCAGCTCAGCAACGACCTGAACAACATCCGCCAGGTCCTCATCGCCGCCCATTCGTTCTCCTCCGACAACTCCGATTTTCTCCCCTACCCAGGCTGGGACGGCTTGGGCAAGGATTGCTGGGCTTTCGCCGGCGGCATGCCCGACGCCGCCGGGCAGGACAGCCCCACCATCCTTTCCAACCAGGTCCAATTCGCCAAGCGTGGCCAGTTGGGACCGTACCTCGGCGGCGCCGTGAACGTCTTCATGTGCCCCCGCGATGTGTCCGACAGCCAGCGCGGCGTCAAAAAAACGCGCTTCAAAACCCGCTCCGTGAAAATCACCAGCTACGTCTGGAACGGCGCCCTCATCTCCTACGCCGCCTGGTCCGGCCCTTACTCCAAATACCGCATCTCAGACCTTCGCCCCACTGGCATCCTGATGTGGGAGGCGGCGGAGGACATGGAGCAGTACAATTTCAACGACACCGGCAACACCCCGCACGAAGGCATTTCCCAGCGGCACGGCGGGGGACGGGTCGCCAAAAACCAGGGCGACAACGTCGGCGGCATCGCCACCATGGGCAACCTCGGCGGCTCCTCCTACGTCGTCAAAATGAGGCAATGGTTCTCCCCCAGCATGGCGGGCACCGCCGTCTGGCCTTCCGCCCCCAACCCGGCTGGCCCCAACGATGCCTGGTACAACCCCGCCCACCCACGCGGGATGTGACGTCCCCCCCTCAATTTCCGGAAATAGCGTTCCGGCCAAATTTCCTGACGTGCCGCCGGAACTTGCGTATGCTGCCCCATGCGGAACCGTTGCACATTTTCCGGACGGAATGAGTGGGTGGCATGATTAGTCTGGTGGAGTCAGGCCCCATGGGGGCGGATTTGCCCTCGCAGGTGGGGGAGATTTTCTCGCCCAGCGGGCTTCTGTCGCGGGCCAGCAATTTCGAGTATCGGCCCCAGCAGCAGGAGATGGCGGTCGCCGTCGCCAAGGCGCTGACTGAAAACAACCACCTCATCGTCGAAGCCGGCACCGGCGTCGGAAAGAGTTTGGGATACCTGATTCCCGCCATCCTCTTCGCCAAGGCCCAGCAGAAAAAAGCCATCATCTCCACCCACACCATCAACTTGCAGGAGCAGTTGGTCGGCAAGGACCTGCCCATGCTCCGCGAGGCTTTGGGCGTCCCGTTCCACTACATGCTCTTGAAGGGCCGCCACAATTATCTCTGCACTCGGCGTCTCCAGAAAACTTTCCTCCAGGCGGACAGCCTCTTCGTTTCCTCGGAAATCGAGGAACTGAAGCGCATCCTCGAATGGTCCCGCGCCACCGAGGACGGCAGCCTATCCGACTTCGAGATCGAGCCCGACCCCAAAGTCTGGCAACAAGTTTGCTCCGAACGCGGCCTCTGTTCGCCCAAGCTCTGCGGCCCCGGGTCCGAATTCGCCGAGCAGTCCGGGCGCCCCTGCTTCTTCCAAAAAGCCCGCGCTCAAATACTCCAGGCGGACGTCCTGGTCCTGAACCACACCCTGTTCTTCATGCACCTCGGCGGCCTCGAGGACGAGCCCAGCGGCGGCATCCTCTTCAAGAACGATTTTGTCGTTTTCGACGAGGCCCACACCGTCGAGCACGTCGCCTCCAAGCATATCGGCAGCAGCGTCTCCAGCGCCCAGGTGAAATACTCGCTCCAGCGCCTCTGGAATCCGGCCACCGAAAAAGGCATGCTCGCCATCCTGCGCGACGCCCCCGGCATCAAGCTGGTGGCCGACGCCATCGACGCGTCCGGAAAGTTCTTCGCCGAGGTCGAGGCCGTCTGCGACGCGATCCACAAAGATCCCCAGGAATTCGGCGGCGTCCGCCGGTTTGAGCCCGCCGGAGGCAAACGGGTCCGCGCGTGGTCGGAGCTCCGCATCCGCCGCCCCAACCTGTTCGAGGACACGCTCTCCCTCCCCATCCAGCGCCTGCGCGAGCGCATCAGCCAGTTGGTCAAAATGTGCCAGGACAAGGACACCGGCCAGGAGTTGATCGAGGCGAACAAGCGCCTCGCCGAAGTGTATGAAGCCGTCACGTTTTTCCTCAAGCAGGGCAGCGAGGACTATGTCTATTGGGTCGAACGGACCGGCAAGCTCCAGCGCAACCTCAACCTGCACGCCGCCCCCATCGACGTCGCCGCCTTCCTCCGCTCCCGCCTTTTCGGTTCGGAAACCTCCGTCACAATGACGAGCGCGACGCTTTCCACCGGCATGAGCTCCGGCAACCGCGCGTGCGGCGGGCTCAACTATTTCGCCCAGCGCGTCGGCGGCGAGGACGCGGAGAAGCTCCAGGTCGGCTCCCCCTTCGACTACGAGCGCCAGATGAAAATGTTCGTCGCCACCAAGATGCCCGACCCCCGCGAGGCCACCTATCAACGGGAGCTCATCAAATGGATCGAGCATTTCGTCCGCCAAACCCACGGCAAGGCCTTCGTCCTGTTCACCAATTTCAAGCTGATGCTCGAGGTCGGCGAGCGCATGCAGCCATTCTTCGACGAGCTCGGCCTCGAATGTTACATCCAGGGGACCGGCACCCCGCGCACCTTGATGATCGAAAAATTCAAGGCCGACATCGACTCCGTCCTCTTCGGCACGGACAGCTTTTGGCAGGGCGTCGACGTCCCCGGCGCCGCCCTCTCCAACGTCATCATCACCCGGCTCCCCTTCGCCGTCCCGGACCATCCATTGATCGAAGCCCGCGTCGAGCGGATCGAAGCCCGCGGCGGCGACCCGTTCATGGAATTTTCCCTTCCCGAGGCCATCCTGAAATTCCGCCAGGGCGTCGGGCGCCTGATCCGCTCGAAAAGCGATTCCGGGATTGTCGTCACGCTCGATAACCGTATCCTGACGAAGCGGTACGGGCAGGCGTTTTTGAATGCGATCCCCAAATGCCCGGTCGAAATGGTGTGAGCCGGCGGTCCGGCGAGGAATATTTCCGTGGCGGCGACAAAGAAAGAGCGGGTGAGCGCGGGCTTGTTGATGTATCGCGAGCGCGCGGGGCGGTTGGAGGTTTTTCTGGCCCATCCCGGCGGCCCCTTTTTCGCCAACCGCGACCAAGGCGTCTGGAGCATTCCAAAAGGCATGCCGGATCCAGGCGAAACATTGCTCCAGGCCGCCGAGCGCGAGTTTTTTGAGGAGGTCGGATTGAAGCCGTTCCCGCCTTACTTGGAGCTCGGCAGCATCCGCCAAGAAGGCGGCAAAATTGTCTTTGGCTGGGCCTTCCAAGGCGAATGGATCGAGGGCACCGTCAATCGCTGCAACACCTTCCAGGTCGAATGGCCCCCAAAATCCGGAAAACTTTGCGTGTTCAAGGAGATCGACCGCGTGGGTTTTTTTTCGTTGGAAGAGGCGCGCTCCAAACTCAAGGAAACGCAATGGCCACTCGTCGAACGCCTCGTGCAAGCTCTCGGATGATTATGAAATGCCTCATTTTTCTCGCCGCGCTCTTCTCCGCCCAAGCCGGGGACTGGCCCCATTTCCTCGGGCCGCGCGCGGATTCGACCTCCACCGAAACCAATTTGATCGATTCGTTTCCCGCCGCCGGCCCCAGGATTCTCTGGGACGCGAAAATCGGAACCGGCTACAGCGCGCCTTCCATCCGGGCCGGCCAGCTCGTGCTTCACCATCGCCTCGGCGGCGAGGAGATCGTGCAGGCCATGGACCCCGCGACGGGCAAGGAAACCTGGAAGCACTCCTACCCCTCCGCCTATCGCGACCCGTACGGCTACAACAATGGCCCGCGGTGCACGCCGCTGCTGACCGACCGCTTCTGCGTCACGTTCGGGGCCGAAGGGAAGCTCGTCTGCCTGGATGTCAAAACCGGAAAACTCGTTTGGGCCCGCGATTCCGCCAAGGACTGGGAAATCCCGGAAGCCTTCTTCGGCGTTGGCAGCACCCCGGTTCTGGAGGGCGACACGCTCATCGTCATGGTCGGCGGCCAGCCCAATTCGGGCGTCGTTGGCCTCGACCTCGCGACCGGAAAAACCCGCTGGGAAAGCGTCGGCGAAAAAAACTGGACCGGCGTGCCCATGACCGGCTGGCGCGGCGAGCGCGTGGTGAAGTGGAGCCTCTCCGAAAAGCAGGCCAGCTACGCCACGCCCCTGCTGGCCACGGTGAACGGCTCCCGCCAGGCCTTTTGCCTGATGCGGCAGGGGCTTGTGTCGCTCAATCCCACCAACGGCGCCGTCAATTTCAGCTTCTGGTTCCGCGCCGAAATTCCCGATTCCGTCAACGCCGCCTGCCCCATCGTCGTGGGCAACCGCGTGCTCATCTCCGCCGCCTACTACAAAGTCGGCTCCGTCCTTTTGGAAGTGGCGCCGGACAACAAATCCGTCAAGGAAATCTGGCGGGCCACCACGCTGGAGATGCACTGGAGCACGCCCAACCTCGTGGACGGCTTCCTCTATGGATTCTCCGGCCGCAACGAACCCGACGCCTGGTTCCGTTGCGTCGAGTACCAGACCGGCAAAATGATGTGGCAGCGCGACGAACGCTGGCGTGGCCATGCCCCCACCTCGCCGACCTTCGGGCGCGGATCCACCATCCTCGCCGACGGCAAACTCTACGCGCTGGGCGAGGCCGGCCTCCTTGGCATTTTCCGCCCAAACTCCGAAAAGGTGGTGGAGCTCGCCCGCTGGCAGGCGCCCACCCTGCGTTATCCCTGCTGGGCCGCGCCCGTGCTGTCGGATCGAAAGCTGTTCCTCCGCAGCGAAGACCGGTTGCTCGCCATTGATCTCGCCCGGAACTGACCGCGCCCGCGCTCAGGGCTGCGAAATGCGCGCCAAAAGGCCCGACCACCGCCGGGCGCTGCGGTTGTTCCGGATCGCGATCGCCAGCGCCTTTTTCTGGCCTACCAGCACGACGAGTTTCTTCCCCCGCGTCAGCCCGGTGTAAATGAGGTTGCGCTGGAGCATCAGGTATTGTTGCGTCGCCACCGGGATCACCACCGCCGGAAACTCGCTCCCCTGCGACTTATGGATGGTGATCGCGTAGGCCAGCGCGATTTCATCCAGCTCGCCAAAATCGTAGTCCACCTCCCGTCCATCGAAGCGAATCCGCACCTCGCGCTCCACCGGGTCGATCTGCCCGATGATCCCGATGTCCCCATTGAACACCTCCTTCTCGTAGTTGTTTTCCGTCTGGATCACCTTGTCGCGGACGCGGAACACCTGGCCGAATTTTTCCACCGAAGGATCTCCCGCCCGCGCGGGGTTCAGCAGGTTCTGCAAATAATTGTTCATCTCCCGCACGCCCAGCAACGCCCGGTGCATCGGACACAGCACCTGAATGTCGCGGATCGGATCCAAATTAAACTTCCGGGGGATGCGCTCATGGACCGTCTCCAGCAGCGTGGCCAGGATGCCCTCGGGCTCCTCCCGCTCGATGAAATAAAAATCCGAAGCCTCGTCGCGCTCCGGCAGCCTGGGAAAATGGCCCGCGTTGACCGCGTGCGCGGCCGTGATGATCCGGCTGTTGGCGGCCTGGCGGAAAACCTCCGTGAGGCGCACCACCGGGACCCGGTTGCTTTCGATGATGTCCGCCAGCACCGACCCCGGGCCGACCGACGGAAGCTGGTCCACATCCCCGACCAAAATCAACGCCGCCCTAGGCGGGTGCGCCTTCATCAGCGCCGTCATCAGCGGTACATCGATCATCGACGACTCGTCCACGACCACCAAATCCCCGTCCAAAGGGTTGCTTTGGTTCCGGTTGAATCCGCCCGCCTGCACCTCCAGCAGGCGATGAATGGTGTGGGCCGGCAGCCCCGTGCTTTCCGAAAGCCGCCGGGCCGCCCGCCCCGTCGGCGCGCACAATAACACGCGCACTTTTTTCGCGGTCAGGATCGCGAGGATGGAATTGACCAGCGTCGTTTTCCCAACGCCCGGGCCGCCGGTGATCACCAGCACGCGGCTCCGCAGCGCCTGTTCCAGGGCCGCCCGTTGGCTCGGCGCAAGCTCCTTGCCCGTGCGCCCCTGCACCCATTCAATCGCCTTCGCCGCGTCGATCTTCGGATAGCACGGCTCCCCGGCGGCGAGCTCCTGGATGCGGCGGGCGATCTCAATTTCGCCGTTGCGCAGGCGCGGCAGGAAAAGGAGATCCTGTTCGCCAATTTGCTCCGGGACCACGTCGTTCCGTTGGACCAGCTTGAGCAGCGCCTCCGCCACCAACCGCTCCGGCACATCCAAAAGCTTCGGCGCCTCCTCCATGATCAACGGGCGGGGCAGGGCGCAGTGACCCTCGCCCGCCGCCTGCCCAAGGAGATGCTCCACCCCCGCGCAAGCCCGCAGGATCGAGTCCGCCGGAATCCCGAGCTTCTGCGCGATTTTGTCGGCGGTCTGGAAGCCAATCCCGACAATGTCCTTCGCCAACCGGTAGGGATTCTCGCGCACCTTCTCGATCGCCTGCTCGCCGTACAGCTTGTAAATCCGCACCGCCCGCCCGGTCGAGACCCCGTGCGAATGCAGGAAGACCATGATCTCGCGGATGAACCGCTGCTCAACCCACGCGTCCTTGATCTTTTTCCGGCGGCCCGGCCCGATGCCCGCGACCTCCTCCAGCCGCCCCGAATGCCCCTCAATGACGTCGAAGATTTTCTCGCCGAAATGCCCCACCAGCTTCTTCGCGTAAACCGGGCCAATCCCCTTCACCATCCCGCTTCCGAGATATTTTTCGATCCCCTCCCGCGAGGTCGGCGGCACAGTCTTGGCCAACTGCGCCTTGAGCTGCAGCCCGTGTTCCCGGTCCCGGACCCATTGCCCCTCCGCCGTGATCCATTCGCCGGCGGAGACGGCGGGGAGCGTGGCGATGACGGTGACCAGGTCCCGGTGGCCCTTCACCTTGACCCGCAGCACGCAGAAGCCAGTCTCCTCCTTGAAGTAGGTGACCCGTTCGATCAGCCCGGAAACCGATTCGGCGACCTGCGCCGGCTGGGCCATAGGTCAGTGGCTGAACCCCTTGTCCGCCTCCGGGAGCGGTTCGCCGCGGGTCTCCGGCGCGAACGGCAGCACGCACAGCCCCAGCAGGAAGATCGCGCACATGGTCACCCCCGCGTAGCGCATCGGCTCCGGGTAATCCTTGTAAACCGTGCTCGTCAGAATCCCTAGCAGCGCCGGGCCGGCCGCCGCCACGAACCGCCCCACGTTGTAGCAAAACGACGTGCCCGTGCTGCGAAGGTGCGTGGGGAACAATTCCGGGAAATAGATCGCGTACCCGGCGAACAGCGAGAGCAGGCAGAAGCCCATGATCGGGATCATCCAGAAAATCTGGCTGAACTCCTTGAGGAACCAAAACACCGACGCCGTGCTCAGCATCGCCAGCACAAACGCGATCGCGAAGGTCGGCCGCCGCCCGATCCGCTGCGTCACCACGCTGAAGGAATACATCCCGGCGAATGCCCCCACATTGAGCATCATCGACGTCACGCCCGCCCAATACGTGGTCTTGCCGGAAATCTGTTCGGGCGTGAAGCCCTGTTCGGTGAAGGTCTTCTGCAGGACCGAGCGGATCAGGTCGATGCTGAAGAAACCGATTCCCCACAAGCCGACAACCCCCGAAAAGGCGAGCAGCACACCCACAATCGCGTTCTTTCGCCAACGGGGGTTGCCAAACAGCTCCGCGTAGGAACCCAGCCGCGCCGTCCCGGAATTCTTCGCCGCCTGCCAAGCCTCCGGCTCCTTCAACCGCATCCGGACCACCAGCGCCAGGAACGCGGGCAGCGCGCCCACCACAAACATCCACCGCCACGCCGAGCCGATCGCCCCGGTCTCCTCCAAGTGCCCGAACATCATGCTGATCGCCGCCGCGGAAATGTTGCCCACCGCCGAAAGCGCCTGCAACAACCCCAACGCGTAAGGCCGCGCCTTCGCGGGCATCACCTCCGCCAGCAGCGAAACGCCGACCGCAAACTCGCCGCCCACCCCCAGCCCGGTGATGAACCGGTAAAACGCAAAATCGACGAACGACGTGGAAAGCGCGCTCAACCCGGTGCAAAGCGAATAAATCAGGATCGTCCACATCATCGTCCGGGCCCGCCCGATCCGGTCCCCCAGCACCCCGAAGGTCAGTCCGCCCGTGGCCCACCCGATCAGGAAGATCGACGTCGCGTACCCGCCGTACTCCGCCACGTTCTGGTCCGGCCTCAGCAGTTCCTTCATCGCCGGCACCCGCGCCAAATTGAAAAGCTGCTGGTCCAGGCAGTCGAACAGCCATCCCAGCGCGGCCACGATCAGCACGAACCAGTGGTAACGGTTGAGTTCGCGCCACCATGGGCCCGTGGAATTTGTTGCGCTGTTCGTCATGCGTCAGGATTGCTGCGTGTGCGTCCTTGCCTACATGGGTTGGAAGGCAATGCCAAGAGTTTTCACCCACTCATTTCATCCCGCCGACACCGCCCGCCCTCAGGCCCTGAAAAAACGAACGGCGGCCGCGTTGGCGGCGATCGCGAATCCACCCAGCGCCAACAGGCTCCCCCGAATCTCCGCCCAACCCCCACCAAAGCTCAGGAGTTGGTGCAGCGCCCCCATCGCCCACGCGCACGGCGAAAGCTGCCCGATCATCCGCACTTTCTCCGGGACGATCTCCAGCGGCCACCAGCACCCTCCCATCGCCGCCATGACCATGCTGAACAAAACGCTGATCCCCACGATCTTGTCCTCCCGGCTGCTCAGCGATCCGATCAACACGCCCAGTGACCCGGCGGCCCACCCATAGACGAGCAGCAGGAAGATCACAGGGACAAACTGCGCCCCCAGGTTGAATTTCATCAAGAGCGAGGCCGCCCCGAGCAGGAACCCAATCTGCACCAACCCCAGCCCCAGCAACCCCGCGATCTTCCCGTAGACAAGCTCCGTCTTGGAGATCGGATGGACGAAGAACCGGCGCAGCACCCCTTCACGGCGCTCGCTCGCGACCGATGTCCCCCCAAAAATAAGCAGGTTCATCAACACAAACATCACCAGCACACCCGGAACCGCTTGGTTGTGCCCATGGGGAACCGGCCTCCGCACGCCAAAGCTCGCCTCCAGCTTGAGCGGATTCTCCCGGCGCAGGATGGCCCGCATCGAATCCTCCGTCAGCTCCGTCCCCGACCCGGTCTGTTCGATCAAGTGGCTGTTGATCGCCACCAAGGCGCGCACCACCCGCATCTCCGCCAGCGCGCCCGCGTCGCTCGACGATCCCGCCACCTGGAAAAACTCGACCTTCACCGGCTGCCGGGCCCGGATGCTCGCCGTGAAGTTTGTCGGGATGCGCAATCCCCTCTGCGCGTTCTCGCCGTTCGCCGGATCGATCACGCGCAGCCCCTGGACGCCCAACTCCTCGATGAACAGGCCGCCCATGAAGCCCGCGTCCCGGTTCTCGATCAGCAGGGCGGGGCGGGGGTTCGCGGGCGACCCCGGCCCTCTTCCCATCCCCATGAAATACGCGAAGATCAGCGGCGCCCCGAACAGCCAGAACAGCGCCGCCCGCTCCTTGAGGAACAGCCGCAGGTCATTCCGCGCGATCAGGAGAATCCGGTTCATGCGCGCGTTCCGGCCGTGAGCCGGCGTTCCAGGATGAACCCCGCGGCAACCGCCAGAGCGATCCCCACCGCGGCCAACTTCGCCACCGCCAGCAGCGGCGGCAGGTAATTCCCCCCCGCGTCCTGCAGGGCCCGCGCCGCCTCAATCATCCAGTAATTGGGCATCAGCGGGCTGATCCGCTCCCGCATGAACGCCGGAAGGTTGTCCGCGGGCAAATAGCTTCCGCCCAAAAACGCCATGCTGAAAATCAGCATCGAATTCAGCGCGTCCGCCCGTCTCTCCGTCGGCGCCATCGCCGACAGCGCCGCCATCAACCCCGCCGCGAACAGCGCGTAGCAAACGACCACCAGCGCGAGCAGCCCCGGGCGCCCCCACTCAATCCCAAAAATCGCCGACCCGCCGGCGAACAGGATCGCCCCCGCCAGAGCCACGCTCAGGGCCGTGAACAGCGTCTTCCCGACGATGAACTGGAAGGCGCTCGCGCCCACGATCCGCTGCCGGTCCAGCGTCTTCATCCGCGCCTCCCGGTGGAAATCGCGCATCGCCTGGTCCGCGATGAACAGCAGGAACGCCGAGGCCATCCCCGGCAAAATGTAGCCAAACACGCTGAACAAAAAACCTTTGCCTTCCGTTTTGCTCGCCGCCACCGATTTTTCGTACGACACCAACGGCGGATCCAGCATCGTCCGCGCGCTTTTGGCGCGTTCGCCGATTTTCGACATCGCCCCGCCCAGGTCCTCCAAGTCCCAGTCGCTCGTGAACACCGCCCGCAGGGCTGGGAACTCCGCCGTGAAATTCCGTGAAATCCCGTTCAGGCCCGTCACCGCCACCGCCACCAACTCCTCGATGATCGCCGGCATGAACGCCTGCGAAGGGTTCTTGATCACCTCCAGTTTCAGGCCCGACTCGCCCCCAAGATACTGGGACGTGAACCCGGCCGGGATCGCCACAACCGTGCTGATCTCGTTCCCGCGCAGCTTCTCCAGCGCCTCCGCCCGGCCCACAAAAATCGGGTCCAACCGCTCCGCCGCCTCGCCTTGGTTCAATCCCGACCGCACCAGCGAGCCGATGAACGAGCGGTCCTCGTCCACCACCGCGATCTTCACGCGTGGCAGGTCGCCCCCGCCGCTGGGCCCTTTCCCCCCAAAGGCCAGCCCGATCACCGCCGTGATCGCCAGCGGCAGCGCGAGATTCAGGAGCCACGGCCACGGGTTGCGGAAGGTCCGCCGAAAATCTTTGGCAAGCAGCAGTCTCAGCATGTCATTCGCGGAGCTCCCGCCCGGTGAGTTGCAGGAACACATCGTTGAGGCTCGGGCGCTTGAGCGTCACATTCTCCGCCGGGACGGGCAGGTGCAGCAGGTCCCGCAGGCAGTCCGCCGGATCGCGCGCCCCGACCGCCGCCACCGAAATCTGCCGGTCGGTCTTCTGGATCATCCGGAACTTCTCCGCGAATCCCGGCCAGGCCTCCGGCTGCGCGTTTTGGAAATCCCCCTCCACCAGGAACAGCCGGTCCCCCGCCAGCCGTTTCTGCAACTCCCCCAGCGTCCCCTCCGCCAGCAGTTGCCCATGGTCGATGATGCCAATCCGGTCGCACAAATGCTCAGCCTCCTCCAGGTAATGGGTCGTGTAGAGGATTGCGGCCCCCTCCCGCGCCAGCGTCCGCACCAACTCAAGGATGTTGGAGCGCGCCTGCGGGTCGATGCCCACCGTCGGTTCATCCAACAGCAACAGCCGGGGCCGGTGCAGCAGCGCGCAGCCTATGTTGATCCGCCGCTTCATCCCTCCGGAATAAGTCCGGATCGGCTCCTTGGCGCGGTCCGCCAAGGCGAGCCTTTCCAGCAGCTCCGCCGCCCGCGCTTTCGCCTCCGCCCTTTTGAGCCCCGCCACCTGCCCCCAAAACTCCAGGTTTTCCCGCGCGGAAAGCTCCTCGTAAATCGCCAACTCCTGCGGCGCCACCCCCATCAGCACCTTGGCCCCCTGCGGATCCGTCCAAACATCCGCACCCGAAACGATGACCCGTCCGCTGTCCGGACGCAGCAACCCCGAGATCATCGAGATGGACGTCGTCTTGCCCGCTCCATTCGGCCCCAGCAGCCCATAAATCTCTCCGGCCTTGATCTCAAAGGTCACCGCCTGCGCCGCGCGCAACGCCCCAAAACTCTTCGAGATTTCTTGGACGGCGAGCAGGCTCATTGGAGATCAGCGGATTGTTTCACCTGCGGCAGGATATATCAGGTCCGCCCCCGCGCGTGGATTCCAAAATCGCGCCAAATTTCCACACCCAAGAGCTGGCTGCTATTTGAGGAACGCCGCCACCTCGGGTTCGCCCAGCATCCGGCGCGCGAGCAATTCGTAGCCCGCCGTCAACGGATGGCTCGCGTCCGCGTACAGCTCGGAGGGCAGGGGATCGGGCACGTAAAAACGCGCCCCCGACACCTTCAGGAACTCCACCACCTCCCCTTGCAGCGCCCGGAACGCAGCCAAATTTTCCGGCGCGACAATGTGCGTGTTGAATGGCCCCACGATCACGAAAACCTCGTTCCCATCCGCCCGCAAATTCCGCAGCATCCCCTGGAAGCCCTGCCATTGCAGCGACCGGCCGGCGGGCACCCAGTCAAACGTCGTCGGCGCCGCCCCGGATTCGCTCCATGCCTTGTGCCGCGAGCTGGCCGGGCCTCGCTCCAGGTCGACCGCCGGAGCCCCCGGGACTCTCATCGAAATCTCGCAAACCGGATTTTTCCACGAATTGGGGTAGCCCGGCGGCTCGGCCTCGTCCGCCTGCAGCGTCCACGTCGGGATGCTTTTGTTGTCAAAGTAAGCCGTCTGCAAATGGCTGACCCACGACAAAAACTGCACGTTTCGCTCCACCAACACGCTCAGTCGCTCGTTCGCGTCCGCCCTGTAGGATGGAATCCCCGTGAACTGCGGGAGCAGCCGCGAGTGGTTGATCTGTTGCGGCTTGGGATCCTGCAAATCCGCCTTCGGGCTGGACATCCAAAGCAGGTTGCAGTGCACGATGATTTTCCTCCCTTTCAGCGGCGCGTAATGCTCCAGCAGCCCTTTCATCGCCAGTGGATAAAGCCCGTTGACTCCCGCGTTGATGAACCGCTCCCCACCGCCGGCTTGCTGGTTCAAAAAATGCGACAGCGTCCCGTCCGGAAGCACGTACTCGCCCCAAATCACGGAATCCCCAATCAACAGGATGTTCGTGGGCGACGTGGCCTGTTCGATCCGCCGCTCGTACAGCCAGTAATCCTTGCTCAGCGCGTACGGAATCCGGTAGTCCGCCCCCACCTCAAACGCCTCCGCCTTTTTCCACACCCGCGGCGTCCCCACAAACACCACAACCAGGATGGCCACCGCCGCCAGCCAGCATTTCCAATCAAGCCGGACTTCGTTGACGAAGCGCGTTTCGGGAATCGGCGGCGTGGTCGGGGGTGTTTCCATTTAGAATTGAAAGTAAATGAACGAGCCCGCCCCTGAGGAGCAGATCGCGATGTAAACCACCATCCCCACCGCCAGCCCAACCCGGACGGGCGCCGCCTTCAAATACTCGCGCGCGGGAGATTCGTAAAAAAACTGGTACAGCCAGACCACGAAAATCAAAACCAGCATCAGCGCCGGAATGAATGGATCCGTCCACGCCCCCTTGAAAATGCGCCCGCAAATCAGCAGCGCGTCCGACAGCGTGGCCGCGCGGAAGAATATCCAGGTGAAGCAAACAAACGTGAAAACCCCAAGCTGCTTGGCGATTTTGGGAACGCGTTCGCGGTAAAACGCGGACCGCTCAAGCTCCCTCGTCACCATCAACCCCACCGCGTGCAGGATGCCCCAAATCACGAACGTCCACGCCGCCCCGTGCCAGACGCCGG
>CAZSXX010000056.1:0-16202 GCA_964611245.1 uncultured Verrucomicrobiota bacterium | reverse complement strand
CCCACCTTGGCCCCCGGCTTGATGTACTGCGCGATCACCCCGTCCTTCGCGTCCCGTCCCGCCTTCTTCGCCGCGCTGGCCACGCCCTTTTTGCGCAGCACATCCACCGCCGCGTCCACGTCCCCGTTCGCCTCGGTCAGCGCCTTCTTGCAATCCATCAATCCCGCGCCGGTCATCTCCCTCAGTTTGGCCACCATCGCCGCTGTAATTTCTGCCATAATAATCGTTCTTCTGTTCTTCGGTTAATAGGTAAGGCCCGCTGTCCTCAGCGGGCCTTGGGGAATCATCTCAGGCCTTCAATGGGCCTGCCGAGGACAGCGGGCCCTGCCAACACGCGCCCTTAAGCCGGGACGGTTTCCGCCAGCGGAGCCACCACGGCTTCCGCCGCCGCCGCCGCTTCAGGCGCCGCCGCAGGCTGCGCGGCCGGGGCCGCCTCTTCCTGCTTCCGCCGGCCATGCTTGGCCTCAAATTCCGCGCGCGCCGTCGTGATCGACTGCGTGATCACGCTCAGGATCAGCCGCACCGACCGGATCGCGTCGTCGTTCCCGGGGATCGGGTAATCGACCAAATCCGGGTCGCAATTCGTGTCCACCAGCGCGATGATCGGGATGTTCAACCGGCGCGCCTCCGCCACCGCGTTGTGCTCCCGCTTGATGTCGATGATGAACATCGCCGCCGGGTTGCCGTCCAACACCCGCAAACCGTCCAAATTCTTGAACAACCGCGCCGCCTCCCGGCGGATCGCCGACTGCTCCTGCTTGACGTACTGGTTGATCGTCTTGTCGTCCTCCATCTTCTCGATCTGGCGCAAACGCCCCAGCGAACGCTTCAGCGTCTTCAAGTTCGTCAGCGTGCCCCCGAGCCAACGCTCCGTCACAAACATCTGCCCCGCCGCCTTGGCCGATTCCTTGATCGCCTCCTGGGCCTGCTTTTTCGTCCCCACAAACAGGATCTTCCCGCCCTTGGACACCACCTTGTTCATGAACTCGACCGCCAGCTCAAGCTGCTCCAGCGTCTTGCTCAGGTTGATGATGTGGATGCCGTTGCGCGGCTCGAATATGAACCGCCGCATTTTTGGGTTCCACCGCTTGGTTTGATGTCCAAAGTGGACGCCCGCTTCCAATAATTCTTTGACTCCGATGCTCAGCACAGTTTTCCTTTGTTAAGAGCCCGCCTTTTGGCGAACCATCCCGCGGAACACGGGATTACATTTCGTGTTGTTGTGGCCCTCGCCCTCCACACGGAAGGCGAATTCTTCAGGCCGTTCAATACCCCTTTGCACAGTCTCCCATCCAAAGGAACGGGGACTCTACCAGACCCGCCCCATTGCGCAAATGCTTTTTCCGGTCCTCGACGGCCCAAAAATCGCCTCCCCGCCACCCCCACTTCCCCATTGACTCCCCCAAGCACATTTCATACGCTTGTCAACAATCCCAGTAAAAGCAGTGAAGGTGTCCCACATGACAGATTGTCCGCAACCCCACATTGCGGGCATTTGCAATCTCTGCGCGTGCAGAATTCCCCACTGATTTCCCCAACCTCCCTCACCCAACCACACCATGAGCCAAACCCGACTGTTCGTTGGCAACCTTTCCTACCAAACAATGGAAAACGACCTGCAGGACTTCTTCTCCCAGGCCGGCAACGTCACCTCCGTCAACCTGATGATGGACAAATTCACCGGCAAATCCCGCGGCTTCGCCTTCGTCGAGCTCTCCTCCGTCGACGAAGCCAACAAGGCCGTCGAAATGTTCCACGGCAAGGAACTCCAGGGCCGCCCCCTCACCGTCAACATCGCCCGCCCGCGTGAGGAGCGTCCCCCCCGCCCGGGCGGCGGCTACAGCGGCGGCGAAGGCGGTTACCGCGGCGGCTCCGGTGGTGGCGGCGGCGGGCGCCAACGGTACTGAGCGATGGGCTCCACCAAGCTCCGGCCGGTCGTCACACTTCAAACAGCGTGATCTCCGGCCGGCAGCAAAAGCGGATGTTCGCGAAAAAATAGCCGATTCCGGGGTTGACGTAAAGCGGCCCCGCCGCCGTCTCGTACAGCCCCAGCTCAAATTTCCCCACCCCCGACGGCGTCAGCAGCGAGCCGATTCCCGGCAGCCGCACCTGCCCGCCGTGCGAATGCCCGGCCAGGATCAGGTCAAAACGCGCCCCCTCCACGCGTTCCCACCAATTCGGGTAATGGCTCAACAACAAGTTCGTCCCTCCCTCCATCAGGCTCCATTCCGGCGCCTGCCCGCCCGTCACCCCGGCGATCCGGACCCGCCCTCCCAGCGCCGTCGCCGTCTCGTCCATCAGCCACCTCCCGCCCTGCGCCGCGAACGCCGACCGCGCCAAATCAAAATCCGCGTCCGCCCAAAAATCATGGTTCCCGGGAATCCCATAAAGCGGCGCCCGGATGCCCCCCAAGATCTCCAGCGCCGGCGCAAAAAACTCCGCCTCCTCCATCAGGTCCCCCGTGAAACACACCAGCTCCGGCTCCAGCGAATTGATCCGCGCCACCACCTTCCTCAAATAATCCGCGTCGCCGCGATAATGGACATCCGAGAACTGCGCGACCCGCGCGCCCCCCTTCCTCAACGCCACTTTCCTCACCTTCAGCCATTCCGGCTCCCACAGCGCCGCCTCCGCCGCCATCCCGCCCACCGCCACCGGCCCCGCCAGCGCCGCCCGCTTGAAAAACTTCCGCCGCGAAATCCCCATGTCCCTTGGACCGCGCCAACCCCAAATCGTTGCGTCCGTCGGGGCGCCCAATTTGCCCTCGCGGAGGGCGGGCGCTGAACCGCGATGGAATGCCGACCCCCTCGCCCTCGCGGCGGAGAGGGGCCCTTCAGGGAACGGTGGCTTGGCTGGATTGAACGGCGAATTGGCGGGGACCACCTTGAGCCAAGGCGATTTCGCGCACCCGCATGCAGCGGTGCGCGGGCGATCCCCGGGCGATGACGTCCGCGGGGATGTCCCGGGTGACCACAGAACCCGCCCCGATCATGGCCCGTTCCCCGATGCGAACTTGTTGGATCGTGCACGACCCAATTCCAAACCACACCTCCTCACCCAAAATGGAGCCTCCGCTCAGGGAGCAGTTGCCGGAAACATGGGAGTGGGCGCCGACCCTGCAATCGTGCCCAACCACGCAACCAAGGTTCAGAATGCAGTTTGCGCCGACGGTGACATCCGGGTCGAGTGCGGCGTTGGCGAACACGACCGAGCCCTCGCCGACCCGCGCACAACTCGAAACGAATGCCCGGGGATGGATCACCGTCTGGGGGACTCCGCCCGCGCCAAGCAGCGTCTCAAAGCGGGCGCGGCGCACGGCGCAGTCGCCGATGGCCACAGTGAACAGAAAAGGGGTTCCCCGCAGCAGGTCCGCTGGCGTGAAGATGGGGACGCCCAAGACGGATCGGGCTGATGGATCGTCGACCATGGCGGCGTCCGGCGCTATGCCCATGAGGCGCGCGGCGTCAACCACGCATTTGGCATGGCCGCCCGCGCCGAAAATGTAAAAAGGAAGCTTTGCCTTCATATTGAGGGGATTTTCTCCCGGCTAGCGAGGCAAGGCAATTAGAATATTGGAGCCAAATTATAACCGGGACTGTGCGCCTTTGCGTTCGCCCTCCAGTCGCCTGCGCCGCCACTAAACCACGCGCGGCGGAACCGATGGAGCGGTCCGTCGAATCGTCCAAGAAATAAGCGGCTTGCTGTGCCCCAAGCCCCCGCGCTTGCCACCCGGGCCCGGCTGCCGTTTGATGGCGCGCATGTTGTATCTTTGGATCGCGTTGGGCAGCGCCCTCGGCGGGGTCGCCCGTTTCGCCTTGGCCTCGGCGGTTGGGGCCCGCGGCGGCTTCCCGTTCGGCACCCTCGCCGTCAACTTCTCCGGCGCCCTCCTCATCGGCCTCGTTTCCGCCCTCCTCGCCTCCGGCAAAATGACCCCCGGCGCCGCCCAATTTTGGATGGTCGGCGTCCTCGGCGGCTACACCACCTTCTCCGCCTTCAGCCTCCAAACCCTGGAACTCCTCCAGCAATCCCGCCCCGGCGCCGCCGCCTTTTACATGGTCGCCTCCGTGGCCCTCTGCCTCGCCGCCGTTTTCCTCGGCCAATTTCTTGGCCGGGCCTTCCGTTGACCCTAATTCCCCTCCGGCGCCGTCAGCGGCAGCATGACCGGATCCACCCGTTGGATCAGCCAGTCTCCCTCCACTTTTTTCAGCGTGGCCTTGATGTTCTGGTGGTACGGATCGCCCTGCCCGGACAATTCCGCCACCGCGGTGAACTCCGCGGTCGCCTCGATCTCCCCCGGTTCGACGGCCACCCGGATTTCGTGGAACGTCACCGCCCCGCTCATCCGCTGCCGCGCCGCGAACAGCGCCTGCTGCAATTCCGTCCGCCCTTGGATCGATTCATTGACCTGCGCGATCCCCTCGCCATTGACCACGATGTCCTCCGTGAAAAACCCCAGCGTCCGGTTGATCGCCCCCACCCGCGCGATGTTCCCCTCGTTCGGCTTGATCGCCAGCGTCTCCGCCAGCTTCTCCAGTTGCTTGCGGACCGCCTGCTCCGGCGTCGGGTTCGCCCACACCCACAGGAAATATCCCGCCGCCACCGCCAGCGCGGCCACTAAGATGGGAAACGCTCGCCTCATCGATCAAAAAATCACTTTGCCCACTATCTGGTAATCATGCACCAGATACTGCTCCGACACCGGCCGGTTGTCCCCAATCAGCCAGTACTGGTTCGGCTCCAGCGTGTAAACCGTGCTGCCAAACCCCGGCTTTCCCTTCGCGTAAGGCTCATCCAGCAGCTTGCCATTGATGAACACCCGCCCGCCGCGCACCTGCAGCGTCTCCCCCGGCAGCGCGATCACCCGCTTGAGGATCACCGCCTGCAGCGACGGGATGCGGATCGCCACCACGTCCCCCCGCTTCGGCGGCTGCCGCGCATAGGAAAGCCGGTTGATGAATTTGACCTGCCCATCGTGGAAATTCGGCTCCATGCTCTCGCCCCGCACCCGGATCCCGATCAGCAAAAACTTGAACAACGCCATCAGCAGCGCCGCCCACACCAGCGCCCGCAACACCGTCACCACCGGGTTGGATCCCACCATCGCCCGGACGTACCAAGGTCGGCGGATTTTTTGTGGCGTCGCGTCCATGGGCCTACTTTAGCGTTTCCAGGTACCGGATCAAATCGGCGAACTCCCGCACGCTCAATCCCGCCTCCACTCCGGCCGGCATCAGCGACACCGCCGACGTCCTTTCCGCCGCGATCTCTCCCCGGGGAATCTCCACCCGCCGCCCATCCGCCAGGATCAACACGACCGCCGCCCCGCCCGTTCCCTCCGGCGCCAACCCCGCGTGCGCCGCCCCCGCCTTCGTCGTCACCTCATGCGTCACATACAGCGGGCCGATGTTCGCCGAGGGCTGCAGGATCGAGTTCACCAGCTTCGCCCGGTCCGACGCCCGTCCCACCACCGAAAGGTCCGGCCCCACCGCGCCCCCCTGTCCCTGCGCCCGGTGGCATTTCGCGCACCCCGTCTTCTCGCTGAAAAACAGCTCCCGCCCCGGGCCCGCCTCCCCCCCAAAACCGATCGCCGCCAGCCACTCGCTTTCCGACTTGGGCCGCGTCGCCGGTTCCGCAACGGGCGCCCCGGCGGCGGGCCGAATCTGCGGCGTCGCCCTCAGCTTTGTGGCCAACTCGCGCAACGCCGCCGGCTGCGTGGGATCCTTGATCAACTGCTGCACCAGCGTCGCCCCCGTGCTTCCCTGCGACCACACCGACTCCTTCTCGTACCCCTCAAAAATCTCCACCGCCGCCAGGTAAGTCTGCAACAGGGTCAGGCTCTGCGGCGCCCGCATCACCGCCGCCAGCAAATCCTCCTGCAACCCCTCCACTCGCCGCTCCGCCGCCCAAATCATCGCCATCCGCCGGATATCCTCATCCCCATCACGCAGCGCCGTCCGCAGCAATTCCGCCCCGGGGGCCGCCTCCTTCTCCCGCAGCGCCAGCAGCGCAAAAAGCCGCTCGCGCGACACTCCGGTCTCGAATCTCGCGCGCAGCTCGCCTTCGCCCAACTTCGCCAGCGCCCGGATCGCTTTCGCCTCCACAAACGGATCGTCCGGATGCTCCACCACCACCGCCGCCGCCTCCCGCGCCTCGCCCCGCGCTTTCTCCGCCGGGCCTTGCAGCCGCCAGATGCGCCCCTTCCTGTGCACCGCATATTCCTTGTCCGCCCAGTCCGTGATATAAACCGTCCCGTCCTTCCCCGCCGCCATCGCGACCGGGCGGAACGACGCGTCCCCCCGCGCAAAAACCTTGCGCTCGGCCTTGAACGAAATGCCCCTCGCTTCCAGCGGAAAAGTCTCCAGCGAATTGTCGCCCCACGAAGTGCTTATCAGGCTGGTCCCATATTCCTCCGGCCAGCCCAGCGCCGCGCACCACAGCAGCCCCGACGGCGCCTCCCCCGTCCCCGCCACCATCGGCAACGTCCCCGGCAACTCCCCATCCCATGCCACAAACGGATGCAGCCCGCTCCGCCCATACCGGAACTGATATCCGTAATTTCCCCCCTCCACCACATGCGCCAACCGGCACGGCGGCCGCCCATCCGCGTCGTTGTCCACCGCGAACAAATTCCCCGCCAGGTCAAACGCCAGGCTGAAGGGATTCCAAAACCCCGTCGCAAACCGCTCCACCTTCCCTCCGGCCAACGTGCATCGAAAAACGTTCCCCCCCTCGCCGCCGCCGCTGGCCTTCGACCCATCGGATCCCTTCAGCGTGTAGGAAAGCCCCAAATTCTCGCCAAACCCAAGATACAGCATCCCATCCGGCCCAATGCACACCCCGCCCAGCCCGTTGTGCGGAAAATCCCCCTTCGTCTCCAGCGAAACCACCTGCGTCGCCGCGCCCTTTTCATCCAGGACCTGCACCCCGTTCCGCTCCACCACGTAAAGCTCCCCCTTCGGCCCAAACGTCAAGTTCATCGCCGCCCGGAAACCCTCCGCGAACACCACCCCTTTCCCCGCCCGCCCGTTTTCATCCGCGAACACCAGCACCCGGTCCAATTTCGGCCCGTCGTAATTGGGCTTCGGCAGGTGCGTGTTCGATTCAATCACGAACACCCGCCCCTGCGCGTCCACCGCGATCCCCGTCGGCGTCCAAATCTGCGGATGCTCCGCGAACAGCGACATCCGGAAACGCCCATCCTCCAGCCGCGGAACCTCCGCCCCGTGCGCGCCCAGCAATGCGCACCCGGCAACAATCGCGGAAACCCAATCCTTCACCCCGCCAACCTACCAAACCTCCCCACGCATGGCAGGTTAATTTCAAGCCGGTTTAACAACCTGTTGAGGCTGGCTGTTTGGATTCGCCGCGCCAGTGACCTGCCTCCAAGGCGCCAATCAGTCCTTCAAAGGCTCAAGCTTCCAATGAACCGGGCTACCTCGCCGAAATGTTCCTCCATATCTGGTTCAAGACCGCATTCCGCCGCCAATCCCGAAAATGGCCCGGACCATGAGGGCGGCGGAGGGGAGAGCGCGGAGGGGACCTTGTGCGTCCCGCGGCGCTGGAATGTTTCTCGGACGGCCCAGGGCAACCGCTCGAGATCAATCCGGGTGCGCTCGATCAAAAGGATCAAATCCACCAAATCCTTGACGCGGGTGTTCTCCCTCCCCGCGCGGGGGAATGTGTACGCGTGAAGTTTCTCGGCAAATTGCTCCTCAGGTGAAACCGCCGAAAAAGCCCCCCGCGAAATTCCTGCGAACCCGAGCCAGTCGTGGCCCGGAAGTGTTTCGAAGGGTTCTCGCAGAACATCCCCTGTGCTGACATCCAAATGGAATTTGGCGAAGGTTCGCCCGGCCAGCCGAGCGTCCACCGGAAACCGGGCGCCGCCATATGGCGCCGCATCCAGCTCCTGCGTTGGGTTCCCGAATGCAAAGTTGAAATAATCACGAAGGTCCAACTTTCCAGCACCTCGCAAGGACTCCAGCACATCAGGGACGTTGGATTCCCAATCCACCGATGCGATCGGCAGGCGTCGCAGCGCGAGGTCGATGTCCCGCGTCGTCCGGGCGACCTTTAATCGGAGTTCCATGGCATAGCCACCCTTCAGCAACCACGGCGCGTTCGGTTCCGCGAACAGGCGGCAAAGCAGGCGGTCGAAAGCCGCCTGCCTGCGCACCCGTTGCAAATCCATGCCATCCGCCTGCGCCTTTTTTTTCAGCCGACCTCCAACGCGGTCCGGAACGCGGCGGCCGAGGCGTATCCTCTCGGCGGGTTCATCGCGTGTCTCCTCCCAGCAGGCCTTCAAGCCATTTCGGAAGCCGCCTTTCCCGGCGCGACTCCGCGATTTCCCTTCCGGTGATGAGCCCGCGTTGGCGCCCTTCCGTCACCGCCTGTTCCAGCAATTCGCGCGCGACTGATCCTGCTTCGGCCAAGTCCACGATGGTGCGCAGCGGCCGTGTCACGGAAAAACCCTGCCGTTCCTCGACATCCTTTTCCGAGTGGTTCCCGCGGTGAAGAACCAAGATTTTCGGGGCGTTCGCTGAACGGCGAAAACGGGCTGGAACGGTCAGGTGGAGTTTCCCCGGGTTTGCGTCCGAAAGCTCATGGATGCTCAAGGCGGTCTGGTGGGAGAACACGCCCTCAGGTTTCCCGGCGCGGTTGCGGGACCACAGGGAGTAGATGGCCAGTTGCTCCTCCCCCGATTGGGGGAAATGGGCCAACCGGTAAATGCCCCGCTCCGCGCGCACCCAGTTCCCCGTTTTTACGTGGTGAGCCTGGCTGCCGAGTTGGTATCCAACTTCGGCGGCCTGCTTGGCCGTGAAATAGCCTTGCTGTTGCTCGGCAATTTCGAACAGGGCATCGGCTGCGTTTTTGGCCCGGCGTCGCACCGCTCGAATATACAATTAAGTTGTATAAACATGCAACGTCCAACCCCGCGCAGTTTTTTGGCCCTCGACGGTGCTGGCGTTCCCCCGCGCGTCGCGTATCATCCCCCCATGAAGAATCATCCCATCCTTCTCGGCGCCCTCCTCATGGCGGCCCTCCTTTCCCCGGCCCGCGCCGCCGTCGTCTTCAAGACCGTCGAATACCGCGACGGCGACACCGTCCTCGAAGGCCTTGCCGCCTATGACGACGCCCTCAAAGGCCCCCGCCCCGGCGTCCTCATCGTCCACCAATGGAAAGGCCTTGGCCCCTACGAAAAAATGCGCGCCGAAATGCTCGCCAAAATGGGCTACGTCGCCTTCGCCTGCGACATCTATGGCAAGGGCGTCCGCCCCTCCACCATGCCCGAGGCGGGCGCCCAGGCCGGCAAGTTCAAGGGCGACCGCCCCCTCCTCCGCCAGCGCGTCAACGCCGGCTTCAACGCCCTCCTCGCCCAGCCCGGCGTGGACCCCAAGAAAGTCGCCGCCATCGGCTATTGCTTCGGCGGCACCACCGTCCTCGAACTGGCCCGCTCCGGCGCCAACGTCGGCGGCGTGGTCAGCTTCCATGGCGGCCTCGGCTCCCCGACCCCGGGGGACGCGAAGAACATCAAATCCAAGGTCCTCGCCCTCCACGGCGCCGACGATCCCCATGTCCCTCCCGCCGAAGTCGCCGAATTCGAAAAAGAGATGCGCGACGCGAAAGTCGATTGGCAGCTCGTCGCCTACGGCAACGCCGTCCACAGCTTCACCGACAAAGGCGCCGGCTCCGACAACTCCCGCGGCGCCGCCTACAACGAAAAAGCCGACCACCGCTCCTGGGAAGCGATGAAGAGCCTCTTCGCGGAGCTTTTCAAATGACCCGATAAACGCCAGCGCGCCGCGCCCACCCTTCAACCCGGGCCGCCCAGAGCATTCTGGAATTCCCGCAAAACCCGCCCGAGGTTGAACTGGTCCCGCACCCGGGCCTGCCCGGCGGAGGTCATCGCGGCTGTCGCTGGGCTCATCGGCCAAATCCGTCCCAGGCGCTCCACATACTCCCCCACGTCGCCCGGCCTCGCGAGCCAGCCATCCCGCCCTGGGCTGATGATCTCCCGCGCCCCTCCCGCCTCCGCCGCCACCACCGGCGTGCCCACCGCCATCGCCTCAATGATCACCCGCCCAAACGGCTCCGGCTTCAGCGACGTGTGCAACAGCCCGTCCAGGTCGCTCAGCGCCGCCGCCATCTTCCTCTGGAACCCCACGAAATGCACCCGGCCCCCCAGGTTCCGCCCCGCCACAAATTCCCGCAGCTCCTTCTCGTGCGCCTGGTCCTCGTTGAACGCCGCCCCAATCACCACGAAATGCCCCGCCCCTCCCGCCCCAATCCAGGCCTCCGCGATCTCCAAAAACAGCCGCGCCCCCTTCCACGGCGTCAACCGCCCCGCGAACCCAAACAACGCCGCCCCAGCCGGAATCCCGAGCGGCCCCCGCAGCGCCCCGCCCTCCGTCCGTTGGTAGTTTTCCAGCGGAATCCCGTTGTGGACCGTCGCCAGCCGCCGCTGCGGCAGCAACAGGCTCGCCAGCGCCCCCCGCACGCAATTCGACACCGCCACCAACCGGTGCGCCTGCCCCGCGTACTTCCGGAACGCCGCCCGCGCCGGCGCCGGAAAAAAATCCTTCGTCAACAGGTCGTTCACCCACCACACCGACCGCGCGTCCGACCCCCGGCACGCCCGCGCCGCCACGAAATGGTCCTTGTTCGTGCACGACACCACCACCTCCGCCCCGGCGGCGCGGATGGCCCCCCGCAGCCGCTCCGTTTGCGCGCGCAGCGCCCTCCACGCCGCCCACGCCGAGCTCCACGGGAACCTCCGCCCCGCCAGCCGCAGCGTGTTCAGTCCCTCCGGGAATCCATTGTCAAATTGCGGAATGCCCAGCCTTTCCATCGCCTGCCCCAGCTCGCTCCCCGCCCGGCATGCGCACGACATCTCCCACGCCGACGCCGCCTGCGCCGCCCCCATCAGCTCGATCAGGTTCACCTCCGCGCCGCCAAGGATGCGGTCCACGTGGTCGACGAAAAGGACCCGCTGCATGGCCCCCGTCAATGGTTGGAGGTCAGGATCAGCACCTGCTCCAGGGTGGATATCCCCTCCCGCACCTTGTCCAGCGCCACCGCCCGCAGGTTTTTCATCCCCTGTTCCACCGCCAACTTCCCGATCTCCATCGAGCTCTTCCGTTCGATCACCATCTTCCGGATCTCATCCGTCACCGTCATCACCTCGATGATCGCCAGCCGCCCGGCGTACCCGGAATTCTTGCACCGTTCGCATCCGCGCCCCCGGAACAACGTCACCCCGTCAAAAATCGCCGGGTCGATGTCCAAATCCGAAAACATCTTCGCCGGATAGGTCACCGGCTCCTTGCAAAGGTTGCAAATCCGCCGCATCAGCCGCTGCGCGCACGCCAGGATCACCGACGACGAAATCAGGAACGGCGCGATCCCCATGTCGTCCAGCCGCGCGATCGCCCCCGGCGCGTCGTTGCAGTGCATCGTGCTCAGCACCTGGTGCCCCGTCAGCGCCGCCTCCACCGCGATCTCCGCCGTCTCCTCGTCCCGGATTTCCCCGATCATGCAAATGTCCGGATCCTGCCGCAGGATCGACCGCAGCGCCGCCGCGAACGTCAGCCCAATCTCCTTGTTCACCGGCACCTGGTTGATCCCGGGAATCTGGAACTCCACCGGGTCCTCCACCGTCACGATGTTGTAGTCCGGGTTGTTCAGCTCGTTCAGCGCCGAATACAGCGTCGTCGTCTTCCCCGAGCCCGTCGGGCCCGTCACCAAAATCAACCCATGCGGCGCGTCCACCGCCGCCTTGAACTGCTTGAACGTCGGCCCGTCCATCCCCAATTTCTCGATGCTCGCCGACAAATTCGATTTATCCAGCACGCGCAGCACGCATTTCTCCCCGTGCACCGTCGGCAAAAACGACACCCGCAAATCAATGTCCTTGTTCCCCACCTTCATGCGCATCCGCCCATCCTGCGGCAGCCGCCGCTCCGCGATGTTCAGGTTGCTCATGATTTTCAGGCGCGACGTCAGCGCCACCTGCAGGTTCTTCGGCGGCGGCGTCGCGTCCACCAGCGCCCCGTCAATCCGGTAGCGCAGCCGCACCGACTTCTCGAACGGCTCCAGATGGATGTCGCTCGCCCGGTCCTTGATCGCCTGCACCAGGATCAGGTTCGCCAGCTTGATCACCGGCGCCTGCTGCGTCGAGTCCTCCAGCTCTCCCTCCGTGAAGTCCTGCACGTTCTCGTGGATCTGCTCCACGTTCTCCGCCTCGTCCTCCGCCTTCTGCTGCTCGATGATCTCCTCCATCGAGCTCCGCGCCACATCCAGGTTGTTGAGCTTGTCCAGGATCGACTTCTCCGACGCGATCAGCGGCGTCACCTCCAGCTTGGTGATCCGCTTCACGTCGTCCAGCGCCAGCACGTTCAGCGGGTCCGCCATCGCCAAGTACAGCCGGTTTTCCAGCCGCGAGATGGGGATCACCTTGTGGTTCGCCGCCACCTCCTTCGGCAGCAGCGACGCCACGTCCATCGAAATCCCGATCCGCGCCAAATTCACCGGCGGCGTCCCCAACACCCGCCCCATCGACACCACCATGTCCGTCTCGCTCACGTACGACTTGTCCGTCAGCAACTTCAGCAGCCGCGTCCCCTCCTTCTTCTGCTGCTCCAGCAACTCCTCCACCTGCTTGGGCGACAGCAGGCCGTCCTCAACCAGCGCGTCCGCGATCCGTTCGCCAAATGTTTTGATTGGTGGCATGTCAGCGGTGGATTTTCTTCAGGATTTTCGTCAGCTCCCCGGGCGTCGCCAGGTAAAACAACAGCCGGTGCTTGGTCAGCCCCTCCAAATCCCGCGCCGCCTGCTTGTTGAACGGGTTGGCCGTCGCCACCATGATCGACTTGCTCAGCCGGTCAAACGGCAGCACCGCCCACCGCAGGCACACATCGCGCGCAAACGTCCGCGCCAGCTCGATGTCCACGTCATACCGGTCCAGCGGCAGGTAGGCCAGGCGCGACTTCTCCGCCAGCAGCCTCATCGATTTTTCCAGGGGCAGGATCTGCTTGTCCGCCAGCACCTGGATGAATGGCTCGCTCACCACCTTGGGCGCCTCCTTCAAGTTCGGCTGCGGCCAGAACATGTCGAAATCCGAAATGGAGATCAGTTTCGCGTCCAAAAAGATCTTCTGCATCATCTGCCGCCCGTCCTCGACCACCGGCGCGGCGGCGGACATCGGGATCGCCCCCGGCGCCGCCCGCTGCTCCACCGCCTTCTTTGGCGCCCCCACCCGCTCCACCGGCTCGGCTTCCATCGGCACCGGTTCGTTGAAGCTGTTCGCCTTGTTCTCGATCTGCTCCAGCGCCCGCCTCACATCCGGGTCGTCCGGGAACCGCTGCAGGATGCTCTCATACTCCAGGATCGCCGAGGAGAGCTGCCCAAGCTGCACATAAGCCTCCGCGATCCGCTTCGACGTCGACGCCACCGCGTCGTTCCGGTTCAGCTTCGCGTACGCCTCCTTCAGGATCTCCAGCGATTGATAATCCAGCGGCTGCGATTGAGTGATCACCTCGAACATCTCAATCGTCTGCGCCAGTTGCGCTTCTTCGTTGGGCGTCAACGCGGCGGCCATGTCAGGGGGTCACGCGGAAAATGCGTGGCTGCGCGTTCGAGCTTGGGGCCGGTCGGATCATTTTGATGACGGCCCACTTTAGCCGCTTGCGCCCGCCCGTCAATCGAACGTGGCGCGCCGAGTGCCCCTCCATTCCCCTCCCCACCCCTGGCCTTGGACCCTCGATCCTAACCAAACAAAATCAGGGCCTCCCCCATTTGCAAGCCTCAGCATTTCCCTTAAGGTATCCACCCAATGTTGCTGCGCTTGCTTCCCCTCCTGATTGCTTTGGCTGGGAACGCCATTTTTTCCCCCTCGGCCCCCGCTGCCGGCTCCCCCTCCGCGCCCCTCCGCTTGAGCAGCACCATCATGCCCGTCAGCGCCCCCTTGCTCCTCGCCCGCGAACTCGGCTGGTTCCAAAAGGCCGGCCTCAACGTCCAAATCAAGGAATACGCCCTGGGCAAGATTGCCCTCGAGGACATGGAGAAAGGCGAGCTCGACCTCGCCTTCGCCGCCGTCACCCCCCTCATTTACAAGCGCCTCGCCAACGACGATTTCCGCATCCTCGCCACCGTCGCCGCCTCCACCAGCATGGTCGCCATCGTCGCCCGCAAGGACCGCGGCATCTCCCAGATCACCCACCTCGCCGGCAAGCGCGTCGGCGTCTCCATGGGCACCAGCGGCGAATTTTTCTTCGACACCATGCGCGTCCTCCACCGCCTCCCCGCCGGCTCCGTCAACATCCAGGATTGCTCCGTCCCCGCGCTGATCGCCGGCATGCAGGATGGTTCCCTCGACGCCGGTTCCCTCTGGGAAACCCATATCGCCCGCCTCCAGCGCGCCATGCCCGGCCAGTTTCAGTTTTTCTACGCCAACGGCCTCTATGAATTCAGTTGGAACCTGGTCGCCCTCCCCGCCACCATCTCCGCCCGCCGCGGCGAAATCGAGAAAGTCCTCCGCGTCCTCTTCGACGTCGCCCATTTCATCGAAACCAAGCCCGCCGCCGCCCGCGGCCTGCTCGTCTCCCGCCTCGGTCCCGATGGCCAGGACTTCGCCGCCCGCCTCGCCGAAACCCGCTTCCGTCCCCACCTCAGCCAATCCCTCCTCGTCCAGCTCGAAGCCGAGACCCGCTGGGTCCTCAGCCGCGACGGCAAGCCCGGCCCCGTCCCCAATTACCTTCGCAGCGTCGACTCCTCCATCCTCAAGGCCGTCCGGCCCGCCGCGGTCACGTTGATCCAATAACCGCATGCTCCTTCAGCGCCAGTTTCACCTCGCCTATTCGGCCATCCTCGGCGCCATCCTCCTCGCCCTCGCCATCTTCATCCTCATGCACGTCCGCCTCCAACGCATGGAGGCCCTCCGCACCTGGGCCAGCGAAATCGTCCGCTCCGTCCTCGACTGCAACATCCTCGGCTCCGAATCCATCATCCAGGAAAACGCCCGCTCCCGCGAACAATACGTCGTCGCCTCCGCCCGCCTCCAACGCCTCATCGACCAGCCCCCACCCGCCGAAATCGTCCGCGAATTCCTCCCCGAAATCGCCGCCACCAAGCTCCGCGTCGATTCCCTCCTCGAGGAATTCTCCTCCCGCCCCGACGCCGGACGCCCCGCCTCCCGCGCCGATTCCGACCTCCAGGCCATGCTCTCCGCCCAGTGGATGCTCCAGACCCGCTCCCTCCTCTCCACCGCCCAGGCCCTGCGCCTCCGCGCCGCTCGGGAAAGCGCCCGCCTCCACAACGTCAACCTCTGGTCCGGCTCCGGCGCCATCCTCTTTGTCGCCCTCGTCACCGGCTTCGTCTTCAACAAATCCTACCGCACCCTCGTCGCCCCTCTCCACAGCCTCAGCGACGGCGCCGCTCGGATTGGCTCCGGCGACCTCACCCATCGCCTCCGCATCGCCCAGAGCGACGAAATTGGCCAGGTTGCCGCCAGCTTCAACACCATGGCCGAAAAGCTCCGCGCCAACGAAATCCAGGTTGAGGAAAAAATCCGCGACCTCGAGGCCTTCTCCTACAGCGTCGCCCACGACCTCAAGGCCCCCCTCCGCAGCGTTGTCGGCTACGGCACCATCCTCGAATCCGAATACGCCGACCGCCTCGACGAGGAAGGCCAGTCCTACCTCCAGGCCATCCGCGCCTCCTCCCTCCGCATGTCCGCCCTCATCGACGACCTCCTCGAATTCGGCCAGCTCACCCACAAGCACGTCGAACTCCGGCCCATCTCCATCCAACCCCTCTGCCGCCAGATCCTCGCCGAACTCGCCCCCGAAATCGCCGCCTGCGGCGCCGACGTCCAATGCGCCGGCGATTCCGGCGTCATCCTCGGCAATGAAATCCTCTTCAAGCAAATCTTCCGCAACCTCCTCTCCAACGCCCTCAAGTTCGTCGGCCCCGGCGTCGTCCCCTCCGTCCAAATCCGCGCCACCCATGGGCCCATCCATACCCGCGTCGAAGTCGCCGACAACGGCATCGGCATCGCCCCCGAACACCAGGATAAAGTCTTCGGCCTCTTCCACCGCCTCCACTCCCAAAAAGAGTTCCCCGGCACCGGCGTCGGCCTGGCCATCGTCCAAAAATGCGTCGAGCGCATGCGGGGCCGCGTCGGCCTCACCTCCGCCCTCGGCCGCGGC
>CAZSXX010000055.1:11005-16603 GCA_964611245.1 uncultured Verrucomicrobiota bacterium | reverse complement strand
TTCGAAACCCACGAGGCCCGCGACATCATCCCGGACATGTCGTTCCTGGAGATGCTCGACGTCGTCAACGAGGGCATCATCAACAAGGGCGGCGATCCCATCGCGTTTGATTCGGATTGCCGCGAAGGCATCTGCGGCGCCTGCTCCCTCGTGATCAACGGCGTGCCCCACGGCGGCCACCGCGGCACGGCCACCTGCCAGTTGCACATGCGCCATTTCCACGATGGCCAGACCATCACCATCGAGCCCTGGCGCGCGAAGTCCTTCCCGGTCGTCCGCGACTTGGTCGTCGACCGCGGGGCGTTCGACCGCATCATCCAAAGCGGCGGGTTCGTCTCCGTGAACACGGGCGGCACCCAGGACGCCAACGCCCTGCCCATCCCGAAGGTGGACGCCGACCTGGCGATGGACGCCGCGGCCTGCATCGGCTGCGGCGCGTGCGTCGCGGCCTGCAAAAACGCCTCCGCCATGCTCTTCGTGGCGGCCAAAGTCTCCCACCTCGGCCTCTTGCCCCAGGGCAAAACCGAACAGACCCGCCGCGTCCTCAACATGGTGCGCCAGATGGATTCCGAGGGCTTTGGCGCCTGCACCGTCACCGGATCCTGCGAGGCGGTTTGCCCCAAGGAAATCAGCCTCGATTTCATCGCGCGCATGAACCGCGACTTCTTCAAGGCGATCCTCGCGCAAGGGGTGTCTCCACAGGCCGCCGCCAAAAGCGAGTGACCGTGCCGGGGCTTTCCCGCCGGCGGTTGACCAAACCGCCCCGCCGCCCCATATCTAGGGCATGAAAGCTTGCGATTGTTTCTTCGCGCAGCGCGGTCCCCTTCTCGCCATCAACATCCTGTTCCTCATCATCTGGGGCTTCGCGGGCTTCGACAAGCTGCTCAACGGAATGCCTGGATATTTCCCCGAGAAATTCGGCGCAACCTTCATGGCGAAATTTCCCGGCCTCGCGGCCACCTTCTGGTCCCTGGCCCTGGCTGAACTCGCCGCGTTCGCCATGGCCGCCATCGCCCTCGCCCGCCTCGAGTTCCTGCGCGATCCGCTTTGGCTCGCCCGCATGTTGGCGTGGAGCCTGTTCGTTTTCCTGATGCTCGCGTTCGGCCAATGGCTCACCCGCGAATTCGCCGGCGCCTTCCAGCAGTTCTGTTATTTCACCGGCACGCTGATCGCCTTGCGGTCCGTGCTGCAATTCCGTTCTGCGGAGCCTGGCGCGGCGCCTCGCGCCCAGTAGGCCCCATCCCGCATTTCTGGCGCGCGCACCTCGTGCGTCGGCGCCGCCGACTGGTCGACGAACCATTTCGGGATGGCCCCGATTTCCCGAATTGGCGCCGCTCCCTCTCTCGGCCATGATCACAGTCCCATGAAAAAAAGTGTCCGCCTCGGTTTGCTGGCGCTCCTCCTCCCGGCCCTGCTTTCCCCCGCCCGCCTGGCCTTGGCCGCGCCGACTCCGACCAAGACCATCCGGGTCGCCGCCGCCCAAACCGCGCGCCGCGTGATCGATTTCCGCCTGACCCCCGAAGAGGCCTTGGCGGCGGTGGAAAAAAACCTGGGCGAGCTCGCCGCCATTGTGAACCGCGCGGGCGAGGCCGGGTGCGACGCGCTGGTTTTGCCCGAGGACACCCCCGGGCTGCTCGGCTGGGTGGGCGCGAACGAAGGCGCCGCCAAAGAGCTCCTCCCCAATGCGGTTTCCCGGATGATCGAAACGCTGGGCGCGGCGGCGGCCCGCCACAAAATGTTCCTCGTGGTTTGCAGCGATTTCACCGAAGCCGACGGCGGCATCTACAACACCGCGTTCCTCCTCGGGCGCGATGGCCGCGAAATCGGCCGCTACCACAAAACCTGCCCCACCTGGCCCGAGTCCGGCGCGCGCCAGAGGGGCAAGTCGTTCCCGGTCTTTCCGATGCCAGGCCTGGGCACGGCGGGCATGCTGATTTGTTACGACTTGGTCGTGCCCGAAACGGCCCGCTGCCTCGCCCTGGCGGGGGCGGACATCATTTTCTTCCCGACCATGGGCGGCGCGGCCATTGGCGACGAGGAAATCGGCGTGCAGGCGCTGCGTGTGCGCGCGGCGGAGAACTTCATCTGGCTCGCGGTCGCCCACAGCGGCGGCGGCGCCATGATCATTTCCCCCCAGGGCAACATCGTCGCCAAGGCCGAAGGCCGCGATGGGCTGGCCATCGCCGACATTGACCTCCGTGGCCAACGCGAGGGGGGCGATGCGCTCAACTGGCAAAAAGACATGCGCGCCCGGCTTTTCCGCGAGCGCAACCCGGAGGCGTTCCAAATACTCACCGCCACCAACCCGCCGGTCCTCGCCAAAGTCCCCCTCGACCAAACGCGGGAGGAGGCCGGCCGGATCATGTCCCGGGCCCTCACCGTGGGCGAGGGCGACTTCAAACGCGCCGCCGCCCTCGCCGGTCAGGAAGCCCTCGCGGCCTTCGAGCGCCTCCGCCTCGAATATCCGGGCACCTGGATCGACCGCCGTTCCCAGGAACGGATCGCTCTTCTAAGTGCTCCGGCCAAAGCTCCGGCCCCGCCCGCGAATCCGGCCGCCCAACCCAACGGACCCATCGTCATCAACCTGTGGCCGGGCCAAGTCCCCGACGAAACCGCGCCCATCGGCCCGGAGCGGACTCGCCTTTCGCCCAAGCTGGACCGCACCCAAGTCGAAGTCACCGAACAAACCCGCCTCATCACCAGTGTCTCCCAGCCCTCGATCACCATTTTCCGCCCTCCCGCCGCGAACAACACCGGAACCGCCATCCTGATCTGCCCCGGCGGCGGCTATTGGGACCTCTATTGGCAGCTCGAAGGCGAGGAGGTCGCCGCTTGGCTCAACACCATCGGCGTCACCGGCGTCATCCTCAAATACCGCGTGCCGCGCCGTCCGGATGAACCCCAAGGCGAACCGGCCCGGCGTCCCCTTCAGGATGCGCAACGGGCTTTGAGCCTGCTCCGGGCCCGCGCCGCTGAATGGGGCGTCGATTCAAACCGCATTGGCGTCATCGGTTTTTCCGCCGGCGGCCACCTGGCCATCTCGGCGGCCACCGAATTTGACCGCCGGGCCTATCAGCCTGTGGATGACTTTGACAAAACCAGCTGCCGCCCCGATTTTGCGATCCCCGTTTATTCCGGCTACCTCAAGGCGAAGGACAAGGACGAACTGGCGCCCGGCCTGCGAATCCCCTCCGGCGCCCCGCCCGTCTTCCTCGTGCACGGCGGCGAGGACCTCATCAGCCCGCCCGAGCACAGCGTCGTGATGTACATGGCCCTCAAACGCGCGGGCATTCCGGCTGACCTCCATATCTACTCGCGCACCGCCCATGACTTCGGCGTCCGCCCGGCCGCCCGGCCATACTCCGGTTGGACCGCCTCCTGCGCGGAATGGATGCGCGGCCATGGGTTCCTCACGCCGGTTCAATAATTGCGCGGACTCGGGGATTGACTTGTTTTTCCGGCTCCCGTCGAAATGGAGCGATGCCTAAATCCAACCGAACCAAAAAGGCGGGCCGCTGGCAAATCCTCATCGTCGACGACCAACCTCTGGTCCGGCGCGGTTTGGCGGCCCTGTTGGATGGGGAGCCTGACCTCGCCGCCTGCGCCGAGGCTTCGACGCGGGCCGAAGCCCTCGACTCGATCGAGGCTCGCATGCCCGACCTGGCGACCGTGGACCTTTCCTTGCAGGGCGGCGATGGCCTCGAGTTGATCAAGGACATCCGGATTCGTTTCCCCGACCTGCCCGTCCTGGTCATCTCGATGCAGGACGAATCGGTCTACGCGGAGCGCGCCCTCCGCGCCGGCGCCCGCGGCTTCGCGACCAAGCAGGATTCCGATGAAATAATCCTGGCGGCCATTCGGCAGGTCCTCCGTGGCGAGAAATTCATCAGCGCCAGGATGGTGGCCTGGTTTGCGCAACAATACCTCGAGGGCCGGTCCCAAAAGCAAGGCTCGCCGACCGGCCCGCTCAGCGACCGCGAACTGGAGGTCTTCCGCCTGCTCGGCCACCACAAGACACGCGGCGAAATCAGCCGCCAGCTCAAACTGAGCGTCAAGACGGTTGAATCCTACCGCGCGCACATCAAGAACAAGCTGGGCCTCACCTCAGGCCCGCAGTTGATCGAGAGCGCGGTCCGTTGGGTCGCCACCGGCCGCCTCGAGTGATGCGGCGCCCCCCTCAGGATTGAGTTTCCCTTTGCCGCCTGACTGGGTGGCTCCCTCCATCCCCTGATGCCGTCTGGGGTGGCAACCCCCAAAGTCTATCTGCTGCAACGGATTACAATTTCCATAGGGCTACCCCTTAGGCATGGCACCATACCGAAAGGTAAATTTCAGCCCGAAGTGCTGATACCCAATTGCGGCGTATGGGGTTAGTACTGGGCCCGCCAAAAAAAGTCGGTCCTGAGCGGGCCGGCTTTTTCGTCCGGTGAAACAAATTACTGGCCAGTCGCCTCGCCAGGTTCGCGCTTCATGCGGCTCGGCGGGGGAGCCGGTCGGGCTGGCATTAAAGTGACGGAAAATAAAAACAACCAGAGGCATGGCCACGGGGCCGCTCCACGTCATACCGAAATGAAACCTTTCGCAATTTTCTGCCGGGCCATCGCGCTGCTTGCGTTGCTCGCTCTTTCTCCCAGGGCCGCCCACGCCCAGTGGATCACCCAGTCCCTCACTCTTCACCCGGGCTGGAACGCCGTCTATCTCCACGTCAACGCCTCCCATGACACGCTCGAGAACCTGGTCGGCGCCTCCAGCCCCATCTCCGAAATCTGGCTCTGGCAGCCAAACCTGACCGATGGTCGGCTCATCAATAATCCGCTCCAGCCCATTTCCGGCAGCGATTGGTTGCAATGGACCAAGGCCCAGGGCCCGGCCAACGCCTTCCCGCTGCGCGCCAACGCCGCCTACCTCGTCCGGAATTCCAGCGGCGCCAATTTCACCTGGAGCCTCAAGGGCAAGCCGGTTCCCCCCTCGTCCCAGTGGGCCTCCAGCGGCCTGAACTTCCTCGGCTTCCCCACGCGCGGGGACAGCGCCCCCCTGTTCTCCAATTTCCTCGCGCCCGCCCTCTCCTCCAAGCCGTTCGAAGTCTTTCACTATCCGGGCGGGGAAAGCGCCGGAGCCTCCCCCAACACCGCCCCGCTCTTTGCGCTGGGCGGCGCGGCGGCCACGCGCGGGCGCGCCTTTTGGGTCAAAAAGCAGGACAACTCGGACAACCGCTATTTCGGCCCGTTTGAGGCCGTGTTGCAGGATTTTCGCGGCGTTGGTTTCTCCGACACATTGGGCGCCTACTCGCTCCGCCTGCGCAACCAAACCGCCCTCACCAACAACGTCTCCGTGACCCTGCTCGCGTCGGAGACTTCCCCGTCCGGCGCCGCCGTGGCCACACCGGACTTGCTCCTGCGGACCGCGCTGGACACCGTCACGCTCACCTACGGCTTCACCAATTTGCCCGTCAACCAGGCCCGCAATTTCCTCCTCGCCCCCAAGGGCCGCCCCGGCTCCGAGGTCGAGATTGTCATCGGGCTGGACCGCGCGAACATGCCCGGACCCAGCGGCGGCGCGTTCGCCGGCATCCTCCGCCTCCAGGACACCACCCTGGGC
>CAZSXX010000055.1:0-10995 GCA_964611245.1 uncultured Verrucomicrobiota bacterium | reverse complement strand
CTTCAGATGGACCTTCCAGTCACGGCCACCAAAGCCACCACCGAGGGGCTCTGGGTCGGCAACGCGTCCATCACCAAGGTCGGCAACTATCTCAAGACATACGCCCGCGCCACCAACGCCGTCGATTTCACCAACCAGCTCGCCCAGCTCAACACCCTCAACGAATCGCTCAAGACCGTCTCCTTCCCCGGTGATCCCTGGACCCCGCGCGCCGTCACCCCGCCCACGCCGGATCCGGCCTCCGTCGCTTCCAGCCAGAACTGGTCCGCGGTCGCCGCCTCCGCGGATGGATCCCGGGTTCTGGCCGCGGTCAATGGGGGCCGCCTCTATTCCTCCATCGACGCCGGCGTCAACTGGTCGGCCCGCGAAAGCGTCCGGGCTTGGTCCGCGCTCGCCTCCTCCGCCAACGGCAGCAACCTCGTCGCCACCGTCGCCAACGGCCAGATTTACACCTCCGTGGATGGCGGGTCGAACTGGACGGCCCGTGAGACCGCCCGCGCATGGTCTTCGGTCGCCTCCTCCGCCAACGGAGCCAACCTGGTCGCCGCGACCGCCACCGGGCAGATCTTCACCTCCGCCAACGCTGGGGTCAGTTGGACGGAAAGCGCGGACGCCGGCGCACCGGTCTCCGTGGCGTCGTCGGCGGACGGAACCAACTTGTTCGTCGCCGTCGCCAATGCCGAGCTTTTCACCTCCACCGACGCCGGCGCGACGTGGACCGCGCGGGAAACCGCCCGCGCCTGGACCTCCGTGGCTTCTTCGGCGAACGGCAGCAATCTCGTCGCCGCGGCCTCAGGGGCCCAGCTTTACACCTCGGCGGACGCCGGCGCCACTTGGACCCCCCGGGACGAGGCACGGGCTTGGGTGTCTGTCGCCTCCTCGGAGGATGGCGCCGAGCTCTTGGCGGCGGTCGCGGGCGGCCAGATTTTTGTTTCTTCCGATGCGGGCGGCTCTTGGACCCCGCGTGCTGGCGCAAGTGCTTGGTCAGCCGTCGCGTCCTCGGCGGACGGGGGGAAACTCTACGCGGCCGTCCAAGGCGGGCGCATCTTTGGGTCGGCGGACGGCGGCGATTCATGGAATCCAATCCCGCCAGTCCAGTGGAGCTGCCTCGCCTCCTCGGCCGATGGCGTGAAATTGCTGGCCGGGTTGGTCGGCGGCCCCCTTTATTCCTCAGTCGACGCCGGCGAGACATGGACCGTCCTCGCGAATTCCCCGGCCGCCAACTGGCGGGCCGTGGCCTCCTCCGCCGACGGCGTCTCCCTCGTGGCGGCCGCGTACGAAGGCCGGATTTACACCTCCTCCAACTCCGGCGCCAACTGGCTCGCCCAAACAGGGGTGCCCATCGCGAACTGGCTCTCCCTCGCCTCCTCGGCCGACGGCCTCAAAGTCGCCGCCGGAAGCGAAACCGCCCTCCACACCTCGGCGGACGGCGGCTTCTCCTGGACCCTGCGCACCCCCGTCGGCGGCCAGAAATGGCAGTCCATCGCCGCCTCGGCCGATGGCCTCAAACTGGTCGCGGCGGTCAACGGCGGTCAACTCTATGCCTCGGCCAACGCCGGTGTGAACTGGACCGCCCTGTTCGGCGCGCCGAGCGCCGCGTGGCAATCGGTCGCCTCCTCCGCCGATGGCCGCAAACTCCTCGCCGCCGTGCGCGGCGGCGGTGTTTACGCCTCCACCGACGGGGGCGCCACGTGGGATTTGAAATCAAGCGTCCCGCCCGCCGCCAACTGGCAGGCGGTCACCTCCTCGGCGGATGGCAATGCCCTCGCGGCGGCGATCATGGGCGGCCGCGTTTACACCTCGCCCGATGCCGGGTCAACCTGGGCCGCCCAGGACAGCAGCCGCTCATGGTCCGCCTTGGCTTCCTCCACCAATGGGACCAAGCTCGCCGCCGCGGAAAACCGTGATGCCGGCCGGATTTACACCATCTCCGGAACCCTCACCACCCCGCCCTTGGTCTATGACACCAATTCCAACCTCATCCTCAGCGGCGGCCGGAAGTACCTGACCGCCGCCTTCGACACCGAACTGGGCGACGTGCCCGCCCCATTCCCCCTGCGGCTCATCGTCCACCAGGGCGCCGACGGCGTCACCCGCCTCCTGCAACGGGTCTTTGTCGGGCCCGACGCCCTCACCACCAACGCCATCCTCACCTTGCAGGAGGGCAACCTCCACAAAGGATACCTCGCCCAGTCCCGCCGCATCAGCGCCGTCCACCTCCCCCTGTCCGGCTCCGGCTGGACCCTCAGCGGCGCCTTTGGCGGCGCGGGGATCATGAACGCCGTCCTCACCGACGGCTACGCCAACCATTCCTCCAACCCATTCCTCCATTCCTACCATCCCGACCACGACAACCTGGACGCCCTCTTCAAGCCGCTCGCCAAGGCGGGCGCCGAGTCCTACGACATCCGCCGGCAAATCACTCTCTCCTTCACTCCCCCCGGGGACGACTTCAACAGCCGGACCGCCGGCAGCTCGAGCCTCCAAGGTTCCTACCTGGAGAACATCGTGCTCAAAGGGAGCGACAGCCAGACTCGGACGGTTGTCACCAAAGGCTCCTTCGTCCTCAACCGCATCAGCAGCATCGCCACTCTCAAATGAAAAAGGGACATCCCATGCCACCTCAATTTTTCGCCTCCAATTCAACCCCAACCCCTATGAAAATGACCCCTCACCGCCTGCTCCTGCTGTGGGCCGCCTGTTTTGCCACCCTCCTCGCGGGCGTCTTGCCCGCCGTGGCCGCCGACTCCAAGCCGCCCGGCAAAATGGCCTTCCAGGGCTTTCTCACCGACGCCAACGGCGTCGCCCGCGGGGCCAGCTCGCCCGTCAACCTCAACATCGTTTTTCGCCTCTACAACTCCCCCAACTCCACCGCCGCCAATGCCATCCTCTGGTCGGAGTCCCAGGTCGTGACGGTGGACAAAGGCCACTTCAGCATCGTCCTCGGCGAGGGCACCTCCATCTCCATCACCCCGCCCGGCACCGCCACCGACCTCTCGGCCTATTTCATCGGCGACAATGCCCCAGGCCGCTATCTCGGCATCACTGTTGGCAGCGAGACGGAGATCACCCCCCGCATCCAGTTCTTCGCCGCCCCCTACGCCAACCTCTCCCGCTACGCCACCGAGCTCGTCGGCACCAGCGGCTCCACCGTCCTCAAGGTCGGCGCCAACTCCGTCGGCATCAACTTGGCTCCCAACACCACCCCCAGCAGCGAGCTGCAGGTCAACGGCAAAGTCACCGCCACCCAGTTCGCCGGCGGCGGCAAGGATCTCACGGACCTCAATGGTGGGAACCTCAGCAACAGCACCGTCACCAGCGCCAAAATCACGGATGGCACCATCGTCGACGCCGACATCTCCGGGAGCGCCGCCATCGCCGATTCGAAGCTCGCCACGATCTCAACGGCCGGAAAGGTCGCCGACAGCGCTCTTTCCGCCAACGTGGCTCGGAAGGACATCGTCAACACCTTCGTCTCCGGCCAGGTCGTGAACTCCGCAAATTACTTTTCGGGTTTGCGCGTGAATGGATCGACCACCGAAAGCGCGGGCCTTGTCCTGGCCAACACAAAAAGTGATGGCCGTCAGTACGACCTCTTTGTCGCCAGCGCCACCGCCGGCAACCAAGGTTTCAATATTTACGACCATACCGCCAGCGTTCACCGCTTCGTGATCAACTATGATGGGAATGTCGGCATTGGAACCTACACCCCCACGCAGGCCAAGCTGGTTGTCAGCGGTGGCGTCACCCAAAACGGCCTCCGGGGCGCTTATGTGAACAACTCTGTCGTCGGGCATGCCGTCACCCATGGCGCCCATACCGTCTCCCTTTACACCTCCGGCACCATTTGGGCCGGCAACGCCGTCATCGCCACTTCCGACGCCCGCGTCAAAAATGTCGTCGGCCTGACCGACGGCTCGGCGGACCTCCGCGCCCTCCTCGGCATTGAGGTCACCGATTTCCGCTACCGCGACACGCTCGAAAACGGCGATGCCGTCCACAAAAAAGTGATCGCCCAGCAAGTGGAGAAAGTTTTCCCCCAGGCGGTCAGCCGCCACACCAACACTGTCCCCGACCTCTACAAGGCCGCCGCCATCCATGACGGCTGGGTGTCCCTCGCCACCGACCTCAAAAAAGGCGAGCGCGTCCGCCTGATCGACGAGAAAAAGGAGTCCATCCACGAAGTGCTCGAAGTCGCGGACGGCCGGTTCCGCACCGACTTCACCTCCGCGAACGGCAAAGTTTTTGTCTACGGCCGCGAAGTGAAGGATTTCCGCGCGGTCGACTACGAATCCATCTCGATGCTCAACGTCTCCGCCACCCAGGAGCTGGCCCGCCAGGTGGCCGCCCTCCGCGCCAGCCAGGCCCTCGTCCTTGAGTTGGAAAAGAAAGTCGCCCGGATGGCCGAGCTCGAGGAGAAGCTCTCCAAGATGGAGGCGATCGAGCGCGAGTTAAGCCAGCTTCGGAAGGCCGTCGCCCAACTGGCCGGCCTCCGCCAGGACTCCCCGGCGGCCACCTTGGCCGCCGTCGCCTCTCCCGCGAACCCAGCGTCCCGCTAACCCCGCGCGCCTCCACTCCCGTGCGCTCCTTGCTTCATAGCCGCTTCCCCCTGCCGGGCAGGACGGCGGTTTCCCCGGCCGATGGCGGGCTCTGCCCCGCCTCCGGATCACGCTCCACCTCCGCCTCCTTCGGGCGGCCCCCCAACTTTCTCAATCTATGAAACGGTCTTTCATCTTGCTGCCCGCGCTGCTGCTTCTGGGCCTGCCCTCCTCGTTTGCGCAGTCCGCCTACAACCAGGGCGAGCTCCTTTACTCCTCAAGCCCGACCCCAAAGCATGGCGTGAATTGGGCTCCCCAGCCGCCCCAGACCATCCCCACGGTGCCGGGCGCCCAGCCCAATCAATTCCGCGGCGGCGTTGTTTACGGCGGCGTCACCAAGCAGGCCAACCATTCCGCCTCCCTCATTCCCGGAAGCTTCGCCGCCAATGCCGAAGTCATCAACTGGCCCCGCTCCACCCAGGGGGCACCCAACGGATCCATCCTCCGCGCCGCCGTCGGCGGGCCCTTCCTCAGCCACGGCTTTGACTTCCTGTTCGGCCAGGAAATCAGCGTTCCGTTGACGGATCTCGGCGGCGTCGCCCTCGCCTCCGGCCAGACCAACTATTGGCACACCGAGCCGGTCTTCATCCGGCAAATCCTCTCCACCAACGGGCCGACGGTCACCACCAACCGCGTGCTCGACACCTCCTTGGTCCACGCCGGCGCCGATTATTATTTCAGCCCGCATCGGGGCGCCCCCTACGCCACCAAGGCCGGGCAAGTCCGCGTCGCCTGGCGCGCCGCCTCCTCCACGGCCTCCGCCCTCCCGCCCGGCGGCGTTGAGTTGGTCACCCATGTCCACATCGGGCCCTATTTCTACCCCATCACAAACACCGTCGTCCTCGTCTCCGGCATCCCCGTCCAGCCCGCCCGCAAGATGTATTGGACCAAGGGCGACTACGAAAAAACCGGCCGGCCGGTCGCCGTTCCCGCCGGCGTCAAAGGCGTCAACTTCATCTACAACACAGCCATCCCGGAGTTCGTCCCCGAAAGCGAAGTCGTCATCGGCGGGAACATCAAGCCCAACACCGCCGGCCCCTCCGAAAACAACAACGGCAACACCGCCGTATTCACCAGCACCATCCGCTCCGAGAACGGCTTCATCAACGCCTACAACCGCGAGGGCCGCATCTTCATGGAGTTGCTCGGCGACGCCACCGGCCCCAACACCAAGCGCCAGCTCGGCATCGAAATCGTCGACATTGAGCGCGACCCCGTCCCCGACGACGTCACCATCGAGCTCGGCGAGCGCATCACCGCCTATCCCAACAACACCCCGCCCGACCGCGAACTCCTCCCCGCCCCCATCAACCAAGTCGGCGAGTCCTTCGCCTTCCAGCGCAGCGTGAACGGTTCCGGCGATGTCGAGCTTTACGCCACCCGCCTCACCCGCCAGTTGACCGACTACCAGGTCCATTGGCTCACCAACGGCGTCGGCGGACTCGCATGGCCATACCGCTTTGTCCGTTACGCGTTCATCTGGCCTCTGGATTCCTCCAAATACAGCCACTACGTCCGCGCCGCCGTCCCCGACGAGGCCACCGCCAGCCTCACCGCCATCCGCCTCCCCGGCGCCAATGCCCCCGTCCTTGAGGAGCAGGACCCCTCCAACCTCAGCACCCCCCGCGCGAAGCTAACGGCCGATTCCCGGTTTTACACCTTCCTCGACTCCACCCAACCCGCCCTCCGCGCCCTGCTTCGCTACAATGTCGGCGACCGCGTCGCCTTCGAGCGCGTGTTCTCCTGGCTCGACCGAAACCTGAAAAATCCGTTGGACCTGCTCGTCGGCTCGGTCGCCACAAACCTCAATCAATGGACCCAAGCCCCCCTCCTTTCCATCCATGATTTCCGGAACCTCGCCAGCTTCGCCACCCGGCTCAAGACCGGCTCCGATCCCACCATCCGCTACCTGAAATCCCGCCTCTCCCCAAACACTCAGGCCGCCCTCGACAATTATGACCCCTCCACCGGCGCCGGCGCCGCCGAACTCACGGCCGGCCTCCTGGCCGACCTGAACCGCATCCTGACCGAAAACGCCTCCATCGCCGTCGGAAATCTGAACAACCTCGTCCTCTCCCCCAGCGTGGGCTCCGGCCTCCGCGCCTGGAAGGCCATCGCTGCCTCCTCCGACGGCTCAAAAGTCCTCGCCGCCGTCAACGGGGGCCAGCTTTACACCTCCGCCGACGCCGGGCTCACCTGGACCGCCCGCGAATCCAACCGCCCCTGGAGCTCCGTCGCCTCCTCGGCCGATGGATCTTTCCTCGTCGCCGCCGTCAACTCCGGGAATATTTACACCTCGGCCGATTCGGGCGCCACATGGACTCCCCGCGCGCCGAGTCTGGCTTGGAGCTCCGTCTCCTCCTCGGCCAACGGCGCGCGTTTGATCGCCTCCGTCAACGGCGGGCAGCTTCACACCTCCGCCGACGCTGGGGTGACTTGGACTCCCCGCGATTCCGCGCGCGCCTGGACCGGCGTGGCCTCCTCGGCCGACGGTCTCAAACTGGTCGCGGTCATGAACAACGGCCCCAGCTACACGTCCGTCAACGGAGGGGTGAGTTGGTCCCCCCGCCTGGGCAGTCCCGCTTGGACGGGCGTGGCCTCCTCGGCGGATGGCTCCCGGTTGGTCACCGTGGCCTCAAACGCGGCCATTTACACCTCGGACAATTCCGGCGTTGGCTGGCTGGCGCGGCCCTACTTCGGGATCGCTGCGTCGGTCAGTTCCTCGGCGGACGGTTACAAGCTGGCCGTGGCGGCGGGCGCTTCGATCCACGTCTCCTCGGACGGCGGAGCCACATGGACGCCCCTCTCGGCCAATCGCCCCTGGACTGCGGTGTCCGTCTCCGCGGATGGTTTCCGCCTGGCCGCGACCGCCAACGGCGGCGAGGTGTTCACCGCCAACTGGATCCCCGGCCCGGTTCCCGCGGGATCCAATCCCTACCAGTTCAACCGCGCCATCCTCTCCTCCGTCTACGGATCGGATTTCATGGACGGCAAGCTGATCGGCTCCTCCTACGGCCTGATCGCGCCCCGCGTCGTCTCCCAAGTCGCCTATGTCGGTGACCGGTTGGCCGCGCCCGACGGCGAGCCCGGCTCGGGGCCCAGCGAATACCTCGCGGGTTACATCAACCAGGCCGAGGGCAAATCCTTCAGCGCCACCGCCTACGCGGACCCATTCGCAAACGGATTCCAGGCCGCCAACAACGCCTCGATCATCCCGGTCAACGCCATTCCCGGCCAGGACAAGCTGGAAGTCTGGTGGTTCCGCAAGCACGCCCCCACCTCTCTCCGCGACGAGGCCCTCGGTTTCATCCCCACCTACTGGCCTTCCGTGATTGGACAGTACTCCCTCCAATTTCCCGGGCCGGACCACCCCCGTTACCGCCAGATCGTCCTGGCCAGCAACCACGGCAGCGGGCCCCTGAACAGCTTCGAAACCGGCGGCCACCTCTATCTCCAGAACAATAAGTCATTGCCCGGCTACAATCCCAACGAGGAGCATGCCCTCTTGCAGGGTGGCCGCGCCTGGGCGTTGCGCGACGACCTGAACGTCCTCGCCGGCCCCAATTATTCCTCCGCCCCGTTTGTCCTCCTGGAGTTCGATGATTTCGACGGCCGTCCTACCATCTCCCCATTCCACGTCGTCCGTGAAACGGCCTCCGACAAGTTCGATTACCAGGTGGACGCCGGGCTGATCCTCCAGGCCCCCATGCCCCTCCCGCTGATGGACAAGCCCTTTCCGCCCGCCGCCCCGGGCCAGCTCCCGGTCAGCTTCAATGCCGAGGTGGCCCGCCGCGATGTCTCCGCCCTCCAATTCCCGGTTGCGGATCCCTCCGCCGAGCCCCCAATCACGGAGGCGGAGGCCAACGCCAGCCTCGCCGCCTCGGTCTCCCTCACCGAGCGTCCCCTCTTTCTGCGGTTCCAGAACCTGATCCTCCAGAACAAGTCCAGCTCCGCGAATCGGTTTTGGCTCTATCCGACCAATGTTGAAATCAACCTCAACACCATCCACGGCGTCCTCTCCGAGAGGTCGCCGGTCGCCGTCGGCGAAAGGACCCCGGAGACGGCGATTCCCGCCAGCCCCGGCGCCACGCTCTACCGCTATGCGGTCGCCGACTCGGCCCTCGATGGCGTCACGGCCGGGCAAGCCGCGCTGGTTTCAAATCCGGACGCGGAGAAAAACTGGCTCGTGTCGGTCGCCGCCAAAGCCGCCTCCATCCCCAATGGACAACCCAACGGCCCCCGCAGCGCCTACATCGAAGTCAACTTCGGCGCCGGGCTCGCGCCCGAGGACGACGATGACATCAAGGCGGCCACCGTTCTCGTGGTCGCCCCAAAAACAAAGGCTGAAATCGCCGCCGCCAACCCCTCGGGCTTCGCCACCGGCTGGCAACTCGCATACGAACTCCTCGCCGACGCCGCCGCCGGCGCCGCCCTCGCCGACGTCGCCCGCGCTGAGTTCTACAACAAAATCACCTTCCAGGACCGCAAGGGCGACCTCTGGGTTTATCGCGGCCCGCACTCCCCTTCCGATCCGGCCACCCGGCAAATGCAATTCTATTACAAGACCCTCCCGGGTTTCTGGTTCCCCACCGACAAGTCGGGCGTCGCCCTCAACGCCGCCTCCCAGCCCGCCGTCGGAACCATCACGCCCTACCTCCGCGCCTCGCTGTTCGATGACCCCGTTTTCGGGACCCTCGCGGGCAATGCCAATCTCGCCAGCGGCACGGCCTTGGGCGTCATTTACCGCGCCCGCTGGCCCGAAAGCGCGCCCGTCCTCCAGATGGCCGAAACGCTCACCGTGCCCAAACGGGGCCTCCCCGCCATCCGGGGCCAGACCAGCCTGCAGGTCCTCTACCAACAAGCGGTCTATGCCAACCCCACCAACCCCGCCGTGGCCCTCCATGACCCCACCGCCGCCAAGAAATTCAAACTCTTCGACACCAAGCCCGATGGATCGGCCGACGGCGGCCTCCACAAAATCCCATCCTCCATCCAGACCTCCCTCTACCGGGGCAAAACCTATTTCCCCCGCTTGGCGCCCCACCTCTCGGAGCGCTTCTTTTACGACCCCAACGCCGGCAAGAACGGCTCGCTCGTTTTCCAGGGCGAATTCAGAGCGGAGGCTCTCGGGGAAAGTTATCTGCTGCCCAATGTCATCAGCGCCAACGATGTCGCCGCCCTCCAGGCCCTGTGCGATTCGGGCGACCCCCAAAAAACGGATTGGGACGCCGCGATCGACAATTCGGTCGGCAAAGCGCGCCTCGCCCTCGAACTCGAGACGTTCTACCCCAACCCGGCCAAGCCGGGCACCTTCACCAGCACGGTGGATGTCGGCGGCGTTTCCGTTCGCCAGGCCGTCGTGACCAATGCCCGGGGCCTCGCCGAGGTCAGGCACAGCGACACGGCGGTTGACTCCTACGCGCTCACCGCCACCGGCCCCGGCGTCGGCTATGTCACCCTGATCGCCGGGCAGGGCATCGCCTTCACCCCCCCCGAGGAGCCCGTCAGCGTCAAGGTCATCAAGGTCGTGGACACGCTCTACCGCGGTGAGGTCAAAGTCATCCTCCCCTCCAACCCTCTCGGCGAGAAAGTGACCATGCAGCAGATCCTGGATCTGGCCGGCAAGGTCGAAGACTTCGACTTCGAATGGTGGATCGCCTCGCCCGTCGATGGCTTCCCCCCTCCAATTTACGGCAACAGCCCCGTCAACCTTCTCTTTGCGGGCAGCCCGGAGCCTTGGCGCCACCTCCGCTTCCCCTTGGCGGCGGACAGCGCGGCCAGCGTCGGCACAGTCGGTTCCATGAAGAATTCCCCCCGTCTCGCCACCGACGTCTCCACACTCATCGTCCCCATCAGTTCGCTCTCCTTCAGCTCCGTCGTTTCCTCGGATGGAAAACTCGTGTTTCGGATCCCTTCCGTCTCCGCCTCCCTGCTCGCCCTTGGCAACCAGTTGGTCGTCCGCGAAAAATCCGGCGCCGAATTCTCCGCCGTCGTCACGGGTGTCGCCGCGTCCGGCGTTCCCGCCACTTCGGCGGTCACCGTTGCCTCGGATGGAACAGCCTCTCTTCCCCCCGCGCAGGAAGTCCAGTTGCTGTTCGAGCGGAGCGCCGCCCTACAGGCGCAAAGCATCGCGTTCCGCGACTTTTCCGTTCCCGCCGCCGGCGTTTATTCCCAGTACTACCTCAGCCTCGATCTCGATGACGCCCTCGGCGCCCGCGTCTATGTCGATGGCTCGTTGGTGGTCGAGGCCAACATCGGCGAGAATGACACCCCCACAACCTCCGCCCCCAACGGCTTCAGCCCCACCCCCCTGGCCCGTGTCTACAGCCTCGGCCCGGAAAGTTTCGCGGGCGGCCTCAGCGCCGGCGGACTGGGCGGAAGCGGTGGAAGCGCCACA
>CAZSXX010000054.1:15326-17006 GCA_964611245.1 uncultured Verrucomicrobiota bacterium | reverse complement strand
AAGACGCCGGGGCTGCCCTGGGAGCGCGGGGCGGAGCTGGTGGATGAGTTCATGCAGCGCCGCGACTTCCTGCTCGGTGATGGCGGAGGTCGGCTCGTCCATGATGATGACGCGCGCGCGCATCGAAAGGGCCTTGGCGATCTCCACCACCTGCTGCTGCCCGACGCGCAAACTCGACACGGCCGCCTGCGGCGACACATCCAGTTTCAGCCTGCGCAACCACTCGACGGCGTCACGATTCATCCGGGCGTCATCGATGAGCCCCGCCCGAGTCAGCGGCTCGCGGCCCAGAAACATGTTCTGCGCGACCGTGAGATGGGGGATGAGATTCAGCTCCTGGAAGATGATGGCGACGCCCGCCTCCCGCGCCTCGCGAGGGTTGCGAAACGAAACGGGCGTGCCCTCGAAAATGACCGCGCCGCTGTCCGCCGGAAACACGCCGGCCAGGATGTTCATCAGCGTGGACTTGCCCGCGCCATTTTCCCCCAGCAGCGCGTGCAACCGGCCGCGCCGGACCGTAAGGGACACGCCATCCAACGCCTTCACTCCGGGGAAAGACTTGGAAATTCGCCGCGCTTCCAAGACGATGTCCGGTCCTGTCGCGCCGCCGCTCATGGCCATTCGACTTTGATGGGAATGACCGGCGGCACTTCCGGCTGCGCGCCTTCTTCCAGTTCGGCGCATCCAGAGAAACGAATCGCTTTCCCCACCGCCGCCTTTTCCTTAAGGACTGGAACGACCCTGGTCTCCACGATGCCATTCAACTGCGTGGAGAGGTCATTGAACTCCTGCGAGTTTGGAAACGCGCTCACATCCAGCAACCCCGAAGCATCGCGCACCGTGTTGCCAAACAGGAGTCCGACGGAAAGGCTGATCTTGGCGTCCGTGCCATCAAGCGCGATGACGATGGCGTCGTCGCTGATCTCGACCACTTTTCCCGAGCCGCGCACCAGGAACATCGTCGCGCCACCGATGCCGAGCGTCCGGCCATGCTGCTTCCGTGCGGTGACCGGGTTTTTCGCCAACGCCGCCAGCAGGTCCTTCACCTCCACCGCACGCTCCGTTTCCGGCAGCAGTTTCGAATCCCAAAACGCCGCCGCGGCCTTCGCGGCATCGAACGCGCCCGCCTTTTGCTCGTGCCGCGCATTCTTCAGCGGAACGACATGGAAGGGCGGAAAGCGCCAGCAAACCGCGCCCAGAAGGGCGATGCCGGAGGCGATGAGCATTGGCGTGCGAGGGCGCATGGTGATATCGCTTCGCGCCTGTGTCTTACTTCTTGCCGTAGTCGCCGTACTTGGAGACGTTCTCCGCCGTCACGAGTTCCACCTTGACCGGGACTTTCTGGGCAAAATCGCGTTTCCCTTTCAGGTATTCATCGGCGAACTCGGCGGCTTTCGCGGCCATCACCTTCGGGAATTGCATGCCAGTCGCGGCGATCTTCTTTTCGGCGATCAGTTTCACCACATCGTCCGCGCCGTCAAAGCCGAAAATCTTCACCTGGTCGGCCTTGCCCGCGCTGAGGACGGCCTGATACGCGCCCATTGCCATCGCGTCGTTGCCGCAAAAGACCGCTTTCACGCCGGGGTTCTTTTGCAAAATGGACTCCATGACCTCGAGCGCCTTGGCGCGGTCAAAATCCGCGCTCTGCTGCGCGACCATCTTGAGGCCGGGAAAACGGTC
>CAZSXX010000054.1:0-15316 GCA_964611245.1 uncultured Verrucomicrobiota bacterium | reverse complement strand
CTTTCGACCGGTTGAACGTGTTGTTGTCGCCGACGATGCCGAGCAACTCCGCGTAGGCGCCCTCCTTGCCGACGACCTTCACAAAATGCTGCCCGAGCGCGACGCAGCCGGAGTAGTTGTCGGAAAGCAGTTGCGCGGTCGCCGCGTCGGTGGAGTTGATTTCGCGGTCGATGCAAAACACCGGCACGCCAGCCGCCCTGGCCTTCTTCACGCTCGCCACCGAGGCGTTCGCGTCGGTGGGATTGAACAGCACGGCCTTGTAGCCGCGCGCAATGAGATTTTCAAAATGCGCCGCCTCCTTCGCGGTGTCGTTCTGCGAATCAAAGACTGTCGCGTCGTAACCGAGTTCGGTGGCGCGGGCTTTCGCCGCGTCGCCGAGGACGACGAACCACGGGTTGTTCAGCGTCGAGATGACGACGGCGATCTTCTGTTTCTCGGCGGCATGCGGCGTGGGAGCGAGGGCCAGCAGCGCGAGAGACGCCGCGGCGATCCGGCTGAACTGGCGGAGGGTGAGTTTCATGGTCATGTTGGAGTTTGACGGTTGATTAAAGAATTCGTTTCACAGCGGCCAGCCATCCTTCGTGCAGACGCTTCACGCCGGCGGCGGGCATTTTGGGGGAATACGTGCGCGATTCGCGGGGCATCGCGGCAAGTTCATCGAGCGAATTGACCACGCCGAGCGCGAGCAACCCGTTCATCGCCGCACCCCAAGCCGAGGACTCGGCGACATCGGCCACATGGAGTTCAACTCCCGTGATGTCGGCGGTGAATTGCATGAGGAAGGAATTGCGCGTCGGCCCGCCATCGGCATAAAGCGTCCGCAAACCCACGTCCGCGCCCGCGCGCATCAGGTCGAGCACGTCGCGAAGTTGGTAGGCGATCGATTCGAGCGCCGCGCGGATGATGTGTTCGCGTTGCGTGTGCGCGCTCATCCCGACAATGGCCGCGCGCGCGTCCGGGCGCCAATGGGGAGCGCTGAGTCCTGCGAACGCGGGCACCAGGTACACGCCACCATTGTCGGGCACCGCGCGCGCGAGCGGTTCGACCTCGGCGTCATCGCGGAAAAGTCCGAGCTGATTCTTCAGCCACGCGATGGTGGCTCCGGAGCAGTTGATGATGCCTTCGAGAGCGTAAGTCGGCCGCCCGCGCCAGACCCAGGCCAGCGCAGTCACCGTCGCCCTGCCGGCCGGGTTGAACTCGCCGCCGACATTCAGCAACACGCTGGTCCCCGTGCCAAACGTCGCCTTCACCGCGCCGGGCTGAAAACAGCGTTGCGCAAAGAGCGACGCCTGCGAATCGCCCATCACACCCACAATCGGCACGCGCTTGGGCAAGGCCCCGTCCGCGTCCGTCTCGCCGAATGTCGAGGCGCTCTCGCGCGTTTCCGGCAACGCCTTCATCGGCACACCGAACAATGCGCACAACTCGTCGTCCCATCGCAGCGCGCGGACATCGAAGAGCAGCGTGCGGCTCGCGTTCGTGTGGTCCGTGGCGAAGACTGCGCCGCGGGTCAGCCGGTGGACGAGATAGGCGTCGATCGTGCCGACGACGGCGCCGCCGTCATGAAGCGTCGCCGCAAGGTCCGGCTTGGCCTCGACGAGCCACGCGAGCTTCGAGGCTGAGAAATAGGCGTCAATCTTCAGCCCGGTCTTTGACGACACCAATGTCCCCTGCCCTCGTTCGCGCAAGGACTGGCAGAGCGGATCACCGCGACGGCACTGCCACACGATGGCGTTGTGCAGCGGACGGCCCGTCTTGCGGTCGAACACAACGAAAGTCTCCCGCTGGTTCGTGATGCTGAGACCCGCAAGTTGCGCGAGGTCATGACGGATTGCGATGTCCCGGATGACGGCCAGCACATTCCGCCAGATTTCCTCGGCGTCATGCTCGACCCAGCCTGGCTGTGGATAGATCTGATGATGGTCGCGGGAAGCCTTGCCCACGACCTTGCCGCCCGCGCCGAAGAGCACGGCCTTCGTCGCGGAGGTGCTTTGGTCGATGGCAAGAATGAGGCTCATGCGCTCTCCAACAGGGCGGTGGCGGTCGCTGAAAGCCCCTCCATGCTGATGCCGTAGTGGCGAAAAATGTCCGCTTGCGCGCCGGGGACAGTTTCCTCATCAGGGATGCCCACGATCTGGAATGGCTTGCAAACGCCGCCCTGGAGCAGCAGCGCCGCGCACGCCTCGCCGAGTCCGCCATGGACCATGTGCTCCTCGACGGTGATGACGGCGCGGCATTCGCGGCCGGCCTTCAAAATCGCCTCTTTGTCGAGCGGCTTGATGCTGTGCACGGAAAGCACCCGGCAGTCCAGGCCGCGCCCGGTCAAATGGCCGGCGGCGAGCAGGGCGTGAACCACTGTTTCGCCCGTGGCGACGAATGCCACGTCGTCGCCTTCGCGGAGAGTGATGGCCTTGCCGACCTCAAATTTTGTCTCCGGCCGATGCAGGTGGAACATCGCGGCCTTGCCGAAGCGGACGAAAACCGGCTTTGTGGCTTGCGCGGCAAAACGGATGGCTTCGCGCGTCTCGAAATTGTCCGCCGGAACGAGGACGGTGAGATTGTTGATCGCCCGCAGGGCAGCCAGGTCGTGCAGCGAATGATGCGTGGTGCCGAGCGCGCCATAGCTCGCGCCCGAACTGATGCCGATGAGCGCCGCCGGAACATCCGAGTAACAGATGTCGTTCTTGATCTGCTCCAAGGAACGCGCGGTGAGGAAGCAGCCTGGCGAAACGCCAAACGACTTCTTGCCGCACGCGGCCAGTCCGGCGGTGACGCCGACGAGATTTTGCTCGGCTATGCCGACCTCGACGATCTGCCTGGGCAGCGCCTTGCCAAAGGGAGCCAGCTTGCCCGAGCCGCGCGAGTCGCTCGTGACCACGACAATGTTGGGATTGGTCTTGGCCAGGTCTTCCAGCGTGGCGGCGAACACCTCGAGATTGGCCTTGCCCATCCTCAAGCCGAGCTTTTCCGCCGTCGCCGTCGCGGCGGGCGTGAACATGGAAGGCGCCGGAGCGCTCATTTGGCCTCCTTCAAGCCAGCCTCGACGGCATCAAGGTCGGCGAGCGCCCGTTTCAATTCCGCTTCATCCGGCACGCCGTGGTGCCATTTGGCGACATTCTCCATGAAGCCCACGCCTTTCCCCTTCGTCGTGTTGCCGATGATGAACGTGGGCTTGCCCGGCTCAGGCGGATCGGTCAGCGCCTTCGTCAGCGCAGCGTAATCGTGGCCGTCCACAGTGCGGACCGCCCAGCCAAACGCGCGCCACTTCTCGTCGAGCGGTTCGTTGCTCATCACGTCGCGGGTGTGGCCGGTGATTTGGAGCGTATTGTGGTCGAGGATGGCGACGAGGTTATCGAGCTTGTAGTGCGAGGCGCCCAGGGCGGCTTCCCAGTTCGAACCCTCCGCGAGTTCGCCGTCGCCGAGCAGCGTGAAGACCCGATACTTGGCGGCATCCATCTTGCCCGCGAGAGCCATGCCGACGCAGATGGGCAGGCCGTGACCCAGCGCGCCGGTGTTCATCTCGATGCCCGGAATGTGGCGCGTGGGATGGCCGACGTAGTGCGATTGATAATGGCAGACGGTGTCCAGATCCGACGCGGGGAAGAAGCCGCGATCGGCCAGCACCGCATAGAGCGCCTCGACGCAATGGCCCTTGCTCTGCACGTAGCGGTCGCGCTGCGGATCGCCGAAAGTCTCCGGCGACACATTCAGGACACGATTGTAAAGGACGTTCAGGATGTCCATGCACGACAACCCGCCGCCGGTGTGCCCGGCGCCCGCTCCCGCGATGAGATTGAGCATCGCGCGACGGAGCCCGACGGCCTTCACCCGCAGTTCGTGGTCAGTAATATTCGTTTGTTCCATTTTGCATCAAATAGGGAAACCAAATGTGGTTCGTCCCCCTACGGCGCCACTTCGACGATCACCCGTTGGTAGCGCGTGAGACGCGGTGCGCCGTGGTCGGTGACGGCAAGAACGACGTGCATCTGGCCGGTTCCGGGCGGCATGACTCCGCGGGTCGGCACGGTGAACCAGGCCTGCGCCTGGTCGAAATTCCTGATGGCGACCGGCTGCCCACTGCGCGACTCGTGGACAGGGAAGGCGCCGGCCTCATGGTAGTAAAACCAATGATAAGAAAGCGCGTCACCGTCCGGATCGGTTGAGCCGGCGGCGCTGAGATTGACACGTTCGCCGGGTTTGGCGGTGAGCCGGCTGGCGTGGGCGAGCTTGGGCACCGGCGGGTGGTTCGCCTGGTTGTGCGGCTTGATCGTCCAGTCCATCCGCGCGGCGAAGTCGTTCTGATAGGCCTGGCGCCAACGCCAGATGGTGGCATGGTTGTCATCGTGCCAGCGCCCGTCGATGCCCATCACCTCGTCGTCCGCGTCGCTCCAGAACGGCCGAGTCTCGGGCTGCAAATGCCACTTTTGCCGGCGCGGAGTGTAAAACTCGTAACGGCCGCCCCAACCGCCCCAGTCCGGACGTTCGGGATCGCTCAGCCCATTGTTGACCAAGTTGAGGAACGAAGGCGTGTCACCTTCCATCAGGTATTCCCAGTGCGGGTATTCGGCGCCGAGCGGTCCCTTGCGGCGAATGTTCCGGTCGAGCCACTCGTTGGTCACCAGGTCAAAATCGGCGCCGTCGCAGCGCGCGTGCAAATGGTCGCCGCTGATCCCGCTCCATGTCGCATGATGATACGCGCCGCCCGCGTGGAAACCGGGGCTGGTGATGTAGAAAAGATTGGTGAAGTTTTGGCGCAGCCACGGACCGCTGTCGTCCTGGTCGGAGATGGTGTAAACGCGGAGCTTGGAGACGAATTGTTCCAGTTTCTCCGGTGTGCGGGTCGCTCGGACCTTCCATAGCGCCTGGGCCAGCACGTTCGGCCCGCCCCAGACGGTCACCCAGACCGGGCGGGTGTCCGCCTTGTCCACTGCCTGAATAAGCAGCTCCGAGCCGGAAGAGTCATGGCCTTCGCCGACGGCCTTCATGCCGTAAAGGGCTGGGCCTTCCTTGACTACGGAGAGCAAATGTTCGGTCCTCGGATACCCCGACTCATGCAGGAGCAGGTTGTCGCGGACTTTCCCGTAGGCGTCGACAATCCGCCGGATGCGCTCAGGGGCGGTGCGGTTTTGCTGATGGATGGAAGTGGTGGCGATGAGACCCTCGACATCCCATTGGTTGCAGTAAGTGAGGAAGCGCACCATCGACATGGCGTCGTCGGGTTCGTTCTCAATGTCAGTGAGCACAAAGACGCGGGGTTTGGTCTCCGCCGCCGGACACTTCGCCGGGAACGTCGAAGCGAAGACGGCCAAGGTGAGGAGGAACAGGTGTGTTTTCATGCGAGGAGGCAGGCTCAGGTTCACGGCAGCATCCAGTCCGCCCGTTCCTTGAACTCCGCCTGAAAATCCTCCCTCCACTTGGAGATGGTCGCTCCGCCGGGGCCATCGACGTAATGCTTCGTGGAGCCCTTGCGCACGTACTGCCCGCCCCAACTCGGCTGGGTGGGATCTTCGGGATCGTTGATCCCGCGATTCGCGCTGACGAGGTACAGGAATGTGGGTGAGTCCCCTTCGATCACGCCCGGGCCGGCGATGGCCTTCGGCGGGTAGATGGCGCCAAGCGGACCGTGGTTGTTGATGATGTTCTCCTCAGCCCACGCCTGGCTGTCGGCGCGGAAAATCCCCTGGTAGGTCTTCTTCGACTCGATGATGAACAAGTCTGGGAATTCAGCCATCAACCACTCGTGCGAGGCGTCCTGGCAGGCGATCAAAAAGACGCGGAGCTTGCCGATGAAGGCCTTCAACTCCGCTTCGCTGCGCGTGTGCTTCACCTTCCAAATGGCCTGGGCGACCTCCCGCGGACCGCCCCAGACACCAATATAGATCGGCCGTCGATCCGCTTTGTCCGCGGCCGCGATGATCGCGTCCGAACCTTCGGAATCCTTGCCCTCGCCAATGATCTCCGTGTGGGACTGCTTGCCGCAACCCCATTTGATCTTGATGCCATTGTTGTTCCCTTTGCCCTCGAACGTGACGGCGCGCAGGGCGTCGGCGGTGGGATACCTGGGGTCATGTTTTCTCAGGTTCTCGTCCACCTTGTCGTACTCGGCCAACACAGCCAGAATGTTTTTCTTTTCGGCGACCATGCCATACGTGCCCGCCGATGCGATCAATCCCTCAATGTCGAATTCATTCGCGTACAGAAGGAAGCGAACCATCGACTGCACGTCATCTGGATCGCTGTTGGTCACCGGAAACGGCGGGAAATCCGACGTCATGATCACCCGCAGCCGTTTGGAATCTCCCTTGGCGTTGCTGTCAGCGGCCTGCGACGAGAAAGCGGCGAAGACAAGCATCACGCAGGTCATGGCCGCAAGGGAGAATCTTCCACATTGGATTTTCACTCTTGGAGTTTGCCTTGATTGTTATTCGCTTCAATCCACGCATTGGCCATTTCCTCCGCGAATTTTCTGGAATTGCCGGAAAACTGGACAATGGTGCTCTTTTCGACATTCCAACCAGACATGCTGGCGGAGGCATATCCACCGATGTAGTAGCCCGCGCCGGGGAAATGGGCGACCGAAGGGAGATCAGCCCAGTTCTCCTTCTTGTCCTTGGAGATGAAGATCGATTTTCCATCCTTCAAGGCATGGGCTTCCACTCCTTTCAGGGTGATGCCCGCCTCATTCCACTGCGCCCAGCTGGCGACCAGGCCGCCGGGAAGCTTCGCCTGAACCCAACCGCCATGGTCTTGTATGGTTGCGCCGGGATGCTGCGCCGGGATGTAGTACTTAAGCCAGTTCACGAGGGACTTCTGATCCTTCATCCGCGCCAGGACCATTTTATCCACGAACTTTTTGGCTTCGCCGTCGAATTGCACCACCGTACTCTTCTCCACATTCCAGTCTCCCATGGTGGCGGCGGAATAACCGGCGATGTAGTAACCCACGCCAGGAAAGTAAACGACCGAGACGCTGTCGGGCCAGTTCTCCCTCTTGTCCTTGGAGATGAACAACAATTCGCCTTCCTCGATGTCATGCACTTTCTTCAGCGTGATGCCCGGCTCATTCCATTCGGCCCAGCTCGCCACCAATTCAGGAACACGCCCCTGCACCCACCCTCCATGGTCAATGATCTTCCCGTCAGGATACTGAGCCGCGATATGAGCCTTCAGCCACTTGGCGAACGACAGATTCGAATCCACCACGGTGCTGGCCGCTCGACTCTCCGCGGCTTGAGCGGAGCCGGTTGCCGCCATCAAGATGAGGGTCGCGATGCAGCAGAATCGCTGTATGCGACCCTTGAATCCTTCGATGGTCTGACAGAGTGCTTCTTTCATATGGTTCATTTGCTTTGCTGAAGGTTTATGGTTCCACTACCGAAACAGGCTACTTCTTTGGTTCCAAAATGATCCGGCGATAACCGGTGAGGTTGTGCGTGCCGTCATCCGTGACTTCGCAGATGACGTGAATGCTGGTCCCCGCTGCTCCGGGAGGAAACTGAACCGTGGCGCGGCTCGAATCGCCACCCGAGATCACAACATCGCCCTGGTAGGTGCCTGCTTCGGGCAGGACCCACCATTTGAAGGTCAGGTTGTCGCCGTCCGGATCATGCGACTTCGAGGCATCAAGCGTGATCGTCGTACCGGCCTGGGGTTTTTGGGTAAGAATTTCCAGCCCGGCGTCATTGCCGATGACGACCAGCGGATTGCGATTGCCCTTGCCGTCTTTCGCCCAGTCCATGCGGGCGGCGAAGTTGTTGAACGTGGCCGGATAAAAATACTTTTGATACTTCGACGATGTTTCGCCCGCTGAGCCGCCGTGATTCTGATACGCCTTGGTTGCGCCGTCCTTGCATTCGCCAAACTCGAAGTAGCCGCCCCAGCCGACCTGACCCGGCACGTCCGGATTGTTGAGCCCGTTGGGAATGATGTGCAGGAACGCGGGGGTGTCGCCCTCCACGCCGTATTTGTATTTGGGATACCGCCCGCCGAGATTGCCGTGTTGCTGAACGTGGGCGGCATACGCGTCCCAATTGCTCCGCCCGGTGCCGTTCTGGTGTTTCCAGGCGCTCTCATCCCAGATGAAGAACAGGTCCTTCTCGAAATCGCGCCGCAGCCAGAGATGGGAACTCTCCGGCCAGGCGATCACATTGCCGCGTTTCTGCGTCCCATCTTGATCGGTGATCGTGTAAACCCGGAGCTTGCGCAAAAAGGCCTTCAACTGTTCCGGGCTGCGCGTTTGTTGCACCTGCCAGATGGCCTGCGCGAGCGTGTTGCCGCCACCCCAGACCGTGATCCAGATCGGGCGGTCGTCCGGCTCGTCGGCCAGCTTGATGAGCAGGTCACTACCCGCGGTCTGGTTCTGCTTGCCTATGAAACTCATGCCCCGCTTCTGACTGCCGACCACGGTCACGGACCGAAGGTAGTCCGGGCTCGGCCAGTAACCGATTGCCTGGCGCGCCTCGTCCTTCAAGTGATCCTTCTGCTCCGAACGCTTGCGGAGGTTGGGGAAATCCTTCTCGTACAGATCGATGGTCTCGTGGATCAGTTTGATCCACTCCGGCTTGTCGCCGCTGTTGCTCCAGCCCGTGGTGGCCACCAGTCCTTCGATCTCGAACAAGTCGGCGTGAACGAACAGCCGGATGATCGACTCCATGTCGTCCGGCTCGATGTTGTCGGGTGAAATGTCAGTGAGGGCCACCATGCGCGGCTTAAGCGGCGCAGCCAGCGCGGCGACAGGCAGCGCCAGGGACAACAGAAGCACGAACGCCCGTTTCAGATTATCGCCTCGCATGGGTTTCTCTTTCTTCGGTTCCGAGTTGCTCATTTTCCAAATTGTTGAACTTCCCAGCCGAGGTAGTTTCCGAACGCTTCGGCCAGAATCGCCGCGGAATGCGACTGGGTCATCACGACGTGATGTTCGAAGCCCTTCTCGCAGACATGGCGCAGCACCCCTTGCAGATTCGGCACCCGTGCCACGGCGCGGTTCCCGAACGTCTTGAGCTCATCGTTGGTGAGCTCGCCTTCCCCGACGTAACAGCGGATTTTGCCCTCGGCATCCGCGGTCGTGATGCGCCCGTAGGTCAAGGGGCCGCCGGGCGTGCGCCCATCCAGCGCGCCATAGGTGTTTTCCACTCCGAGAATGCTGCCCAGGATCGGCGCGTTGGCGATCTTGATGTCGGGCAGGAAGCTTTTCGCCCAATTGCCGCAGTGGAATAGAACGCATTTCTCATCGTCCTCCGCGTAATTGTTATTCCAATCCACCAGTGCGGCTGGGGCGCCGCAGGCGAGTTGCATCGCATACATCGTGAGCACTCCGGTCACGTCCACTTCGCACGCGCTGGGCATGAACTTCTCGCTCATCATGCTCATCAGCGTGCAGACGTTGCACCCGAAATTCTGCTGCACGGACGTCCAGCATTGGATGGCGGTGGCGTCGAGGTGGTTGGCGTTCATCCAATCGTTGAGCGCCACGCCCATCCTGGCCATTTGGACGAGCTTTTCGTTCGGCACGCCCGGCGCGGGGGCGTAGCCTTGAATGTCTTTTAGCTTCGCCACGACCGATCCGTCGGAGGCGCCCAATTTGTTCGCCGCGCCGATGATCTCGGAAAGGTCAACCGTCGTGACGCTGACGCCGTGGCGTTCCAGAATCTTCTCGGAATAACGGACCGTGTTGAACGCGCCGGGCCGCGCGCCCACCGCGCCGAGGCGGATGCCGCGCAGGCCGTTGACCACGCGGCAAACCCCGAGGAACCTCTCCAGGTCGCGCCGGAAACCCTCGGAGGCGGGGTGCGACACGTGCTTGCTGGTCAGCGAAAACTTGATCCCTGCCTGCACAAGGTTGTTGCAGGCCGAAATCTTGCCGCAGAACGCGTCGCGGCGGCGGGCCGGCGACAGTTGGTCCAGATCGTCGGGATACGCCTGGATCAGGATGGGCGTCCGCAAGTCGCCAAGCTTCAGCACGTCGGCGATCCCCTTCTCGTCCCCAAAATTGGGCAGCACAACCAGCACGCCGTCGATCTCCCCGCGGTGCCGGGCAAACAACTCCGCGCATTTGCGGGCGTCGGCATGAGTCTCGACCCCGCCGAGCTTCGAATCGTGGTCCGCCAATTGAATGGCCCGAATGCCCAGCTTGGAGAACAAGGCCGCGACGTCGGCCCGCGCCTCCGTCACCAGTTGGTCCGGGAAAAAATCGCGGTTGCCGTAGATGACCCCCAGCGTCGGCGGGGCGGAGTGGCCGGGCCTTTTCAACGATTCCATGCAAAAGTCCAAGTGCGGATGTTCTCTGTTCTCATTAAATTGTCTTTTTCGATTGTGGATGTGGCCCGGCGCTTGGGGCCCCCGCCGGCGGTGGCCCCGCCTTTCATTGCCGTGAAGCGATGTGCTGGGTGAACCAGTTCCAATCCGCCCTTTCCGCTTTGGGGAGCCAACCCATGTCGTTGGGGACCGCCTCGCCTCCCCTCCGCTTGTAGCCGGAGACATTGCTCCGCCATTTTTGGATGCCCGAATGCCCATCGGCGAACGTCAGCCCAGCCGCGTTGCCATGCCTGCCCGACGGGGCGTCCAGCCAAGGCGTGTTGACCGCAAACGTGCGGAGGTTGTCGAACGGGAAGAAATGCGAGTCGTTGATGCTGTTTTCGTGCTCGTCAATCAAGATGTACACGTCGGTCGCTCCCGGCGACGTGAAGTCGGAGAAGCGCTTGGCCACCTTGAAGGGGGGGCTGTTGTTCACCACCCAGGAGGTGTACGTTTCCCCCATGAATGCGTTCATCGTGTAACTGCGGCTCCGCGGGAGCAATTGCGTCCCCACCCGCATCAAGGCGGTGTCCGCGGGGCATCGGAAGACCGTGGGGGAGCTCAGGTACTTGTAGGTTGGGCTGTTCGTGAGGTGGCGGACGCTCGCCGAATCGCTGGCCCCAAACATCCCTCCCTCAATCCATGCGGGGGCCTTGGCGCTGGCGTTGGGGCCCAGGCAAATGTCGTTGTTGTCGCCTCCGTACAGGACATAGGCCAGGCCCAGTTGCTTCGAGTTGTTCAAGCACGCGATCCCGCTCGCCTTGAGTTTGGACTTGCCCAACGCCGGCAATAGCATGCTGGCCAGTATCGCGATGATGGCGATGACCACCAGCAACTCAATCAAGGTGAACGCCCCCTCCATTCGCCGGGACGGGCGTCTGAAATTCTTCGACTCCGGCCTGCCGCTGCCAATTTCAAACATTCTCATAAAGGTTTTTGGCGCGCGATCCACGGATCCGACCGGCGCCCATGTTGATGATGGCTGATCATGCCGGGATTCGCGGGCTCCTTCCTCCTTGTTTTTGGGCGAATTATTCCTGTATCCTAAGGCGATGTTCCGCTTCGATCACAGCCGTCCGGACTTCAAGCCCTACGGATTCACCTGCGAGCTGTGGAAGGCCGCGCCCATGCGGCGGCCCGATCGCCACAACGAAATCGAGCTGAACTTCCTCAAGGACGGCTCGCTGGCGTACCTGTTGGGAGGGGAGCGGATCACCGTGGCCAAAGGCGCCTTGGGCGCTTTCTGGGCGGCGATCCCGCACCAGATCATCGACGCGTCCGGCCATCCAGAATATTACGTCGTCACGCTGCCCCTGGCTTGGTTCCTCCAATGCCGATTGCCCCCGAACCTCGTCGATCGGTTGCTGCACGGCCAATTCGTGCGCGACCCCGCCCCGGCCCGATTCGAGCTGGACCTGCAACTTTTTCGAAATTGGGCCAAGGACCTGGCGGCGCACCAAGACGAACCGAATTTGGCGACCCGCCTCGAGCTGCACGCTCGCCTTCAGCGCCTCGCGGACACCCTGCCTCCGCCGGACAAGGCCGGAAATGGCCCGAGCATCGGCGCCCTGCCCGGCGAAGGGGGCTTGAGCAAGATGGAGCAGCTCGCCGCCCACATCGCGCAGAACTATCAGGAATCGATTTCGATCGCGGACCTCGCCCGCGGCGTTGGCCTCCATCCGAACTACGCGATGAACCTGTTCAAAAAGACCTTCAACCTCACGATCAACGAATACATCACCCAGCACCGCATGTCCCACGCGCAACGCCTCCTCGCCACCACCGACGACAAAATCGTGGACATCTCGCTGGAGGCGGGCTACCCGACATTGAGCCGGTTTTACGACGCGTTCAACAAGTCCTGCGGCTGTTCACCGAGCCGGTATCGCCGGGACCACCGTTAGCCGTCGGCGTCGAACGCCCATTCGCCACCCTTTCGGCGCGCCGCTCCCGCCCGCCGGTGGCAAGCCCCGTCCTCCTGCGCGTCACCCACCTGCGAGCTTCACGGGTGAGTCGGCCACGGAGGCGGCTCAACCGTTGAAGAATTGGAGTTGAAAAGGGCGCGGGCCTTTGCACACTCACCCCATGAGTTCCAACGTGGCGCCAAAAGCGCCCATGACCCGGACGGCGTGGCTGATCTGCACCATCGCTGCCATCGGATTCGCGTTCGACATTTACGAACTGCTGATGCTCCCCCTCATCGTCAAGCCCGCGTTGGAAAGCCTCGGCGGCCTCAGGCCCGGCTCGCCCGAATACATCTCCTGGGCGCGCACCCTGTTCTTCGTCCCCGCCTTGGTCGGCGGGACCTTCGGCTTGATCGGCGGGTATTTGACCGACCGGCTCGGCCGCCGTTTCGTGCTCACCTTCAGCATTCTGCTCTACGCGTTCTCCGCCTTCGCCGCGGGCTACGCCACCACCCTCGAACAGCTCCTCTTTTTCCGCTGCCTGGTCTTCATTGGCGTTTGCGTCGAGTTCGTGGCCGCCGTGGCCTGGCTCGCGGAGCTCTTCCCCAATCCGGAGCAGCGCGAAAAAGTGCTCGGCTACACCCAGGCGTTTTCCTCCGTGGGCGGGCTCCTGGTCACGCAGGCCTATTTGCTCTGCGTCATTTGGAAAGACTCCCTGCCCGCCATCCATGGGACGCACCAGGCCTGGCGCTACGCGCTCATCTCCGGCGTCATCCCCGCGATCCCCCTCATTTTCATCCGCCCATTTTTGCCCGAATCCCCAATTTGGCAGGCGAAGAAGGACGCCGGAACCCTCAGGCGCCCCAGTTTCGCGGAACTGTTCCAGCCCCAGCTTTTGCGGACGACCGTGATCACCACGCTGATCTTTGCGTGCGGTTACGGGGCCGCGTTCGGCGCCATCCAACAGCTCCCGCAGATCGTCCCCGGGCTGGCCGAAGTGAAATCCGCCGAGGCCGCGGCCCAGGCGAAGCTGAAAGAGGAAAACCCCGCCGCCACCCCGCCGCAACTGGCGGGCGCCGCCGCCGGCGCGCGCGAGGCCATCGTCGGCAAGGTCCAGCTCTGGCAGGAGGTCGGCGGGCTGGCCGGACGCACCATCCTCGCCTTTCTCGCCGTGCGGATCGTGAGCCGCCGCGGCTTGCTCCGGGTTTTCCAGATTCCCGGATTGATCATCGTGCCCCTCGTGTTCTTTTTCCCGGCGACGAACAACCTGGAACTGTTGAAATACGGCGTGTTCCTGGCGGGCCTCCTCACCGTCGCCCAGTTCAGTTTCTGGGGGAACTACCTCCCCCGCGTTTACCCCGTCCATTTGCGCGGGACCGGCGAAAGTTTCGCCGCCAACGTCGGCGGCCGCATCATCGGCACCTCCTTCGCCTGGGTCACCCTCACCGTGGCCGGCTCCGAATGGTTGAAATCGCAGATGCCGGAGGCGACGTCCTACGTGAAGTTCGCTTACACCGCCGGCGCGGTCGCGGTCGGCGTTTATCTCGCCGGCCTGATCCTCTCCACCTGGCTGCCCGAGCCCAAGCCGGAGACCGAGGAGTGAGAAAAAATCCTGTGACGCATGTTGAATTCTTTCGCTTCAATCCTATAGTCGCGGACGGTTTTGAATCATGAGCGATTCCAATGACTCCGCGGCCAAATGGGACATCCAGGCAGCCCGCACTCTTTACAACATCGACCGATGGGGGGCGAAGTATTTTGACGTCAACGAAAACGGCAAAGTCGTCTGCACCCCCTTGCAGGAAGCGGGCGCCGGCGTCGAGATCACCGACATCATCGAGGAGGCCCGCGCCCGTGGCCTCCGCTTCCCGCTCCTGATCCGTTTCCAGGACATCCTTCGCCACCGCGTCGAGTCGATCAACCAGGCCTTCCGCAACTCCATCACGGAGTTCAACTACCAGGGCAAATACCGCGGGGTCTTCCCCATCAAGGTCAACCAACTGCGGGAGGTCGTGGAGGAAATCCTCGACGCCGGCAAGCCGTTCAATTTCGGCCTTGAGGTGGGAAGCAAACCCGAGCTGTTCGCCGGCCTGGCCCTGCAAAACCAGCAGGGCAGCCTGATCATCTGCAACGGCTACAAGGACGCCGTCTTCATCCGCATGGCCCTCATGGGCATCAAGCTCGGCAAAAAAGTCATCATGGTGGTCGAGAAGCTCGAGGAACTGAAGCAGATCATCACCATCTCCAAACAGGTCGGCGTCGAGCCCCATATCGGCATCCGCGCCCGCCTCCTCAGCAAAGGCGCCGGGAAATGGGCCGAGAGCGGCGGCGAAAACGCGAAATTCGGCCTCAGCACCGCCGAACTCCTCGCCGCCACCGATCTCCTGAAGGCCGAAAATCTCACGCACTGTTTCCGCCTGCTCCACTTCCACATCGGCTCCCAGGTCCCAGACATTTTGACCGTCAAGAAAGCGGTCCAGGAAGCCGCCCGGTTCTACGCCAAGCTCCACAAAATGGGGTTCCAGGCCGAATACCTCGATGTCGGCGGCGGCCTCGGCGTCGATTACGACGGCAGCCGCAGCGCCTTCGACAGCTCCACCAATTATTCCCTCCAGGAATACACCAACGACATCGTCTATTACGTCGCCGACGTCTGCAACGCCGAGAAAGTCCCCCACCCGGAGATCGTCAGCGAGAGCGGGCGCGCCATCGTCGCCCACCACAGCGTCCTCGTCGTCGAGGTCTTCGGCTCCATCGGCAAGACCCGGCCCGAGCAGCAGTTCGTTTACGGCGAGAACGAGCACCCGCTCGTCAAGGAGTTGCTCGATATCCGCAAGAACCTCGCCAAGCTGAACAAGCTGGAGGCCTACCACGATTCGCTCGAGCGCAAGGAGGACGCCCACAACATGTTCACGCTCGGCCTCATGGACCTCCCCGACAAAGCGAAAATCGAGACGCTCTATTGGGAGATCAGCGCCGCCGTCGTCGAGTGCTTCCGCGGCCAGGCCTACATCCCCGAGGAAATCCGCAAGCTCGAGGACAGCCTCGGCGACCAGTACCTCTGCAATTTCTCCGTCTTCCAATCGCTCCTCGACCATTGGGCCCTCGGCCAGCTTTTC
>CAZSXX010000053.1:0-17089 GCA_964611245.1 uncultured Verrucomicrobiota bacterium | reverse complement strand
GCGGCGCCATGGGCGCCGCGGCTCGACACTTACCTTGAGACCCTTCAAACCCTTCAATCCGCCCAAAATGACCTGGAGGCATACCGGCGCCGATTTTCGTGCGGGTGGCTTTTTTTCCCGGCGGCTTGGAAAGCCAGGTCGATTCGCAACCGAGTGAGAAAAATCGCCGCCCGGCAATTCTCCGACTTTTTCGCGCCATCGGCGCAACCCGGCCAACGGGCCGCGCAATGAACGGTTGGAATGAGGCCCAAACCGCCTTCGGGCGGGGAGTTTCTGCTGGCGCTCGTGGGGTCGATTTGATTCCCTGACCGGATGATTTGGAAGGATTCAGTCGTGCTAATCACCGGGGGCACAGGCTCTTTCGGCAGGAAGTTCGTTGAATTGATGCTGCGGGAAAAACGACCGAAGAAGGTGATCATATTGAGCCGGGATGAGCTCAAGCAGCACGAAATACAGCAGCAATTCCCCGCCAAGGACCATCCGTCGCTGCGTTTTTTCCTGGGGGATGTCCGGGACAAAGAACGGCTGGTGCGGGCCTTCCATGGAGTGGACTTGGTGGTGCATGCGGCGGCACTCAAGCAGGTTCCCGCGTGCGAGTACAACCCGTTCGAGGCGATCTTGACGAACGTCATGGGCGCCAAAAACATCATCGACGCCGCCATCGATTGCGGGGTGGGGCGGGTGCTGGCGCTCAGCACGGACAAGGCGGTGAATCCGGTGAACCTGTACGGGGCGACCAAGCTGTGCGCCGAAAAATTGTTTGTGCAGGGAAACGCATATTCCGGGGAGACCGGCACGAAGTTCAGCTGCGTCCGTTATGGGAACGTGGTGGGCAGCCGGGGGAGCGTCATTCCGCTTTTCCGGCAACAGCGGCCGAGCGGGACGATCACGGTCACGGACCCACGCATGACACGGTTTTGGATCACGCTGGACCAAGGCGTCCGATTTGTCGCGCGGTGCGTGGATGAAATGCGGGGCGAGGAGGTTTTTGTGCCGAAAATCCCAAGCATGAACATCATGGAGCTGGCCAAAGCGGTGGCGCCGGAATGCCGGGTGGAGACCGTGGGAATCCGGCCGGGGGAGAAACTGCACGAGGTGTTGCTCTCCGAAGACGAGGCCCGGGGGGCGATTGAGTTCGACGACATGTTCGCCGTGGCGCCACCGGGGCATCCGGCTTGGAAAATGGTCGACGAGGGGAAAGCCAGGCGGCTGCCGGTGGATTTTCGGTATGCGAGCGACAACAACCCCGCGTGGCTGACCCAGGCTGAACTCCAGGAGTTCGCCCGCCAACCGTGAGCGCACCGGCCACAGCGGGAGCGGGCCGGCGGATTCCCTACGCGCGGCAGTCCATCGACCCGAGCGACGTCGCCGCGGTCGTCGCTGCCTTGCAATCGGACTGGCTGACGCAAGGGCCGGCGGTCGAGCGATTCGAGCGGAAGGTGGCCGAGCATTGCGGGGCGCGCCACGCGGTGGCGGTGACCAACGGGACCGCCGCGCTGCATATCGCGGCCTTGGCTGCGGGGCTGGGGCCGGGGGATGAACTCTGGACCTCGCCGAACACCTTTGTGGCTTCGGCGAACGCGGCATTGCACTGCGGAGCCCGCGCGGACTTCGTCGACATCGATCCAAAAACCTACAACATGGGCGCCCGTTCGCTGGCGGACAAATTGGGTTCCGCCAGGCGGCCTCCCAAAATTTTGATTCCCGTGCATTTCGCCGGCCAACCTTGCGACATGGACGCGATCTCCGCATTGGCGAAAGGGCGGGGGGTCACGGTCATCGAGGACGCAGCGCACGCTCTCGGCGCGACGTGGAAATCCGAAAAGGTGGGAAGTGGCCGTCACGCGGACATGACAATCCTGAGCTTTCATCCGGTGAAAATCATCACCACGGGCGAGGGCGGCATGATCCTGACGAACCGGGACGACCTGCACGAAAAGCTTTGCCTTCTGCGTTCGCATGGAATCACGCGGGAGGCGCGGTCCATGGAGCGGGAGTCGGAGGGGCCCTGGTACTATGAGCAGATTGGCCTGGGCTTCAATTTGCGGATGACCGACCTGCAAGCGGCGCTCGGGGTGAGCCAGATGGACCGCTGTGATGAGTTCATCGCGCGGCGCAGAGTGTTGGCGGCGCGTTATGATGAATTGCTGCGCCCGCTCCCGGTGATCCTGCCGTTTCAGGATCCGAGTGGGGCTTCCGCCTGGCATTTGTATGTGGTTCAGATTGACGCCGCGCGCACCGGCCGCACGCGGCGGGAGGTTTTTGACCGCCTGCGCGCAGCGGGGATTGGGGTGAATGTGCATTATATCCCGGTCCACCGCCAACCGCATTATGGGAGGATGGGCTTCAAGGAGGGCGATTTTCCCAATGCGGAAGCGTATTACAGCAGGGCGATCAGCCTGCCGATGTTCCCGGATTTGACCGAGGCCGACCAGGATTACGTCGTCGAAACCCTGGCGGATTGCTTCGAGTAACCGATGAATCCGAAGCTCGTGATCCGGGCGGACGGCGGGGCGCAAATCGGTTTTGGGCACGTCATGCGCTGCCTGGCGTTGGGGCAAGCCTGGCAAAAGGCGGGGGGTTCGGTTGCCTTTGTCGGCGCGGCGTCGAGTCCGGGGTTGGAGGCGCGGATTGGCTCGGCGGGAATGGAGTTCGCGCGGATAGACGCCCCACCCGGCAGCGGGGCGGATTCCGAGGCGACAATCCAGATCGCGAAAGAGATGGCCGCCGGCTGGGTTGCCATCGATGGTTACCATTTTGGCGCGGAGCACCAACGCGCGCTAAAAGACGGCGGCCTGAGGGTATTGGCGTTCGATGATTATGGGCACGCCGGGCATTATTTTGCGGATTTCGTCCTGAACCAAAATATTTCGGCGGACCCGAAACTCTACCCCCTGCGCGATCCTAAAACACGCCTGTTGCTCGGGTCGCGCTATGTCCAATTGCGAAGCGAGTTCCTTGGTTGGCGGGAGTGGGAGCGGAAGATTTCCGACGAAGCCACGCGCGTCTTGGTGACGATGGGCGGCGAGGACCGCGACAACGTGGCGGGCAAGGTTTTGGCCGCGCTGGAATTGCTGGAGGAACTGAAATTGGAGAGCAGGGTTGTGGTGGGCGGAGCCTGCCCACATTGGGCGGAATTGCAGGGCCGGGCCTCCGGGAGGGCGGTGGAGCTCATTCGGGATCCTTCCGGCATGGCGGAGTTGATGGCATGGGCGGACGTCGCCATTTCCGCGGCGGGCAGCGCCACGTGGGAGCTTGCGTTCATGGGCGTGCCCTCCCTGCTGGTGAGTTTGGCGGACAACCAACGGGCGGTGGCGGAAACGATGGGGCGGCAAGGGATCGCGGAAAACTTGGGGTGGCATGAGGATGTGGCGGCGGGCGCCATTGGCGATGCATTGCGGGAATTGGCCGGATGCCGCGAAAGGCGGTCGAGAATGAGCGCGCGGGGGCGGGCCCTGATTGACGGCCATGGATCCGAAAGGGTTGTTGCGGCAATGTTGGAGCGGGGCTGAAATGCCTCGACAAGCGGGGTGGCGTGCGCTTTTTTTCGGGTGTGTTCGAGCTTCGCCCCATGACATTGGCCGACAAGGGAAAACTGCTGGCCTGGCGCAATTCTCCGGATGTGTCCCGGAACATGAACAGTTCCCATCGTATCACCGAGGAAGAGCATGACCGTTGGTTTTCGAATGCCCTGACTGACCCCTCGCGGTGGAGCCGGATCGTCTGCGTGCGGGGCGAAGCGGTCGGCTTCGCGACCATATACGGCGTGGACATGAACCATCGCCGGGCGACTTGGGGCTTTTATGTTGGGGAGAAGGCCTGGAGAGGGCAGGGGGTCGGCGCGATGGTCAAGTTTCGCCTGATCGAACACGCATTCGAGGCCATGGGATTGCACAAGCTGTGTTGCGAAATCCTGTCATTCAACAAGGAGGGCGTGGAGATGCACAAACGATTTGGATTCCGGGAGGAGGGGTATTTTCGTGAGCACATCCTCAAGGACGGCCAGTTTCATGACCTTCATTGCCTTGCCCTGCTGAGGCCAGAGTGGCGTGCGATGCGGGCCCAGGTTGCGTCCGATTTGGAACGGGTCGAAAAGCGATTGGCGGGCGGCTCCCCCGCGCAGGCCGGGCCGGGGGCTTGAGCGAATTGTTTTTCTCGCCTGGCCTTGGGAGGTTTCATAATTATTGGGGCCACTGATGCAGGCATCGCCCCAGATCCAAATTGGAGCCCGGAGAATCGCGGAGGACTCGCCCGTGTACCTGGTAGCGGAGCTTTCCGCCAACCATGGCGGAAGCTTCGAGCACGCGGCGCAAACGATTCACGCCATGAAAGAGGCGGGCGCCGACGCGGTGAAAGTGCAGACTTACACCGCCGACACCTTGACGCTTGCCTGCGACACGGAGCATTTTCGGATTGGCGGCGGCACGCTTTGGGACGGGCGGACGCTGCACCAACTGTACCAGGAGGCCGCCATGCCATGGGAGTGGCAGCCGAAGCTGCAGGCGATCGCCAAGTCGGTGGGCCTGGATTTTTTTTCGACTCCATTCGACCACACCGCCGTGGATTTCCTGGAGGACCTCGGCGTGCCGGCGCACAAGGTCGCCTCGTTCGAATTGGTGGATTTGCCGCTGCTCCGCAAGATCGCATCCACTGGCAAGCCGGTCATCGCCTCGACTGGGATGGCGACGCTGGAGGAGATCGACGAGGCCGTGGCGACGCTGCGGTCCGCCGGGGCGGAGCAAATCGCGTTGCTGAAATGCACCAGCTCGTACCCCGCCGCGCCGGAGGAAATGAACCTGCGCACGATTCCCGACATGATCCAGCGTTTCAACGTGCCCATCGGCCTTTCCGACCACACAATGGACGATTGCGTCGCGGTCGCGGCGGTTGCCTTGGGAGCGCGCATCATCGAGAAGCATTTCACACTGTCACGGAGTCTGGGTGGGCCGGACGCCGCTTTTTCGTTGGAGCCGGATGAATTCAAGCGGCTGGCCCGCGCAATTCGGCTGACCGAGAAAGGGCTGGGGGCGGCCAGTTACGAAATCGCGGAGAAAGAGGCGAGGATGCGCGTTTTTCGGCGGTCCCTTTTCGTGGCGGAGAGGATCCAGCCCGGCGAACGGTTCACGGAGAAAAACATCCGCTCTGTCCGTCCCGGCCATGGACTCCACCCAAGGAATTTTGAGGATGTGATGGGCAGGAGGGCGGCGTGCCGGCTGGAGAAGGGGACTCCATTGGAACACCAGCACGTGGCAAAAGACTGAGATGCGCACCGTGGCGATCATCCAGGCCCGCATGGGCTCCACGCGGCTTCCTGGAAAAGTGATGCGCCCCCTCCCGGGCGGGAGCGTGCTGGAGCATGTGCTGGCGCGGGTGCGGGACGCCAAGCGGTTGGACGAAGCGGCGGTGGCCACCACGGTGGCCCCTGAGGATGACATTATCGCGGAGAACTGCGGACGTTGGGGCGTGCCCTGTGTCCGGGGAAGCGAAAGCGATGTCCTCGGCCGGTACCAGCAGGCCGCCGCTGAACTGAGGGGAGAGTGGATCGTGCGCGTCACCTCGGACTGCCCCCTTTTCGATGGGGCCCTGCTGGACCGGATGCTGGGGACCTTTGACGCGGATTACCTGAGCAATGGATTGCGGCGGACATTCCCCCGGGGATTGGACGCGGAGATTTTCACCATCGCCTCCCTGGAGCGGGCCCACCGCGAGGCCCGCCACGACCATGAGCGTGAACACGTCACCCCCTATTTTTACCAGCATCCCGAACTGTTCCGGCTGCAGTCCTTCACCGGCGAGCCAGACCTGTCCCACCTCCGCTGGACGCTGGACACCCCGGAGGACTGGGAGTTGATTTCGGCGATTTACGGAGCTTTGCACCGCCCGGGGCGCAACTTCTCCACCGAGGACACGCTCGCGCTCTTGCGCGAGCGGCCGGAATTAATGAAGCTGAACGCGGGGGTGGAACAAAAAAAACTCCCTTCCGTCCCCGCCGCCGCGACATGAGAACCGTCATCACCATCGAAGCCCGCATGCGCTCGAGCCGATTGCCGGGGAAGGTGCTCGCCTCCGTCGTCGGCAAGCCGATGCTGGAGCTGATGATCGAGCGGCTTCGGCGGGTGCGCCAAGCGGCGGAAATTGTGGTTGCGACGACCACAAACCCGGCGGACGACCCCATCGCGGAACTGGCCCGGAATCTGGGGGTGGCCTGCTTCCGTGGCAGCGAAGAGGATGTGCTGGAGCGGGTCCTCCTTGCGGCGCAGGGCCAGGAGGCGGACGTCATTGTGGAAACAACGGCGGATTGCCCGGTGATCGATCCCGGAGTGGTTGACCAGGCGATCGCCACGTTTCTTTCGAATGGGGCTGATTATTGCTCGAACACGCTGTCCGCCACCTATCCGCGCGGGCTGGATGTCCAGGTCTTCCCCACCCGCGTGTTGGCCGAAGTGGCGGCTTTGACCCAGGACCCCGCGGACCGCGAGCATGTCTCGCTGTATATTTACAGCCACCCGGAACGCTACCGGCTGGTGAACCTTGCCAGTGGTTTGGAGCCTCGCGCGGCGGATTTGCGGCTGACGGTGGACACCCCGGAGGATCTCGAGTTGATCCGGGAAATCTATGGGTCGTTGTATCCGGACAATCCGCTTTTCGGGCTTCCGGAAATGCTCGCGCTGTTCGCGCGCCAGCCGGATCTGGCGGAGCGCAACCGGCATGTCCGGCAAAAAGCGGTCCGTTAAGGAACCACGCGCCAGACTCATGCGATATCGCGCGGCGATGATTGGATGCGGAAAGATCGGCAGCGAATTTGCCGACGATCCAAAGATCGCCGGGATTTACACGCACGCCGGGGCGTACCGGGCGTGTGGACTGACGGAACTGGCCGCCGTCGCGGACACGGATCCCGGAAAACTCGCGCGGTGCGGCAGGCGCTGGGATGTCCGGGCTTGCTACACGGACCCGGCCGAAATGCTGGCGCGGGAGCGGCCTGAGATCGTGAGCGTCTGCACGCCCGACGCGACGCATGTCGCGATGATCAAGATGGCGCTGCATGCGCCCGGAGTCCGGGCCATCCTTGCGGAGAAACCGCTGGCGCTTGATCTGGAGTCCGCCCGCGGGCTGGTCCGCCAGGCTTCCGACCGGGGGGTCCTCCTGGCGGTGAACTATTCTCGGCGGCACGACGCCGGGCACGCGCGCCTGCGGGAGTTCATCGCGGACGGCGAACTTGGCGCCCTGCGAGCGGTCTCCGGCTTTTACACCAAAGGCACGCTGCACAACGGCACACACTGGTTCGACTTGATCCGGTATTTGGCTGGAAACGTCGACGAGGCTTGGGGATTCTCGCGGCCCGGCGAGGCGGGCGATGATCCCACCTTGGACGCGTTCCTGCGCCTGCAGTCCGGGGCCACCGCGCACCTGCAGGGCGGCGACGCGTCCGAGTTCAACCTCTTCGAGATGGACTTGGTCGGCTCCATGGGGAGGGCCCGCATCGTTGAATTGGGCCATCGGATCGAGATTCACGCCCGCGCGGATTCGCCGCATGCGACCGGGTACCGCACGCTTGTCCCGGTCGCGGAGTGGGGCGGAGGGATGCGCGACCTGCTCCTTCATGCGGTGGAGGACTTGGCCAACGCCCTGCGGGAGGGGAGGCCGCCCCGCTGCTCCGGGGAGGACGCCGTGGAGGCGTTGCGGATTGGATTGGCCGTCATCGAATCAGCAAGGACCGGGGCGCCGGTGAGATTGGAGCCGCCTGCTTGACTTCGCGTCCGGGACGCCTCGTGGTCGCCGTCGCCGGGGATCCCGGCGGCGCGCGCGCCGTCGCGCCCGTCATTTCGGAGCTGCGGGAGCGGGGAGGGTGTGAGGTCATTGCGCTGGCTTACAACCAGGCGGTGGGAGTTTGGAACGCACATGGAATTGCCGCAATCAACCTGGGAGGCGAACCGACGCAAGGAACGATTCGCGCGCGCCTTTCGTCGCCCCGCGCGTCGCTGCTGCTTTGCGGCACCTCGGCCAACGGGATTGATTGGGAACGGGAGTTCATCGATGGCGCGCGGGGCCTCGGGATTCCGTCGCTGGCCGTCCTGGATTTCTGGAGCAATTACCGCCGCCGATTCACGGATGCCGACGGAAGGAACCCGCGGTGGCCGGACCGGATTGCGGTCATGGATGGGAGGGCCAGGCAGGAGATGGTTTGGGAGGGGTTTGCGGCGGAGCGGTTGGCCGTGACGGGGCAACCGGCGTTCGACGAATTGGGGGCCCTGCGGGAGTCATTCACTCCCGAACGGCGGGCGGAAATCCGGAGGCGCCTCGATCCCGGGATGGAAGCGACCGTGGCGCTGTTTGTCTCCCAACCGCTGGCGGCGCTTTACGGGACGGATCCGGAGCGGCCCGGACATCCGGGGTTCACCGAAACGGAGACGCTGGCCGGACTCACCGCCGCCTTGGCTGAACTGGCGGACGAAGCGGGCCGGGACGTCACGCTGGTGGTCCGCCCCCATCCGCGCGAGGCGACGCCGGCTCTGCCGCCCGGGACAGGGGGACGCCTCAGGGTGGTCATTGTCCCGGAGTTTGACGCGCGCGAATTGGCCATGTCCGCCGACCTTGTGACCGGGATGAATTCCGTCCTGCTGTTGGAGGCCTGCCATTTGGGCTGCGTCACGTTGAGCCTGCAGCCCGGCCTGAGAGGGGCGGATTGCCTTCCGTCCAACGCCCAGGGCCTGAGCCGTCCGGTTTATGCCTGGCCCCAGTTGAAGGGGGAGCTGGCGGCCCTGCTTTGGGATTGGGCTGCGCGGGAGGAAATTCAACGCCGCTTGGCACGGGAGCCTTTGCCTGCTAATGCTACGCACCGCGTGGCGCGCCTCGCCTTGGAAATGATTCAGAATTCGGTCACGACCCAATGAAACTCGCGATTCACGGTGGGAAACCGGTCCGCACGGAGCCGTTCCCCGTTTACCGCACAATCGGAGCGGAGGAAAAGAAAGCGGTCCAGGAAGTCCTCGATTCGGGGGCGCTTTCCCAATTCCTGGGTTCGTGGACCCCGGACTTCTACGGCGGGCCGCGCGTCCAAGCCTTGGAGCGGGCGTGGGAAGATTACTTTGGCGTCCGGCACGCGGTCAGCGTCAATTCGGCCACCTCCGGTCTGTTTGCGGCCGTCGGCGCGGCGGGGGTGGGGCCGGGCGATGAGGTGATTGTTTCACCCTACACGATGAGCGCCTCCGCCGTTGCGGCGGTCGTGTACGGCGCCATTCCGGTTTTTGCCGACATCGATCCTGAAACTTTCTGCCTGAGCCCGGAATCGATCCGCGAACGGATCACCCCGCGCACCAAAGCCATCCTGGTCGTCGACCTGTTTGGGCATCCGGCGGATTTCGAGGCGATCATGCAAATCGCCCAGGAACATGGCCTCATCGTGATTGAGGACGCGGCGCAGGCGCCGGGGGCGCGTTTGGGGGACAAGTTCGCCGGAACGTTGGGCCACATCGGCGTTTTCAGCCTGAATTACCACAAGACCATTCATACGGGCGAAGGCGGAGTCGTCGTCACAAACGACCCGGGCCTCGCCGAACGCCTGCAATTGATCCGCAACCACGCGGAGGTCGTGGTCGGGAAAAAGGGCGTGACGAACTTGGTGAACATGGTCGGCTTCAATTACCGGATGACCGAAATTGAGGCGGCCATCGGCGTCGAGCAGTTGAAAAAGTTGGGGGGCCTGCTGGCCCCCCGCATTGCCGCGGCGGAGTTCTTGACCACGCGCCTGCGGAACTTGCCCGGGCTGACTCCGCCGGTTGTCCGGCCCGGGGTCCGCCACGGGTTCTATGTTTACACCTTGCGGCATGACGCAGGGAAGGCCGGCGTGCCCCGCGCCGCGGTGGCCGCCGCCCTCGCCGCGGAGGGGATTCCGTTGATGCAGGGCTATGTCGAGCCGATCTACCTCCAGCCGATGTACCAGCGGCGGATCGCGTTTGGGGACGGCGGTTTTCCGTTCACCTATCCGGGCTACCATGGAACGTTGAACTACGAAAGGGGGTTGTGCCCGGTGACCGAGCGGATGCACTTCGAGGAGGTGATTTGCCTGAGCATCTGCCATGCGAACATCACGGCCCGCGACTTGTCCGACACCGTGGACGCTTTCGAAAAAGTGTTCGCCAACCTTTCGACCCTCCGGACCTGAACTGCATCATGCCCCCCTACACACTCGACGATCTGCCGCGATTCTCTCCCTGGCCCGCGCGGTTGTTGGGCGCGGCGCCTTGGACGCCGCGCCGGAAAACGCCCGAGGAAATCATCCGCGAGTATGACCGGGAGAAATGGGGGCCCCTGCTGGAGCGGGTCAAGGCCCATTCCGGGCCGCTGAGCCTTGATTTGGTCGAAAACTGGACCTTCTCGGAATCGCCCCCGTCGCTCTGCTGGGTCGGTGGGGGATTTGAGTTGATGACAGCGCGCGAAGCGCTGGACCGGCGGATCGCCCTGATGCGCGAATTGCTCATTCCATACCTTCCGGCCCCGGCCATCGTCGAGCTCGGCGCGGGCTATGGCTCCATCCTCCTCGCCTTGGGCGGCGATCCTGTGTTCCAGGGCATCCCGCTGATCGCCGGGGAGCTCAGTCCGACCGGGGTGGAAGTCATCAACATGATCGCGGCGGCGGAAGGGCTGCCGGTTCGGGCCTCCACCTGGGACTTGAACGCGGCTCGGGACGGAGCATTGGCGGCGCCGCCCGGCGCGGTCGTGTTCACGTCCTACGCCACCACCTGCGTCCCGAAGCTGGGCGAGGATTTTCTGGCGGTCCTCGGCTCATGGAAGCCCCGCGTCGTGGTCCATTTTGAATCCTGCTTCGAACATGCGGATGAGGGCTCGCTGTTTGGCATGTTGGGGCGGCGGTACATCCAGGTGAATGACTACAACACGAACCTCCTGACGCTGCTGAAAGAACGGGAGGCCGCCGGATCCCTCCGAATTGTCGCGGAACGCCCGCGGGTCTTTGGTCCCAATCCGCTTTTGGCCGCGTCCGTCGTGGTTTGGGAGCCGATCCACTAATGGGGGCCCGGCTGCCAGGTGAATCGGCCTCAGATTTGGAGGCACTTTGCGCGGAGCGGCCCGAGCGGACGTCGGAAAAATTTCCCCCGAACGATTTCTACGGCCACGCGGCCGTCATCAAGCATTACTGCGGGTTGCCGCAGGAATTTTCGCTGCCGGGAATCCACCCCCATGGGCCGAGCGTCAATGAACTGGTGTGGGACTATGAGGTCAACCACCCGCTGCCACACCTGCTGCTGGTGGCCGAACTGCAGCGGGCGATCTATGCGGCGCGAACGTCCAAACCCGCCACGGTCATAGGTTCGCCATTCTATTACGCGGTCCGCCAAAAGGCCGCTGAAATGGAGCGGCTTTCGAGCCAAGCCAGTGGCACGATCGTGTTCCCCTTCCACTCCACCCACCATGTGACCGCGACATTCGACGAAGGCTGGTTCCTGGAGAAGCTGCGCGCGTTGCCGGAGGAATTTGGGCCGCTGGTCATCTGCATGTATTGGCGCGACGTGCAGCTTGGACGGCACCGAAAGTACCTGGAGGCCGGGTTCCCGTGCGTCAGCGCCGGCCACATGTATGACCACGAGTTTCTTTACCGCCTCTGCCGGCTGATCGCGGCCCGGCGGCGGTGCGTCAGCAATGAGTTGGGGACCTGCGTGTTCTATTCGGCCGCGATGGGCCTGCCCGTCACTGTGTTCCGCCAGAAGTATTCCCTGCAGGCCGCGGACGAGAGGATGCTGCGCGAGGCGTCCGGCCAGCACACGCTGCCTGGGGTCACCCGGTTCCTGGAAATCGCGGCGGAGCCCTCGGCGGACAACGTGCGGGAACAGAAGGACCTCGCCGAGAAGGCGTTGGGCCGTGAGGCCCTGCTCCCGTCCGCCGAACTGCGCAAGGTCCTCGAGGGCCTCGCGCTCCAACAGGCAACCGGGATGGCCCAAGCGCCAAGCCCAGGCGCTCCGGCGCGCCCAATGTGGGCCCTGCGGGTGGGGAAAAAACTGCTCCGGTTCAAACGCCGATGGTTCGCCGAATGATGCGAGTTGTCCATCTGCTCACTTCCGACGGCGGCGGCGCGGGGCGGGCGGCGTTGCGCTTGCACCACGGGTTGCTTGCCTCGGGCGTGGACTCCTCGATGCTCGTGAAGGAGAAAACGTCCGCGGATGCAAAGGTCCGCGAAGTCCCCGCCCTGGAGGCGCGGCATGACCCGTCCGCCGTGCTCTTGCGGGCCGTGACATCAAATTTGATCTGGCAAAACAGGAGCCCGGTTTCCAACACTCACTACACCCTGGGCTATCCCGGATGGGACCTGAGCTCCCATCCGGATGTTCTCGCCGCGGATGTGATCCACCTGCATTGGGTGGCGGACTGGCTGACCCCCGTTTCCATCGCGCGCCTGCAGGATTTGGGGACACCCATGGTCTGGACCTTGCATGACCAGCGGCCATTCACTGGCGGGTGCCATTTCAGCGCCGGGTGCGTCAAATACACGGAGGACTGCGTGCGCTGCCCGCAGCTGCGGGAGGATCCATGGGGCCTGGCCCGGGCGAACCTGCGGGACCAATCCAAGCTCTTCCAGCCCGGCTCAATCCGCGTGGTGGCGCCCAGCGTCTGGCTGGCCCAGGCGGCCCGCGAGAGCGCCGTCTTCCGGAACTTCAAAGTGGACACGATCCCGTATTCATTGGACACCGAAACGTTCAAGCCAATGCCCCAGGCGGACGCTCGCGCCCAACTTGGCTTGCCCGCCGCGGGAGTCTTCCTCCTGTTCGGCGCGGCCAACGCGGCCGAAAGGCGGAAGGGGTTCGCGGAGTTCCTCGCGGCGATCTCGATCTGCGGGCGCGACGGCGAATTTGCGGAGCGGGCCCGCGCGGGCTTGGTCAGCCTTCTGTGTTTTGGGCAACCTGGCGACGGACTCGATCCCTCTGGCATCCCCTTGCATTCCCTTGGGACCATCGACTCGGATGAACGGCTCGCGGCGGTCTACGCGGCGGCGGACCTCTTCGTCTTGCCGACCTTGGAGGACAACCTTCCCAACACGATGCTGGAGGCGCTGAGCTGCGGGACGCCGGTGGTGGCCTTCGGCACGGGAGGAGTGCCTGACATGATGGCCGATGGCAAGACCGGCCGCGTGACGCCGGTGGGCGACACGGCGCTTTTGGCCCTGGCGATTTTGGATCTGGCGCGGAATCCCGAGGCGCGGGAGGCGATGCGCGGGCATTGCCGGGATGCCGCCGTGCGCCAGTTTGCCCTCGGGATCCAAGCGGGAGCCTACTCGAAGGTTTACAGGGAGCTGGTTGGAAACGCAAAGAAGCGACGGACGCCGCCCCGGGAGGCGCAGCCGGCGTTCACTTCCGAGTTGGCCCCGCACATGGCTGGAATTCTGAAGCCCTTGATGGCGTCCCCAATCAATGGCGTCCCGATTCGCGTGCGGGCGCTTGAGGATTTTTACGGCCGGCGCTTTGATGAACTTCGGCAGGGAGGGTGGCCCTGGCTGCTGAACCCCAAAGCATGGCGGGCGGGAGCGCTTTGGCGGGCTTTCCGACGGGTGCGAAGAGCGAGGGAGAAGGACCGAGCGGCTCGCCCGTGACAGAAAACGAAAACGGTGTGAAGGCGGCAAGATATCTGGCCCCGCGTCCAGGGGATCGGTAAGGTGGGCTTCTGTTTTCGGTGGAATGAAAATTGCGTATTTGAACCCTTGGCGGCAGGCGGCGGAGAACCAATGCTTCAAGTCGTTGGAGCAGGCGGCGGAGCGGATCGGCTGCCAGTTGGTCCATTGCAGCAGCAGTGACGAGGTCATCGCCGCGGAGCCGGATTTCGCCCTGGCGGTGGCCTGCACGCAGCCGAAGTTGACGGCGGTTCCGACGTATGGAGTCATCCACGAGCCGCGAGACAAGTTTTTGTGCAACCGGGCGTATTACACCAACCTCCTGACGTACGACGGCCACCTGACCATTTCCGACAGCATTGAGGGCAACCTCCGGGCCCTGTTGTCCGGCGTGGGGCGCGGCGAACCGATCGGCAATTTCTACATCACCTGCCAGTCGAACGAATTCCAGTCTGATCCGGTGGCCGCGGCGCTTCGCGGCCGGACGGCGAAGCTGACGTATTTCGGCACGCATTGGGACAAGCGGCGGCACTCATTCTTCAAGAAGCTGAGCATGCTGGAGGCCGTCGAGATTTATGGCCCGGCCCATGCGTGGCGGCACATCCGCGGTTCGCAATCCTACAAGGGGGCGTTGCCCTTCGACGGCTGCGGCCCGCAGCAAAAGTACGCGGAGAATGCGCTGGGGTTGGTTCTTTTGGCGGACAAGCACCTGCTGGATGACGTGATCTCCAACCGGATTTTCGAAATCGCCTCGGTGGGGGCGGTGGCGCTCTGCCCGCGCATGCCATGGATCGAAAAGCACTTCGGGGATTCGGTTTATTACTTCAACCAACTGCTGCCCGACGGGCAGCTTCTGGCCCAGATTTCCGGGCTCATTTCGGAGATCCATGCCGACCCTGAGGAGGCGCTTCGCCGCGCGCAGCGCGCCCACGCGATTTTCCGGGAGAGGTTTTCGGCTGAGCAAATGTTGAAGAACGCCCGCTCGTACCACGAGGCGATGCGGCGGCGCGCGGTCCGTTCGGAGGCCACGCCAATCGGGAGCGATTCGCGCCTGATCACGGTCATCATCCGCTGCGGGGCGGGGGAGGTGGAGAATTTGGACCGGGCGTTGCGAAGCGTCGCCGCCCAAACGTCTGGGCGTTTCTCAGTGTTGGTGGTGCGCGGCGCGCCGCTGGATTTGGCGCGGATTCTCGGGCAACACGAAGGCCGGTTCGCCGACCTGCGGACGCTCGATTGTTTCGGGAGCAGTCGCGCCGAGATGCTTTGGATGGGGTTGCGGCATGTCACGGGCGATTTTTTTTGCGTGCTGGACACCACGCAGGAATGGATGCCGAACCACATTGCGGACCTGCTGCCCGACGGCCCGACGCCGGAGCCGCGCCTGGCTTACACCGGGTCGGTCCGCGTGCTCCATGAGCCGGTGTTGACCGGGGAGAAAAACTTGGAGCGCCGTTGCGTTTCGGCGTTTGGAGACTGCCGGATGGCGGGGTTTTTCGAGGCGGTGGAGTTCATCGGTCCGAACAGTTTCCTCGCGCCGGCGGGTTTGCTGAGGCGGATCGACCTGCAGCCGCCCAATCTTCAGGCCCGCGAGGACAGCCTGCTCATCCTGGAATTGCTGTGCCACGCCGAACCCGAGTTCAACCATCGGGCGACGGCCATCCACCATGACCGGGGCGCGGGCGAGGCCGCGGCCAAGGCCGACGCCCAAGCCAAGGATCTTCTGGAACTGGCCCTGCGGTTGGCCGGCAAGATCCCGCGCTGGATTCCCGTTCCTGACACGTATCCCCTGCTCAGCGCGAAGGCCGCGGAATTCTTTCGGACCGAGGCGCGGAGGCAAAACTGGTCAGTCACCGTCGCAGCGGCCCCAACACCGACCGCCCAGCTTTCGCCCCGGGCGGTTCGCGGGAAGGAATCGATGGCCCAATGGCGCGGGAGGACCTTCGGCCGGTGGCGCCGGAGCCTGCACAAACGGTTCCCGCAATTGTTCCCAACGGTGGACGACCGGCCTAGGCTGGCCGAGAAGGCGCTGGACTTTCGGCTGAAGCGTTAGGCGTGGGGAGCGGGCGTTTTTTCGGGCGCGCGGGAGCCCTTGGGTTTGCGCATCCAAACGCCAGTTTCGTCGATGGTGCGCAGATCAAACTGAAGATTTCGTTCCGCGGCGAACTCCGTGACCGCCCTTTTGCAGCCGTCCCAGAATCCGTAGTCGTCAATCTGAATCCGCGCCTGGTCGCCAAGGCTGTCGAACAGGTTCACGAGGATGTCCCGCGTGGAGGAATACCAATCGCCGTCCATGTGGAGGAATGCGATCTCCCCGATGGAATCCCGGCGCCTCGGCAGCGTCTCCGAGAAAAGGCCTTTCACGGGCTCGATGACGTGTTCGGCGCCGACCTTCCGGGCCGCCTCCCGCAGGGAGTCCTCGGGGGCGGCGCAGGTCCCTTCGCCCCACCCAATGCTGGTCGCGTCCGTCCCCGAATGGGTGTCACGCCCATCGGCCGCCGGCATGCCCTCGAAGGTGTCGAACGCGAACAGGGTGCGGGGCCGTTTGCTGTGGCGGGCAATGACCGCCGCCAGCAGCGCGGAAGTCCCGCCCGCGGCCACCCCACACTCCACAAAATTTCCGGGCACATCCTCCTCGCACACCTCTTTCGCGAGTTGGTAGAGGGATTCGAGACGCGGAGGCCACACCATCGTGTACGGCCGCACGGCGGCGAGGATTTCCTGGAACTCCGCGTCCCCCTTGGCCTCCATCACCGGGACCCGGGCGGAAAGTTTTTCGAGCGCCACACGGGCGGCCTGATTTCCGGGAAAGATCCGGATTTCCTCCTTGAGCGCCTCAATGGCGGCGTGTTCCTGCATCGATTTCAGGAAACAAAGCGCCCGCAGGAGATCGGTGCCCAACAGGCCGGCCCGTTCGGCCTTGAGCCGGTTGAGTTTTGTGAACAGCGGATTTGAGTCGCCGGACGGGATCTCCAGCGCGGACTCGCGCAATTCCGGCGCGACCGAGGGCGACGTTGAATCCGTCAGCGCGGCGCGGGTGATTTCAAAGGCGTCGGCGAACGCGAAAGCGGGGGCGTTTTGCCCTGCGGGCGGTTTGGGCTTCGATCGTCGGAACCAGCTCATTTGGCGCGATTCATGATGGGCGCCCGCGATTTTCGGAGCAAGGCATTTTGGCGGCCAGCCTTGGGCTTAAGGCCTGAGCATTTCCGGAGGCAGCTCCGCGACGGCGGCGTGGGGCAGGCGGGCGTCAAGGGTTCCCGGGGCGGGCGCATGCGCGGCGGCATGGCCATCGCAAAACACGGCCATCGCCGTCCGCCCGTGGCGGAAATGCGCCGTCGCCTCGCCGGGGTTCAGGTAGTAGAATTCCTCGAGCATGGGGCGGTCCGGCGAGGCCGGGGCCTGGAAGGTGTTGACCTGCGCCGCGTCGGCGAGGACGGCCAGGCCCGATGGCCGGGGCAGCTCGTTCATTTTGAG
>CAZSXX010000052.1:0-17120 GCA_964611245.1 uncultured Verrucomicrobiota bacterium | reverse complement strand
CCCTCGCTCCGCGCCGCCCCGCGCATGAAATCCAACTGCCCCCCGAACCCGCTGTAAAACCGGTCCCCAATCGAGTCCGCGCAGACCTGCCCCGTCAAATCCACCTCGATGGCCGAACTGATCGCCACCATCCGCCGGTTCCGCGCGATCTGGAACGGGTCGTTCGTGAACTCCGTCGGGCGGAATTCAAACCGGGGATTGTCATGCAGGTAATCATACAGCCGCCGCGTCCCAAAACAGAACGACGTCACAATCTTCCCGGGCAGCAGCGTCTTTTTCCGCCCGTTCAAAACGCCCCCCTCGATCAGCGGCGTCACCGCCTCCGTGAACATCTCCGTGTGCATCCCCAAATCCTTCTTCCCTCCCAGCGCCGCCATCACCGCGCTGGGAATCTCCCCGATCCCCGTCTGCAGCGTCGACCCGTCGTCGATCATCGAGGCGATCCATTCCCCGATCCGCAGCGCCTCCGCGGAGGGCTCCTCCCCCGCGTGCTCCAACAGCGGCAGTTCGCTCCGCACCAACGCGTGGATCTGCGAGACATGCACAAAGCTGTCCCCCAGCGCCCGCGGCATGTTCGGGTTCACCTCCGCCACCACATAGTCCGCGCTCTCCACCGCCGCCTTCACCACGTCCACCGAAACCCCATAGCTGCAAAACCCGTGCGCGTCCGGCGGGCTGACCTGGATCAGCGCCGCGTGGATGTGCATCCGTTTCTGCCGGAACAGCGCCGGGATCTCGCTCAGGAAGATCGGCGTGTAATCCGCGAATCCCTCGTTCACCGCGTCCCGCACATTCGGGCCGATGAAAAACGCGTTGTGCCGGAAGCGACCCAACAGCTCCCGGCTCGCGTACGGCGCCCTCGCCCACGTCAGCAGGTGGATGATCTCGATGTCGTAAACGTTCGGCCCAACCCCCGCCAGCGCCGCCACCAACGCCTGCGGCGCCGCGCACCCCGACCCGATGAACACCCGCATCCCGCTCCGCAGCGGGCTCAACGCTTCTTCCGCATTCATCCATTTCATAAAGTTGCGCGCCGGGATATTGGGCCATAATCGGCGGCGGCGCTGGCCAAATCTTGCTGGGCGCTGGCCATCAGACGGCCATTCAAGCCTTTCAAACCCCGAAATGCCGCCTATTTTCCCCGCATGCGATTCTCGGAATTGATGCCCGTGCTGCAAATGGCCGTCGGCCCGGTCATCCTCATTTCCGGGGTCGGGCTGCTGCTGCTCTCGATGACCAATCGCTTCGCCCGCGTGATTGATCGGACCCGCCTCCTCGCCCAGGCGCGCCGCGCCGCCCCGAGTTCCGAAAAGGCCCGCCACGAGGCCCAACTCAACCTGCTCCGGCGGCGCGCCCGCCTGCTTCAACGCGCGATCATCCTCGCCGTCTTCAGCCTGCTCGGCGCCGCCATCCTGGTGATCGCTGTTTTTCTCGCGGCATGGCTCCAATGGAATCTCGGCGGCCCCATCGTCCTCGTCTTCCTGGCCTCGATGGCTTCGTTGATCGCCTCGCTCCTGGTGTTCCTCCGCGACCTCAACCTCTCCCTCGAGGCGATGAACCTGGATGTTGACGCCGGGTGACCCCGCGCGCCCCCATGACTGGAGGCTTGTGCGCTCCACGGCGGGGACTAGCCTTGCCACATGGTCTCATCCGGCAATTCCAGCGGGCGATGGATTCTCCCCCTCGCGCTGGTTTTGATCCTGTCCGCCCCTCCCTCGCGGGCCGCCAGCCCCCCCTGGTTTGCCCGCGCCTGGCAGACGGACGAAGGCCTCCCCGACCACGCCGACGTCGGAATCGCTCAGTCTCCGGATGGCGTCCTCTGGGTGGCCACCCAGGGCGGCCTCGTCCGTTTCAATGGCAGTGAGTTCCGCGCCGTCCCCCCGGTCACCGAGGCCGGAACACAGAGCGGCCTGCTCCACGGCCTCTCGGTGGACAGCCGGGGCCGGATCTGGGTCGCCAAGGATGGAGGAACCTTGGTGTGCGTCGACCAAGGCCGCGCCACCTGGCTCACGCTGGCCAGCGGCTCCCCCAACGCGCGGGCCGTCACCACCGTCGAGGACCGCGACGGCAATCTTTGGGCCGCCTACCCCACCCGTGACAGCCGCTTGGTCCGCATCCGCGACGGCCAGCCCGAGTATGTTGGCTCCAACGGCGGCCCAACCTCGGGCGATCCAGTCCAGCTCGCGCGCGATGGCCTGGGCGAAGTCTGGTGTGTCGCCGGCGAATCTCTCAGCGTCCTCCAAGACGGCCGGTTCGAACGGGCCGGCCTGGCCCCGGGCGTCCAGCGCATCGCCGGCGCCAACTCCGGCGGCGTCTGGTATGGCGTCGGCGCCTCGGTCATGCGCTTCACCCAATCCTCGGGCTCCTCCTCCGCCGGATCCCTTCCCTCCACCTGGCCCGACATCGTTGTCACCGCCCTTCTCGAGGACCGCCAAGGCCGCCTTTGGGTCGGCACCAGCAACCAAGGCTTGTTCTGCGGCGAAAACGGCGTCTTCACCCCCGTCGCCGTCTCCCACCGCGAAATCCTTTGCCTGGCCGAGGACCGCGAGCAAAGCATCTGGGTCGGCACCCGTGGCGGCGGCCTCAACCGCCTCCGCCCCGCCGTTGTGGAATCCCAGGAAATCGCCTCCGGCCTCCCCTTTGAGGCCGTCCGGTCCGTCGCCATGGCCACCGACGGCGTCCTGTGGGCCGTCTCCCGCAGCGGGGTCGTGGCCCGGCGCATGGACGGCCAATGGTCCACCCTCGGCCCCGCCGATGGCTGGAGCGTGGACGACGCCATGTCCGTCGCCGCCCATCCAGCCGGCGGCGTCTGGATCGGCACCCATTACCACGGACTCTTCCACTGGCGCGGCGGCGTCCGCGCGGTTTACAACATGGAGGCCGGCCTCGCGGGCAACTTCGCCCGGTCCCTCCTCCCCGCTCCCAACGGCGACCTTTGGATCGGCACCGCCTCCGCCGGCGGGCTCCACCGCCTCCGGGACGGCGCCCTCCAGCGCTTTTCCCTCCCGGCGGGCAGCGGCCTCGTCCGCGCCATGGCCACGGACGGCTCCGGCTCCGTTTGGGCGGGCACCGCGGGCGGCGTCCTCGTCCGCGTCTCAAACGACCAAGTCGTCGATGAAACCGACGGCCCGGTCCCACGGCTCCAAACCATCCGCTGCCTCCACTGGACGCCCGACCGCTCGCTCTGGATCGGCTATGGCGGCAGCGGCGTCGGCCGCCTCAAAAACGGGCTCTTCACCCGCTTCGCCGACGCGCAGGGCGTCACCGACGACTACATCTCCCAAATCCTGGACGACGGCGCCGGCCGCCTCTGGTTCGCGGGCAACAAGGGCATCTTCTGCGTGCCGGAGCGCGAGTTCGCCGCCCAGGCCGCCGGGGAGATCCCCCGCGTCAGGCCCATCTTTTTCGGGCGTGATGAAGGGCTCCCCGCGCTGCAAGCCAGCCGCGAGGCCTGGCCCGGCTCCGCCCGCGGCCCGGAGGGGAACCTTTGGATCGCGATGCAGACCGGCTTGGCCGTGGCCCATCCCTCGATGCTCCAGCCCCTGCCGCCCCCGCCCGTCGCCATCGAGCGGGTCCTGGTCGATGGCCGCGAGGCCGCCGCCCTCGGCCTCGGCGCCCAGCCCGGTTCCCAAGCCCCTCCCGGCCCCATCCAGGTCGGGCCGGGCCGCGGGCGCGTCGCTTTCGAATTCGCCGCCCTCAGCTTCGCCTCCCCCCGCAACGTCCAGTTCCGCTTCATGCTCGAGGGCCTCGAGTCGGACTGGGTCGACGCCGGCGCCCGGCGGGTCGCCGATTACAGCCCACTCCCCCCCGGCCCCTACCGTTTCCGCGTCAGCGCCTCCGGCCAGTCCGGCCAATGGAGCGAGCCCGCCGCCTCGGTTGACATCCAGGTGAACCCCTTTTGGTGGCAGCGCGGCTGGTTCCAGGCCCTCGCCGCCGCCGCCTTCCTCGGCCTCGTCGGCGGCCTCGTCCGGTTCGCCGAAATCCGCCGCATGAAACAGCGCGTCGAGCGCGCCGAACAGGAGCGCGCGGTCGAACAGGAGCGCTCCCGCATCGCCCAGGACATCCACGATGACCTCGGCGCCAGCCTCACCGAGATCACCCTCCTCAGCGAGCTCGCCCAAGGCGCCAACCTCTCCCGCGAAATGTTCCAGGCCGACATGCGCCGCATCGCCTCCCGGACCCGCCATTTGACCCGCTCCCTCGACGCCACCGTCTGGGCGGTCAACCCCCGCAACGACACTCTCGAAAGCCTCGTCACCTATGCCTGCGGCCATGCCGACGAATTCCTGCGCGCCGCCGGGGTCCGCTGCCGCCTTGAACTCCCCGACCAAATTCCCGGCCGCCGCGTTTCCGCCCCGGTCCGCCACAACGTCTTTCTGGTCGTCAAGGAGGCCCTCCACAACGTCGTCAAGCACGCCGCCGCCACCGAAGCCGCCGTGCGAGTCGCTGTCGACCACGCCGGGTTCACCCTCGAGATCGAGGACAACGGCGGGGGCCTCCATCCCCCGCCCGGGGACGGCGCCCCGGCCCGGCGCTCCGGCAACGGCCTCCTGAACATGCGCAAGCGCGCCGAGGCGATCGGCGCCCGCTTCGAGCTCCGCGCCTCCCCGGGCCAGGGCGTCCGCCTCCGCCTCCGCGTCCCGTTCCACCACCCATGACCCCGCCCGTCACTCATTTGAACGACTGGCGCCCGAACTTACTCCCCGCACACTCCCCTTGAAACTCAACCAGGGCCAAAAAAACAGAATGAGCATCGCCGTCGCGATCGTGGAGGATGACGCGGGAATCCGCGACGCGCTGGCCCGGGTCCTCGCCCTCTCCCCCGACTTCCATTGCGTCGGCGTTTACACCAGCGGCGAGGAGGCCCTCCGCGACATGCCCGCCGCCCGGCCCGAAGTCGCCCTCATGGACATCAACCTCCCCGGCATCAGCGGCGTCGAATGCGTCCGCAGGCTCAAGGCCCTCGACTCCTCCCCCCACGTCGTGATGCTCACCGTCTACGACGATTCCGACCAAATCTTCGAGTCCCTCGCCGCCGGCGCCACCGGCTACCTTCTCAAGCGCACCTCCCCAACAGAGCTCCTCGACGCCATCCGCGACGTCCACTCCGGCGGCGCCCCCATGTCCAGCCAGATCGCCCGCAAGGTGGTCCAATCCTTCCGCGTCGCCCCCCCCGCCGGCCATCCCGCCGAACTCTCCCCACGCGAGCAGGAAATCCTCGGCTGGCTCGCCCAAGGTTTCTTGATCAAGGAGATTGCGGACCGCCTCGGCATCGGCTTTGATACCGTCCGAACCCATATCCGCCGCATCTACGAAAAACTCCAGGTCCATTCCCGCGCCCAGGCGGTCGCCCGCTTCCTCCGCCCTCCCGCCCCATCCGCCCCGGTCCCCAGGAAAGCCTGACCCATCCCGTTCCCGCATGAAAAACGCCCTCAAATTGGCCCTCGCCGCCTGGCTTTTGCTCCTTCCCCTCGCCCTCGCCGCCCGCTCCGCCCCCGCCCGCCCCAACATCGTCTACATCCTCGCCGACGACATGGGCATCGGCGACGTCTCCTGCCTCAACTCAAACAGCGCCTGGAAAACGCCCCACCTCGACCGCCTCGCCCGCGCCGGCAGGACCTTCACCGACGCGCATTCCGCCTCCGGCGTCTGCACCCCCAGCCGCTACGCCCTCCTCACCGGCCGCCACCCCTGGCGCGGCAAGCTCAAATCCGGCGTGCTCTACGGGTACGACCCCTCCCTCCTCGAGCCCGGCCGCCTCACGGTCGCCAGTTTCCTCCGCGCCCAAGGCTACGCCACTGCCATGGTCGGCAAATGGCACCTCGGCCTGGATTGGGCCCGCTCCGGCCCCAAAACCGAGGAGGTCGATTTTTCCAAGCCCTTCGGCGGCGGCCCGCTCGCCCACGGCTTCGACACCTTTTTCGGCATCAGCGCCTCCCTCGACATGCCCCCCTACGTCTATTTGCGGGACGACCGCTCCACCACCCTTCCCACCGCCCGCGTCGCCGCCAGCCCCAGTCCGAAAATGTGGCGCGCCGGCGTCGTCGGCGACGATTTCCGCCACAACGAAGTCCACCCCCGCTTCGAGGAGCAGGCCCTCGCGTTCCTCAACTCCCGCACCAACGTCGCCTCCTCCTCCCAGCCGTTTTTCCTCTACCTCGCCCTGGCCTCCCCCCACACCCCCATCGTCCCCTCCCCGGCCTTCGACGGCAAAACGCGAACCACCCCCTACGGCGATTTCGTCGCCCAAGTCGACGCCACCGTCGGCGCCCTCGTCGACGCCCTGGACCGGGGTGGCCTCGGCGAAAACACCCTCGTCATCTTCACCGCCGACAACGGCTGCTCCCCCGCCGCCAATCTCGCGGAGTTGAAAGCCCTTGGCCACGACCCCAACGGCGGCTACCGCGGCCACAAGGCCGACCTGTTCGAGGGCGGCCACCGCGTCCCCTTCATCGTCCGCTGGCCCCGGGAGGTTCCCGCCGGTTCCCGGTCCTCCGCCACCATCGGGCAACTCGACCTCCTCGCCACCTGCGCCGACATCCTCCGCGTGCCCCTCCCCCCCAACGCCGGGGAGGACAGCGCCAGCATCCTGCCCCTCCTGCGCGGCGGCGAAGTCATGTCCCCCGGACGCGACGCCCTCGTTCACCAGTCCATCAACGGCTCCTTCGCCATCCGCCAGGGCAAATTGAAACTCCTTTTCGCCCCCGACTCCGGCGGCTGGAGCGCCCCCCGCCCCGGCGCGAAGGACGCCGACGGCCTCCCCGCGCTCCAGCTTTACGACCTGGAATCCGATCCCGCCGAAAAGAAAAACCTCGCCTCGCAAGAGCCGGAGGTGGTCCAGCGCCTCGGGCGCCTGATGAAAACCCTGCTCGAGCGTGGCCGCACCTCCCCCGGCCCCGCCCAGCCTTACGAAAAGCCCGCCAATTGGGCGCAGGCGGCCAAGATCCTCCAGTTCGGCGATTGATCCGCCCGCCCCGCCCTCACTCATTTAGCCTACATGACGCCGCCGCCCCCGGCGCCCAAGATGCCCCCTGACTCCATTCGCCTCACGCGCCAGGCTCGCGCGCCGGGGCTTATGGACGCGGCATTAAATTCGAATCACAAGTCGGTTCCGTTATGAAAAAACTATTCTCGCTGCTGGCCCTCTCGGCCTGTTTGGGCATGGCCTCAAGGTCACACGCGGTCTCCATCCTCTGGGTCAGTGACAACGGCCTCAAAGGCACAGTCGTCGGCTCCGATGGCGTCACCCGCGGCGCCTTTTATCCCGCCGTCTCCACCAACGGAACCCCCTTCGTCGACCAGGGCTTCGTCGACCTCCTCATCTCCGCGGGCCACACCGTCACCCGCTACAACCCCAACCCCACCACCATGTCGATCGACGACGTCCCGGTGATCAACAATTTCGACCTCGTCATCGGCGGCGCCGCCCTCAACAGCGGCCCCTTCAACCTCAACGCCCGCGGGCCCAAGTGGAACACCCTGATCAAGGCCCCCATGATCTACACCAAGTCCACCCTTGTCCGCCGCGACCGCGCGGGATTCCTCCTCGACAACAAGGAGTACGACTGCGCGGCCGACGCCAGCGTCACCGCCAGCGGCAAGCTCACCCTGCTCAACCCTTCCCACCCCATCTTCCAGGGCATCGCCCGCACCACCGTCGGCGGCGTCGAGGTCATGGACAACCACAGCGTCGTCCGCGTGGCGAACCCTCCCAACAACCGCGGCGCCTCCGTCCAATATTTCAGGCTGCTCATCGACGGCGTGGACCAAGGCATCTCCAACGACGTGGAACCCGGCGGCGTGGTCCTCGCCACCATCGACTTCAACCCCATGGACCCCGGCGTCAACATCCCCGCCGGCCAGGCCCCCGCCCCCAACGGCTCTTATGTCGCCACCGGCTACGCCATCGTCGAATGGCCGGAAGGCACTGTCGTCCGCTCCACGCAGGCCGCCGGGGAAACCATCGCCGGCTTCCGCCTCCTCTTCGCCTGCGGCACCCGCGACGCCTCCGGCTCCGTCACCGCCGCCCCCAATCCCCAGGCCGGCGCCCTCGACCTCTCCGCCGATGGCCAGGCCATGTTCTTGAAGGCCGTCAATTACGCCGCCGCCAAATACACCCGCAACACCTGGAAAAACACCACCTCCGATTTCGCCTGGAACAGCCCCAACTGGACCGAGCCCACCATCTGGGCCGATGACGCCCACGCCCTCTTCACCGAGGTCGGCGCCGGGACCGTCACGCTCTCCGTCCCGGTCTCCGCCAGCAAACTCGAATTCTCCGCCCCGGGCTACTCCGTCGTTGGCGCTGGCAATGTCCTCACCCTCACGGGCGATGCCGCTGGCGCCGCCCTCACCGCCAACGCCCCCGCCTCCATCGCGGCCAGCATCGCCGGCGACACCCGCGTCACCGTCATGGGCTCCTCCGTCCTGACGCTCGAGGGTGACGCCACCACCGGCGCCGCCAACACCTTCACCGGCGGCACGTACGTGCGCTCCGGCACCCTCGTCCTCAAAGCGGTCGGCGTCGCCACCTCCGGCTCCTCCTACGCCGTCGGCAACATCGAGGCCATCGACCCCGGCGCCACCGTCAAAATCGGCACGGTCAACGACGGCGCCGTCAACACCCGCCCGGCGGATGGGCAAGTTCTGCGCACCGCCACCTCCGGCCGCCTCAACCTCACCGGTGGCGTCTTCGACAACAACGGCGACGACAACGGCCTCCAGTACCCCCCGCCGGAGGGCTTCGGGACCATCCTGAACAGCTCGGTTTACAAGCGCGCCGTCCTGAAAATCCAGCGCGCCGATGGCGGCGTCTATCTCTTCAATGGCCAAATCACCGACGGCGGGCCAAACGCGACCACCTCCCAGGGCGTCGCCCACCAGCAGAACGTCGACATGAACGGGGGCAATTACACCCTCATCCTCGGCGGCTCGAATTCCTTCACCGGCTTCATCCGCCTCAACAGCGGCTCGGGCAACACCATCATCCTCACCAACAACGGCACCCTCGGCTACCCGCCCACCAACAACGCCCCCGCCCGGCACATTCTCATGAACAGCGGCAAGATTGACCTCAACGGCACCAGCCAAAAGGTCGGCTATGTTTTCACCGGCAACGACGCCAATTCGCAGATCGTCAACACCGCCTTCGGCACCGTCTCCACGCTCACCGTCTGCTTCAACTCCACCAACCTCGTCCCCTTCAACGGCGCCGCCACCCCCCGCGGCATCCGCAGCGCCTTGTTGGATGACCCCGAAAACGGCGGCACGCTGGCCCTGACCAAGGAAGGCATCGCCATCCAGCCCATCGGCAATTATCCCGGTGACGGCACGCCCGCCCAGAACAATTACCACGGCGACACCACCGTCAACGACGGGATCCTCCAGGTCCTCTCCATCAACGCCGTCAGCCCCAACAGCGTCTACCGCCTGAACACCACCAAAGGCGTCCTCCAGCTCGACTACGATGGCTCCGCCCCCGTCAAGGGACTCGTCATCGATGGCGTCGAGTATCCCAACGGCGCTTATGGCGCGGGCACCGGCCCCATCCAAGGCTCCGGCGCCCTTGAAGTCACCGGCTCCACCAGCCCCTTGCTCGTCCGCGCCGTCGCGGGCGGCTACCAAATCCTCTGGAACGGCGCCGCCCTCGAATCCACCTCGGACCTCAACCAGGCCGGCGGCGGCTGGCAGCCGGTCACCGGCGCCCAATCCCCGCATTTCGTTCCCGCCCCCGCGGAGGCCCACCGCTTCTTCCGCGTGCGCCTCTGATCAATCAATCTTTCGCGCGACAGCATTTGGGGGGGATCTCAAACTCTCCCTTGTTTGCAAGCGAACACCCGGCCGGCCGGCGCCTCCAATCGCCGGCCGGTTTTTTTTGGCCGGGCGGCCGCCGATGCCGCTTGACGGCCCACCCCAACGGCGTATCACTGGACTATGCCTCCAAAAGCCGGAAGTCCTTCCCTTCCTTTCTCCAGGATCTCCCATGAAGCCAACATTCCAGAATAATCGCCGTGAATTCCTCGCCGATGTCGGCCGCGGCATGCTCATCGCAAGCGTCGGCGTCGAGGTCGCCAGCGAACTCGGCTTTTCCACCGCGCTCGCCGCCGGCGCGCCGCCTCCGCTTTCCTTCGGCGAAATTGAGCCGCTGGTCTGCCTGATGCAGGAAACCCCCGCCCCCTCCCTCCTGCCAAAGCTCGTCGACCAGCTCCGCTCCGGCGTTCCATTGCGCCGTTTGGTCGAGGCCGCGGCCCTCGCCAACGCCCGCACCTTCGGCGGCGAGGACTACGTCGGCTTCCACACCATGATGGCCCTCTCCCCCCGCCTTTCACATGGCCCAGGAGCTGCCCGACGATTCGCGGCCCCTCCCCGTTTTCAAGGTTCTCTTTCGCAACACCAACCGAATCCAGGAACGGGGCGGCCGCGCCAGGGAAGTCCTCCGCTCCGTCGATCCAGCCCCCTTGGATGGCGAAGGTCCATGGGGGGAAAAAATGCGCGCCCAAGTCCGCGCCCGGAACACCGCCCAGGCCGAGCGCACCTTGACCGCCCTGGCCGACCGCGCCCCGGAGGACGCCTTCAACACCGTCCTATTCGCGGTGCATGACCACACCGAGGTCCACCGCGTCGTCCTCCCCTACCGCGCGTGGGATCTGCTCGGCTTGATCGGCAAGGAGCAGGCGGCCACCCTCCTCCGCCAGTCCGTCCGCTATTGCGTCCAGGCCGAGGGCTGGGCCCACACGGGGAAGGATGTCCAACCCCGCGAGCTCCTCCCCAAACTGCTCGAGGAGCACAAATTGTTGGACCGCCCCCTCGGCCAACGAAAGGCCGACGACGCCTGGGTCGAGGAGATGTGCCGGACCATTTTCGCGGGCGCTCCCGAGGCCGCCGCCGGGGCCGCCGCCGCCGCCCTCGCCGAGGGCTTCGACCCCGACGCGCTCGGCGAGGCCATCACCTTGGCCGCCAATCAACTGGTCTTGCGCGACTTCGGGCGCACCCCCCGCGACGAGGTTTCCGGCAAACCCATCGGCAGCGTCCATGGCGATTCCATCGGCGTCCACGCCTGCGACTCCGCCAACGCCTGGCGGAACCTGTCCCGCGTCGCCAACCCCCGCAACCGCTGCGCCAGCCTCATTCTCGGCGCGTACCAGGTCGCCCTCGACCGCGGCCAGCGCGGCGGCGATTTCCTCAACTGGCTTCCGCTCCCGCACCAACGCCACCTCGCCGAGGTGAAGTCAACCACCGCCGACGCCCTCCTCCGCGACGCCGACGAAGCCATCCGCGGCAACCTCCAGGCCCGGGCCGCCGCCCTCGTCCAGCGCTACGGCGAACTCGGGTTCGACCCCCGCCCCCTCTTCCAAACCCTGCTCCAATACGCCATCAGCGAGGACGGCGCCCTGCACGCCGAGAAATTCTACCGCACCGTTTCCGAGGAATTCGCCGCCACGCGCGCCGCCTTCCGCTGGCGCCACCTCGTCGCCCTCGGCCGCGTCACCGCCAGCGAATTTGGCCGCCCCGCCCCCGGCATGGCCCAGGCCCGCTCCCTCCTGAACGTGTAGCGGCCACCGCGCCCTCACGCGCCATTGTCTTTGGGCCCCGCCCGGTTTACTCTCCCGCCGCATGCGAGATGAGTCGTTGAAATTTCTGGAAAAATTGCTGAACACCCCCAGCCCCTCCGGGCACGAAGCCCGCGGCCAGCGCGTCTGGCTCGATTACGTCCAACAGTTCGCGGAGGAAACCTACACCGATTCCTACGGCAACGCCGTCGCCGTCTTCAACAAGGGCGGCTCCCCCCGCATCATGCTCGCCGGCCACGCCGACGAAATCGGCATGACCGTCAACTTCATCAACAAGGAGGGCTTCATCTACGTCCGCAAGCTCGGCGGCGTTGACCCCGCCATCACCAAGGCCCAGCGCGTCGTCATCCACACCCGCAAGGGCCCCATCAACGGCGTTGTCGGCAACGTCGCCCCGCACCTCACCAAAACCGAGGGCGAGCGCAAGGCCCCCAAAATGGAGGAGCTCTTCATCGACATCGGCGCCGGCAGCAAAAAGGAGGCCCTTGAATTCGTCCAGATTGGCGACCCCATCACCCTCGCCGACCAATTCGAGCTGCTCCGCAACGACCTCGCCGTTTCACGCGCCTTCGACAACCGCATCGGCACCTTCGCCGTCGCCGAGACGCTCCGCCTCCTCGGCTCCACCAAGAAGGGCGTCAAGGCCGAGGTCTGCGCCGTCTCCAACATCATGGAGGAGGTCGGCCTCCTTGGCGCCCGCCAGATCGCCTATTCCCTCAAGCCCGACGTCGCCCTCGTCGTCGATGTCACCCACGCCACCGATTACCCCACCGTCAACCAATGCCAGCACGGCGACGTGAAGCTCGGCCATGGCCCGGCCATCACCCATGGCGGATGCAACCACCCGGAGGTCGTCGCCCGCCTCGAGCAGGTCGCCGCCGACGAAAAAATCAAGCTCCAGCACGAAGCCATGTCCAGCTCCAGCGGCACCGACACCGACGTCATTTTCTGGACCCGCGGCGGCATCCCCAGCGCCCTGATCAGCCTCCCCAACCGCTACATGCACAGCCCCGTCGAAGTCGTCAACCTCCGCGACCTCGAGGCGATCCCCCGCCTCATGGCCGCCTTTTGCCGCTCCGTCAAAAAAGCCGAGGCGTTCAAGGTCAGGATTTGAACCACCGGCCCGCCCTCATTGGGTCGGCCGTCGTTTGAACTCCAGCTCGTCGAACCAGAAATCCTCGTTCGGCACGTCCATCTTGAACTCGCTCGGCTCGCTCCGCGCGTTCAGGATGAACTGCATCTTCCCATTTCCGAACCACGCGAATTTCTTCCGCCATCGCACCTCAAACACGTCATGCTGCCAATGCGCAAGGTCGGCGATCAACTCAGGGTTCGGCAGCAGTTGCAGCGTCAGCCTTCCCTTCTCATATCCCACCACCGCATCCCCGTACATCGCCCCCCCGTACCGCCCCGCGTACTTCGCCAGCGGCAGCGATGGCTTCGTGTTCTTCAGCCGCTTCTCCCCCTGCTCCGCGTTCGACTTCTTTTTCTTCTCCCGCGCCTCGGCCGCCTTCTTCAAGTTCTCCGCCGACCAATCCCGCTCATGCTGCCCCAGGTGTTCGTCCAACGCGAAATTCGCCACCGACCCCGGCAGCCCGGTCATCCCGTTGCTCAACACCACAATCCCCAGCTTCCTCTTCGGCGCCATCACCGTCTGCGAGAACATCCCGTCATACGCGCCCCCATGCCGCGCGATGAATTCCCCCCGGTAATCCGCCAGGAACCACCCGAGCCCCGCCCCGTTCAGCGAAAAGCTCGGCTCGTTCGTCACCCCCGCCGCCGTGAACGGCAACGGCGTGTGCAGGCTCCACATCTTCCACGCCGGCGCCGGCGTCCAATAAACACGCCCCCCAAGCTCCCCCTGGTTCAGTTGCAGCCGCAGCCACTGCGCCAAATCCGCCGCGCTCGAAATGATCCCGCCCGCCGCCAGCGTGCTGTCCCACGCCTGCCACGCGATCGGATACGGTTTCCCCTCCTCGTCCAATCCATGCGGCGTCGCCACATCCGCGCGTCCGGCCAGCTCCCCCACGGACAGAGCGGTGTCCGTCATCCCCAGCGGCCCCAGGATTTCCCCGCGCATGAACTCCCGCCACGTCTGCCCGCTCGCGCTCAAGATCACCTCCCCCGCCGCGATGTACGCGATGTTGGAATAGCCATACCCGCGCCGGAACCCGAATTGCGGCTTCAAAAACCGCGCCCGCTCCACCACCTCCCGCGCCGCGTAACCCGTGTTCCACCAAATCAAGTCCCCGCCAAACGTCCGGAATCCCATCCGGTGGCACAGCAAATCGTCCACCCTCGCCTCATGGCTGATCCACGGGTCGTCAAAAACGCGGAACCACGGCAAATGTTGGTCCACCCGGTCCTCCCAATTCACCTTCTTCCGCTGCGCCAGGATGGCCAGCCCCGCCGCCGTGAACGCCTTCGTGTTCGACGCGATCGCGAACAGCGTCCGCTCCGTCACCCGCTCCGGCTTGTCCACCTCGCGCACCCCGTACCCCCGCGCCATCACCACCTCCCCATCCCGCACAATCGCGATCGCAAACCCTGGGACCTCCCAATCCACCAGCGCCTTCCGGCAATACCGGTCAATCGCCTCAATTTCCGCGCCCCGCCCGGGAACAGCCGTCAGCAACAAAAGCAGTGCGGCGTAAGGAAGCCATCGTCTCATCCCCCTATGGAAGCAGGTTGCCCGTCGCGAGGCAATCGGCTCCGTTCATTGCGGTTTTTTCCGCGCTCGGCTACCAATGGGCCATGCCAAGCCGCCCCAAAATCCCGCCCTCCCTCGGCCCATCCCTCCCCATGCTTCCGCGCCGCGCCTTCCTCTCGGCCGCGCTCGCCTCCCTCGTCTCGGCGTCCGTCGGCGTCCGCCCGCGTCTCTGGGCCTCCGACAACACCGCCTCGCTCCCCATGGGCGGCGCCCCGGCCGCCCTCCAGGCCGATTGGTTCCCCAGCCCCCTCCACGCCTTCGTCTGGCGCAACTGGGCCTTGGTTCCCGCGCGCCGCCTCGCCTCGGTCCTCGGCGCCCGCCCCAAGGACATCCGCGCGATGGCCCTCAGCATGGGCTTGGAGCCCGCGCGCGGCCTAACCCCCGGCGACTTGCGCCGCGCCGGCCTCACCATCATCCGCCGCAACTGGCATCTCCTCCCCTACGCCCAACTGCTCGACCTCCTCGGCTGGACCGCCGAGGAGCTCGCCTACACCCTGCGCGAGGACGATTTCTTCTTCGTGAAGCTCGGCCTCCTCAAGCCGAAATGCGATCCCCTCCGCTGGCGCGCCCCCACCCCCACCGAAGCCGCCCGCGCCCGCGAGATCAAGGCCACCGTCAAGGAACTCTACCCCGCCGGCGCCCTCGAGGGCAAAGACCCCTTGTTCTCGTTCGTCAAGACCCTGAGCAAGCCCCCGCCCGCCTCCCGCCGCCAATCCTCCCCCGGCCTGCGCCTCGGCTACTCGTATTTCGCGCTCTACGGCGATCCCCTGCTCGACCCCGCCCTCGATCCCTACCCGGACGGCTACCTCGCCCGCCTCGCCGCCTCCGGCGTCAACGCCGTTTGGCTCCAGGGCGTCCTCTCCCGCCTCGCCCCCATCCCATGGGCCCCCGAGAGCCACATCGAGAAACGCAAGGCCGCCCTCCGCTCCCTGGCCGCCCGCGCCGCCCGCCATGGCATCCAAATCTTCCTCTACCTGAACGAGCCCCGCTCCCTCCCCGCCACCTCCCTCCATTTCACCAACCATCCGGACTGGCGCGGCGTCCTGGAGGGTGATTTCGCGGCCGTTTGCACCAGCGCCCCCGATGTCCGCGACGCCCTCCGCTCCGCCATCGCCAGCCTTTGCCGGGACGTTCCCGGCCTCGGCGGCTTCTTCACCATCTCAGCCTCGGAGAACCTCTCCAATTGCTGGTCCCACAACGGCGGCGGCGGCTGCCCCCGCTGCAAATCCCGCACCCCCGCCGAGGTCATCGCCGAAGTGAACACCACCTTCCACGACGGCATTCGCGCCGCGGGCGGCCCCCAGCGCCTCCTCGCCTGGGATTGGGGCTGGCACGACTCCTGGGCCCCGGAGATCATCGAACGCCTCCCCAGGCAGGTCCAATTGATGAGCGTCAGCGAGTGGTCCCTCCCCATCGAGCGCGGCGGCGTCAAGACCACCGTCGGCGAATACTCCCTGAGCTCCATCGGCCCCGGGCCCCGCGCCTTGCGCCATTGGACCCTCGCCCGCCAGCGCGGCCTCCGCGTCACCGCCAAAATCCAGACCGGCAACACCTGGGAACTCTCCGCCGTCCCCTTCATCCCCGTCCTCGAAAACATCGCGCGCCACATCCGCGGCCTCCGCGCCGCCGGCGTCGAGGACCTCATGCTCGGCTGGACCCTCGGCGGCAGGCCCTCACCGAACATGGACGCCGTCGCCGAAATCAGCGCCGGCGGCTCCCTCGAATCCCTCGCCCTCCGCCGGCACGGCAAGGCCGCATCCGCCGCGGTTGAATTTTGGACCGCCCTCAGCGCCGCGTTCCGCGAGTTCCCCTTCGATGGCGGCCTTGTTTACAACGCCCCCCTCCAAATGGGCCCCGCCAACCCACTCTGGCCCCTCCCCACCGGCTACCGGGCCACCATGGTTGGCATTCCCTACGACGACCTCGACGCCTGGCGCGGGCCCTATCCCGTCCCCGTCTTCATCTCCCAGCTCGAGAAGGTCGCCGACGGTTTCGAGGCAGCCCTCGCCAACCTCCGCGCCGCCATTCCGAACCCCTCCGCCTCCCTCGCCGAGGAAGCCCGCTTCGCCGCCGCCGCCGCCATCCATTTCGCCAGCGTCGCCCAGCAGACCCGCTTCGTCGCCGCCCGCAAATCCGCCGATTCCCAAGCCATGCGCCAGGCCATCCAGCGCGAGCTCCAGCTCGCCGTCCGCCTCCATTCCCTCCAAAGCCGCGACTCCCAAATCGGCTTCGAAGCCTCCAACCAATACTATTACATCCCCCACGACCTCGTCGAAAAAGCCCTCAACTGCCGCTGGCTCGCCCAGCGCCTAGCCTGACCATGGCCCACCTCAGCTCCGCACATCCCCACGGGGGTCGAACGCGTCCCGCAGCCCGTCCCCGGTCAAATTGAGCGCCAGCAACATCGACACCAGCACCGCCGCCGGAAACGCGATGATCCACCAATACACCCGGATCGGGTTGATCTGCGCCGCCCCCTGCGCCAGCAGGGATCCCAGGCTGGCCTGCGGCGCCTGGATGCCCAGCCCAAGGTAGCTCAGGAACGATTCATACAAAATCACCGACGGGATCGTCAGCGTCACATACACGATGATCACCCCATACACATTGGGCAGGATATGCCGGAACAGAATCCGCGCGTGGCTCGCCCCCATCGCCCGGCTCGCGTCCACAAAACTCCGGTTCCGGATCCCCAGCACCTGCCCTCGCACAATCCGCGCCATCGTCAGCCATGACACCGCCCCCAGCCCAAAAAAGAGGAACAGCAACCGCGCCAGATTCGCCGACTCCGGCGAAAACTGCGCCGCCAGCCACCCCTTCAAATGCGTCTCCAGCGTCGT